>DHWR01000286.1:1536-5480 GCA_002413265.1 Chloroflexi bacterium UBA5177
AGGAGGATGATGAACACGACAGGCAGGATTACGGCTTCGGGCGCTGCAGCCCACCACTGCAGGTGGATACCGCTCTCGCTCCATTGAGGCTGCCGGAATGACAGACCTGGCCGGGCGTGCTCAACGCAAGGCCGAAAACGGAGAGTGACACGAACAGACCGCCAGGTGGGATGAGCGTGCCGATGAGGTTGTCGCGCACGTTCCAGGCGCTGGAGGCTCAGAGCAGAATAACTCCGACCGGCCAGAACAGGGGCGTGAGTAGCAGGGCGCCGATCTCCAGCATGCCGGCCTGCGCTCGGGACTGGACGCGAAGCCCAAGACGGTCTCGCTCGTCGGACGCCAGCTCCGCGGGATCACCAAGCCGGTCCAGAAAGTTTAGAACATCGGCGTCCGTCTCCTCGGGCATGGCTGCGCACGCTTCGGCTATGTGCTCGCGTATTCCCGCAATGAGCTCCCGCCGCTCACGAAGGGGAAGGTCGGCGGCCTCACAGTCAAGACGAGCCAGGTAGCCGCTGATGATGTCGGTCGCGTGTGGCGCGGTCATGGCTCCTCTCGCTGCGCCAGGATGGTGTCCACGGCGTCTCGGAAGGTGGCCCATTCGCGCCGAAAGGTGACGAGGGCCTGATCGCCCCCCCGGGGTTGAAGCCAGAAGTTTAGCCGTAGCGCATGAAGATGGGGAGCCCGGTTTAGGAACCGGACTCCCCCATTTCGCCGGGTTTCGAGCAGTTAGTGTTTCCTAGGTCCAGCAATCGTGCAGCTTGATGCGGGAGGCGAGGTAGTGGCATCGACGATCGTGCACACGTTCGTCCCTGGGGGAGGCGTGAAGGTGAATACGCCCGTTGGAACGTCCGAAGCCGGCAGGATCTCGCATGTCGTTATGTCGAGCCGTTGCTCGGCCAGCGTGACCCCCTCTGGGTTCCTGCCACCTATGTCGATCCGTCTGATCAGGTACGTGCTCGAGTCGAGGTAGATGGTGATGACGTTGGCGGTCCAGCCCTCGGGTTGTTGCGACGACGCCCCGGCAATTTGCCGAGTCACCTGGACCACGTCCACCGTGGCGCCGTCGACACTCTGTTGCGGCAGGAGCCGGATCTGGCCATCCGTGCCCTTAGCCGCCGCGAGCAGCAGTTCCCGCATGCCTCCCGGCACCTGCGGAGCATTCATTGTTTGCTTCGGCAGGTAGAGAATGGCCTCGGGATCAGATGCGGGCGGTGGTTGGAAGAACGGCTTACCGGGCGTCCAGGCGTTCTTGTTCACCGTGTTCAAGCTTGGGCTGTAGGTCCAGACATAACCGGCAGCATCGGCAACTGTTCTCTCGTCCGCGGCCGGATTTGCGCTGGATTCCCGGAGATCGATGCGCGGGGTTTCCGTCGGCAGCCAGCTGAGTCCACTGCTCCGCGGTGATGTCCCTAGCGTCTACTTGGGCAGACGGTTGTCGGAGGAGTCGCACGATCGTAACTTCGTAAATCACCTGACCTGGGGAGGCAGCAGTGACGGCCAGAGCGGCCCGCCGAAGCACCTGCGCGGCGGAGGCGGTCGCGGGAGTTTGGAGGTGCAGGTAACCAAAAGTTCCGCCGAGCGCGATGAACGCAGCCGCTGCGGCGGAGAGCAGCCAGCCGGAGGCGCGCGGCCTTCGCAGATGCCCTCGATGGGAAGGCGGTAAGGGAGCAACGAGGATGGGGCCGCGTGCAGCGACGGTCGCCGATGCTTTCGCGGGGGCCAGTCCCAGCCTGCGAGCAATGTCGGCTCGTGGCTGCGCCGAGATGTTCGTGGAGCAGATATTCTGCAGGTCGGAGATCAGGTGCCGGAAGGCCGGATCGGAGCGCTCCTGCACCGTCAATTCGGGATCGAGATCGTCAAAATTCGTCATGGTAGTTCTCCCTGAGAGTGCGGAGGGTACGAATGAGGCGCATGCGAGTCGCCGCTTCGCTCTTGCCAATCACCAGCGCGATTTCGGCGACGGTAAGGTCTGCGCCAAAACGCAGGAGCAAAAGCTCGCGAGCATGCGGATCCAGATGCGCGAAAAGCGTGTCGATGAGATCTCCTCGAGCGGCTCGCCCTCCCACGTCGTCATCGCCGGAGGCTTGCAAAGCCTCGGGAAGAAGATCCCATGGCATCGGCCGGCGAGACCCCTTGTGGAAGTTGATGGCGAGGTTTCGCGCTATTGAGAGGAGCCAGGCCGCGAATGGCAGCCCGCGGTTCTGGTAGCGAGGCAGGCCATCCAGAGCCTGCAGGAACACCTGTTGGGTGAGGTCGGCCGCATCTTCGTCGTTGTCAGCCCGAGATCGAAGATAGGAGTACACGCGGTCGACGTAACGCGTGTAGAGCGAGTCGAAAGCGGCGGGTCCCGCTGCGCGGCGTCGACCAGCGATGCGTCGTCGAGCTCGGGGGAACGTTCGTCATCCACTACGCGGATGTTCTGCACTCGTTCCCCCTTCGGACCGTAATTCTTGCACTGAAATCTCCTGGCGTGCGGACGATGCATTCGTCCTGTGTTTTGCCGCGACAATCCTTACAACACTCAGGTAGGCCAAAGTGAACACGTCCAACCGAAAACGCCAGTTGCACGATGCTTGCTTCTACGATTTCTGCATTCAGTCGCTAAGTCGCAACCGGAAACACAATCTCTACACTGGAGTGTGATGAACGAATCGGCAGAAATTCAGGCGGCGATCGAGCGCCACAATCGAGAAATCGTGGAGCTGCGTGAAGAGCTGCACGCGCTGAAGGATGGTCAGGCCACGAAGGAGCTCAAGCAACAGATCGACCGGCGGATTGCGGAACTCGAGGCTGACATCAAGCTGCAAGAACTTCAGGAAACGATGGCAAAGGAGCAAGCTGAAAAGGATGCTGCGTCTAGCAAAAAGAAACGCGGCTGGTTCAGGTGGTAGTACGCCCACCGCGCAAGCCTTGCGGCGTGAGTGCGCGGCGGACGCATTGCGAATTACCGTCTAGCAGCATCCATCAGTTCTCACCGCTCAGCTCAAAGTGGCGAGCTACCCAGATACTTGAGGAACCAGTCGCGGGCCAAGTGTGACACCTCCTCCAACGTGCCAGGCTCCTCGAAGAGGTGCGTTGCTCCCGGCACGATAACAAGCTCCTTGATGCAGCGTAGGCGGGAGAGAGCCTCTATGTTCATCTCGATAACGCGCTCGTCGCGACCGCCAACTATGAGGAGTGTTGGAGATAGCACGTCAGGCAGGTGCTCGCCGGCCAAGTCTGGCCGGCCGCCCCGTGACACCACCGCCCCGACCTTGTTGCCGGCGTGTGCCGCGGCGACCAGCGCGGCGCCTGCGCCGGTGCTCGCGCCGAAGTAGCCGAGGGGAAGGGTTTGCGCAGCCTGCCGCTCCTCCATCCAACGACTGCAATCCAGGAGCCGCCCGGCGAGAAGTTCGATATCGAACACGTGGCGGCGGTCCTCCGCCTCGAACTCTGTGAGCAGATCTACCAGCAGCGTTGCGAGGCCGGCCTTTTGTAGAACGCGGGCGACCGCATTGTTGCGTGGGCTCAGTCGGCCACTGCCGCTTCCGTGGGCGAACACGACGGCGCCGTGAGGCCCGGCAAGCAAACCCAGGATACCGGGCAACATCAGCGTCCCGGACGCGATCTCGACGTTCTGTTCGTTTGAGCTCGACTGGCCGGTCACGACTCCCCTAGCGGCTCAGCTTGGTTAGCTCAAGTATGGGGACGCAGCGAGACGAAGTCTAGTGCCCGTCGCTGAGTGACGCACCGGCCCGGTTCGGGAGCCGTCCGCACTAGAAGTGCGCTCTCAGTTTCTGGTGGAGGGTGGGCGAATTCTCTAGTTGAAGCTGCCTATCAGGATGTAGCTATCGAGATTGCTGATTGGCATGGTGTAGATGCGCACCGTGTCCGGAGAGTTGATGTTGAAGGTTCCGGCATCGACGGTAGCGCTCCCCGAGCCGTGAGACAGCGTGATGATGCCG
>DHWR01000300.1:0-146 GCA_002413265.1 Chloroflexi bacterium UBA5177
TTTTCCGGGCTGGCCATCGGCTTCATTTCATTCCTGGTATGGGCCCACCATATGTTCACGGTCGGGCTGACCAGCAGCGAGCAAGCGTTCTTTGCCGCCACGAGTATGATCATCGCCGTGCCCACCGGGGTGAAGATCTTCAACTG
>DHWR01000300.1:394-7297 GCA_002413265.1 Chloroflexi bacterium UBA5177
GTGAAGATCTTCAACTGGCTGGGCACGATGTACGGCGGATCCATTCGCTGGCACACGGCCATGCTGTTCATGGCGGCATTCATTCTCCAGTTCACCATCGGCGGCATCAGCGGGATCATGTTCTCAGTCGTTCCGCTCGACTACGCCACCACCGACACCTATTTCGTCGTCGCACACTTCCATTACGTGCTCTTCGGCGGCACCATGTTCCTGGTGCTGGGCGGGGTCTACTACTGGTTCCCCAAGATGACCGGCCGAATGCTGAGCGAGAGGCTCGGCAAGTGGAACTTCTGGACGATGGTTATCGGGTTCAATTTGACCTTCTTCCCCCAGCACTTCCTTGTCGCCATGCCGCGCCGCGTCTACACGTGGACGAACCCGGAGTGGGCCATACCCAACATGCTGTCGTCGATCGGGGCGTTCATCATTGCCGGATCGACCGCGATTTTGATCTACAACATCTTCGTCAGCCTGAAAAGCGGGCGGATAGCAGGGCCCAATCCCTGGAATGCCTGGACGCTCGAGTGGATGACACCTTCGCCGCCGCCGGCGTATAACTTCGCGACCATTCCTGTGGTGCGCAGCCGCCGCCCGTTGTGGGATCTGGCACATCCGGAAGCTCCCGACTGGCGGTACGAGCGGCACGAGTCGAGTGCCGGCGCGGTCATGGAGCCTTCACCGACCGCGCGATCCGAGTCCGAGGTCGCGGCGCGGCCGGAAGTCGCTCAGGCGGTAGCCGCTCTACCGGCGCGTGCGGCGGTGGCGACTCCGGTGAAGGCCACGCCGAAGCGGGGCTTCGAGCTCACGCCGGCGCGCATGCTTATGCTCTTCTTCATCAGCTCGGAGTCCATCTTCTTCATCTCGCTGATCGTGATGTACTCCGTGTATTCGTTCCATTTCACGTCCACGCAGCTGGAGATCCCGCGCACCTACTTCTTCAGTCTTGCGCTGTTCGCGAGCTCCGGTACGATGATCACTGCCGAAAAGTACCTGAGCAGAGGGAACAAGAGAATGTTCAACCTCTGGCTGCTGGCAACGATCACCCTGGGAGCTACCTTCCTTATAGGACAGCTCACCGAGTACGCGAAGCTCTATGCCGAAAACGTCACGATTCACGGCAAGGGAGAGTTCGGCACCACCTTCTTCACCCTTACGGGATTCCATGGTTTCCACGTGTTCGTCGGTCTACTCGCGCTGTCGACGCTGCTGTATCTCTCGCGAGACTGGAGACCTGGGCACGAGACTCCGGTGAAGGCGATCGGCTACTACTGGCACTTCGTCGACGGCGTCTGGGTGTTGATCTTTTCACTCGTCTACCTGCGCACCCTGTTCTAAATGGGAGTGCCTGAGGAGGATCGAACGTAATGCAGCCGGAGCAGACCCAGCTGGACACAGAACAGACCCCGGAAGACCACTTCGCCGCCACGCCGCCAGAGATGCCAGCGAGCGAGACGGAGGAGCACGTGGAGCATATCCATCTGCCTCCGCCTACCATCTGGCCGATCACCATGGCCGGGGGGATCAGCCTTGGCTTCCTGGGACTGGTGACCAACGAGTTCATGTCCGTTCTTGGGGTTCTCCTGGCCGCCTACGGTCTGGTGAATTGGGTGCAGGAGCTGCGGCATGAACCTCGCTAGGAAGCTCATGACCCGGGAGGGGTTCATGACCCTCTTCATCCTGAGCGTCGGAGGCCTGGGGGGCCTGATCCTCGGCATTCCGATCATCGGCTTCGTCCTCAGCCCGTTGATCAAGCCTCCGCCCTCGGTCTGGCGTGACGTCGGCGCCGTCGACAACTTCAAGATCGGCAAGACGGTCGCGGTGGTGTACGACTACGATCAGGGCCCGGTTCAAGCCTGGTCCGGCTCGACTCAAAAAACGAAGGCCTGGCTGCGGCGCAACGGCCCGAGCTCATTCACCGCCTTCGCGGCCTACTGCACGCATCTGGGCTGTCCTGTTCTCTGGCTTCAGGACCCTAAGATCTTCCTCTGTCCCTGCCATGGCAGCGTCTTCTACGGAGACGGTTCCGTAGCCGGCGGGCCGGCGCCGAGAGGTCTTTTCACCTATCCCCTGCGCATTCGAAACGGCCGAGTCGAAATCCAGGCTGTGAAGCAGCCGGTGGTCACCTAGGAACAGCCGTGGAAAAGCTCTTGAGGTTCGGTGAGGCCACCTACAAATGGCTGGACGAGCGCCTCGGCATCACCATGATCTTCAAGGCCACGGCGCTGCATCCCATACCCCGCAGCGTGAACTGGTGGTACGTGTTCGGAAGCGCCGTGCTGACCGCGTTCATGGTTCAGGTGGTCACGGGCATCTTCCTGGCGATGACCTACGTCCCCTCGCCTGACCACGCCTACGACAGCCTCAACTACATCTCGCATCACCAGCTGCTCGGAAACGTGCTCCGCGGGATTCACTACTGGGGCGCCTCGGCGATGGTGATGCTCATCTTCATCCACATGACGGCGCACTTCCTCACGGGGTCCTACAAATACCCTCGAGAGCTACAGTGGCTCACCGGCTCGGTGCTGCTGATCCTGACACTGGCAATGGCCTTCACTGGGCAGCTCCTTCGCTGGAACCAGGATGCCTACTGGGCGATCGTGGTTGGAGCTGAGCAGGCGGCACGGACGCCGATCATCGGCGCCTGGGTAGAGCAGCTGCTCAATGCTGGACCAAACGTCAACGGCCAGACGCTGACGCGCGTGTACGCGATTCATATCTGGCTGGTCCCGGCCGGCATCATCACGTTCGTCACCGTCCACATCTACCTGGTGATCTACAAGGGAATCTCAGAGTGGCCGGTTCCAGGCAAGCCGGTCAATCCACAGACCTACTGGGCTGAGTACCAGGAAATTCTCCACAACGACGGCGAGCCCTTCTTCCCGAGCGGTGTCTGGAAGGACGCCGTGATGAGTGCTGCTCTGCTCATCGTCATCATCGCGCTGGCGGTCTTCCTGGGCGCGCAGGACCTCGGAGCCAAAGCCGATCCGACAGCTCCCGGCAACCCGAAGCCGGACTGGTATCTGATCTGGTATTTCGCGATCCTGGCGCTGATTGGGGTGACTCCCATGGGAGCGGCGGTGACGCCGTACGTCATCATTCTGGCGCCGGCCATCGGCTTTGGCGTGCTGTTCCTCTTTCCGCTTGCCAACAAGGGAGAGCGACATTACGCGCGCCGTCCCTGGGCGATTGCGACCGTCCTGCTGGCCGCGAGCTCCACGCTGGTTCTGATCTTTCTGGGATATCAGGAACCCTGGAAACCGCAGCTAGGGCCAAATGGAGACCAGGTACCATCCATCGCGGCGAAGGATCTGCGCGGACTCTCCGGGCCTCGACTCGAGGGCGCACATCTGATGCACAACATGGCGTGTCTGGCCTGCCACCAGCTCAATGGTGTCGGCGGACTGCGCGGGCCCGACCTCAGCTCCGTGGGGGATCAGCTAACCGAGGGGGAATTCATCTATCGCATCGCGCGGGGTGGAGGCGGCATGCCCTCGTATGGCAACGTTCTCACTCCGACTCAGGTTCGCGACCTGGTCGATTACCTGGAGAGCCGGACCGCGAATGCGCCTGCACAGGCGGCACGTAGCGGGTCCAGTCCGTGAGCCTTCTCTCAAGGAGCGTGAGGTCCGTGAATTTCCTACCATTCTGTTACAAGTTTGGAGAACGAGCGTATTAGCCGTCGGAAGACCCAGTTTGTGCGTGCATGCGCTGTGCGCTATGGCTAGACTGGGAAGGATAGGTTGAGCCGCGCCCGCGGGCGGCACGGCCGAGGAGTCAGAGGTCAGTGAAGGAGGTCAAGCAGGGGAGCCACGCGGTTTTCGGCTCGGAACACCATTGCCCGCCGGTGTCCCGAAGTCAGATCCGATTTCAGGAGTCGCTATGAGGTTCATTACGCGAACGAAAATAGCTGTCGGAGCCACTGGACTTGTGTTAGCGCTTGCCGTGCAAGGGCTCTCACCAAGCCACGCGCAGACAGGCGGCACCATCGGGCAGTTCGGCGCCGATCAGACGTTGACTGCCAGTGCAACCGGCGTTACCACGACCCAGGCGTTCCCCGATGGAGCCACCACGGCCGGTTGCTTCATTCAAGTCACCGCCGCCAGCGGCGCCCAGAGCACCACGATGGGTAGCTGCACCGGCATCACTTTGACAATCACCTGCGCGAGCGCTGCATTCAGCTCGACGCAGACCACCGATCAGCATGGCGCTGCCCTAGTCGTCGGCACGACGCGAACCCTGAGCGGTGCGTATGACACGGGCGGACCCTGTGCCGCGGCCAGTCCGCCGGCAGGCGTGACGCCAACTTCAGCCGCAACCCTCGCAGGGTTTCCTGCGGGCTCGAAGCTTGTATGGTTCATCAACAACGACACCAGTGCGAGTCGTAATGGCTGCTTCCAGTATTTCGAAGGCACGACTGGAACTACCGCACAGTGCTTCGCGAACACCGCGACCGGCAGTAACGGCACCTTCTACGAGGCGACCTCAACCGGCACCACCGGCAGCCTCTATCAGACGAAGGCTGCTTCCGGTACGGGAGCCTCCGGCAATCTGACCATTGGTGGAGTCTTCGTCGAGGCGGCCACGACGGCTGCGGCAACGGCGACGCCTGCGGCTGGCGCCGGGACTGTGACGCCAACCAGCACCCTTGGAACCTCTGCCGCGACTGCGACGCCGGGCGGTCCCACACCTCCGCCACCGCCGACGTTCATCCCGACGCCAATTACGCCTCCGCCGGCACCGCCAACAGACACGCCGACGCCGGCACCACCAACGGCTACGCCTGCGCCGACCGACACGACGGTCGCCGCGGTTCCCACGAACACGCCGAAGCCGTCTGCAGCGCCGACCAACACCACAGCTGCCGTCGTCGTAGCTCCGACGAAGCCGACCAAAGTCCACGTGACGAAGCCGGTTGTGGTACCTACCGTCCCGCCGACGGGTGCAGGTGGAACCTACGTCTACAGCTCTAACGGAGCGGCCAAGCTGAGCAAGGCAGCGCTGTCCAGCGCTGCTCCGAGCAGCCTGCCGCAGACCGGCGGCGCTGACGGCGGCAATCCGACCAGCCCGCTGGCCCCGCTCGCCCTCCTGGGCGCGCTGGGAGTCCTCGCTGGACGCACCATTCGCAAGATGAGGAAGTAATCCTCGACTAGCGAGAAGTTTTTCAGAGGGCGCACCAAATGGTGCGCCCTCTGTTTTTAAGGGCGACGCTCGGACGGTTGTGCGGAGGCGCTTGCCCGAACGACCGTTATCGGCGCCGCCCAGCTCGCCCAGGTTCTTCTGAAGAAGCAGGAAAGATCGCGTGGACGCTCCCACGTGCCGGCAGATTGCAGTTTTGTATGTATACGCATATAATTCCAATATGACCGCGACATCCGCCTCGAAATCGTCCCCCGTCGGCCCTTTTCCACCAGGGGCCGCGCGGGGAGAGTTTCTCGAGGGCCAGCCGACCTATTGGCTCAAGCGCTGTTACCAAGCTCTCCGGCGAACCGTCGACTCTGAACTGCGCTCGTATGGGCTGACACTTTCTCAGCGAGACGTGTTGCTCACTCTCTACGAGGAAGGACCGCTTTCCCAGAGGGCCATGCGAGAGCGGCTAGGGCTCGAGCAGAGCTCGGTCTCTCGGCTCGTTGAAGGTCTGGTTCGCAGGGGTCTGGTCGAGCTGCGGGCCGACGCTGAGGACCGACGCGTGCGCAACGCAACGCTCGCGGACAGCGGCCTGGACTTGCTCAAGCAGACACCCGGCTCCTCTGCGCTTGCAGGAGGTGTCATGACCGCCGGCCTGTCGGAGAAGGAGAGGCTCGATCTAATTCGATTTCTGGAGATTTGCACCGATAATTTGACCGGGACGGCGAACAGGCGGCCGGCAGAAAGAACTTCAGCTACCGCGGGAGAAGACAAATGAATCGAACGAACCCATTTGGAACGGGCGCCACCCTTGACACGACCGACGGTCCGTTGACCTATTACAACCTGGCCGCCCTCGCTCGGGAGGCGGGTTCCGCTCCGGACAAAATGCCGTTCACAGTCAAGATCCTCCTCGAGAACGTCCTGCGGTTGCACGCGCAGGGTTCCGCGGAGGAGGGCGAGGTCATGAATCTGGCGGGCTGGACGGCTTCCGGAACGCAGCGCGGGGAATTTCCTTTTCTCCCCTCTCGGGTCTTATTGCAGGACTTTACCGGAGTTCCCGGCGTGGTCGATCTGGCCGCGATGCGAGCCGCCATGGCTCGGCTTGGAGGCGACCCGCAGAAAATCAATCCGCTGGCCCCTGCCGATCTGGTCATCGATCACTCGGTGCAGGTCGACATGTTCGGCACATCGCTGGCTTTCGCGCGCAACGTCGAGCTCGAGTACGAGCGCAATCGCGAGCGCTACACGCTCCTTCGATGGGCCCAGCAGGCTTTCAATCAGTTCAGCGTGGTGCCACCCGGCACCGGAATCTGCCACCAGGTGAACCTGGAGTATCTGGCTCCCGTCGTGGCTACACGACACTTCGACGACGTTACGGTGGCACTTCCAGACACGCTGGTGGGCACGGACTCGCACACCACCATGGTTAACGGCCTGGGGGTGCTCGGCTGGGGTGTCGGGGGGATCGAAGCTGAAGCAGCACTGCTGGGCCAGCAGATGTACCTGCTGATGCCCACGGTCGTCGGCTTTGTGTTCCATGGACGCCTACGCGAGGGCGCGACGGCGACGGACCTGGTGCTGACTGTCACCCAGCTGCTCCGCCGGCACGGCGTCGTCGGGAAGTTTGTCGAGTACGCGGGAACGGGCCTCTCCCAGCTTTCAGTGGCCGACCGCGCCACGCTGGCCAACATGTCTCCGGAGTACGGAGCGACCGCAGGTTTCTTCCCTGTCGACGCAGCGACCCTCGACTATCTGCGGATGACCAATCGCTCG
>DHWR01000065.1:0-130 GCA_002413265.1 Chloroflexi bacterium UBA5177
AGGATTATGGAGCGGGCAGGGATGCGGTACCCCTCAATGCTGTCGTCTTTGGTCGTCATACGCGGCGCGAACATCCACACCGGCGGATAGAGCCGCATTGATTCCTGCAGCACCATGTGGGTGTAGGGTA
>DHWR01000065.1:369-1302 GCA_002413265.1 Chloroflexi bacterium UBA5177
TGGTGCTGCGAAAGCAGAAAGCAGGTCCAGGTCAACAGGCTCGCCACGGCTGAGTGACCGGCGATCAGGAAGGCCCATGCTGCTTCCAGCACCTTCTGCTCTGGAAGGAACTCGCCGGTCAGCTCATCGCGGTCGAAGAGGAGGATCGAGAGCAGATCTTTCTCGCCCGGCCCCTGCCGCCGGCGTTCCTCAACCAGATCGGCAACGAACTGATTCAGGATTTCCATTGCCTCGAGCCAGGGCCGGTTGGATTCCGGCTTTGCCTGCTCCAGTTGCTGGAACACGGATACGCGGGATTGTGGTGGGCCACCCGCCATGATACGGGCGATAGTCGGGCCAATTCTGCTCAGGTCTGCGTGAAAAAGAGTGTCACCAAGAATCGTTTGCGTAAGGGTCAGCAGGTCCCGCTCAGCGTCAAACGGCTCGCCGGATTTCGCGTGTTTCTGCCAGCGCCGAAGCATCGCGGCGGTATCTCTAACCATGATCGGTGCGAAGGTTTCGACCTGCTTCTGGTGGAATACCTCACTGCCGAGCTTCTCCATGCGGCGGGTCAGCTGAAACTCATCGCTCAAACTCTGCGGGCCGCTGCCCAAGAGGCTCTGTCTATCTCGTAACCGCCCACGTTGCATCGCCGGTGGACCATGGTAGTTCTGTGCGTGCGTCGAGAGAACGTAGCGGATGCTGTTCGGATCGCTGACCAGATGGCACAGCTGGGGCCACAGGTGCAGACGGACGACGTTACCGTGCGCCTCACGCATACGCAGCAGAAAACGCAACGGGTCTTCCTCGAACGGTCGCAACTGATCGGTAATCGGATTGCCACCCGGACCGGGGGCAAGATTGGCTGTCAAGACGTCTACCGCGCCTCCCATACCAACCTCCTGTTGCAGTACCGAGTACGAATTCAGTCCTGAATCAGGCCGCCTCCAGCAT
>DHWR01000065.1:1343-2931 GCA_002413265.1 Chloroflexi bacterium UBA5177
ACGTTACCGTGCGCCTCACGCATGCTCAGCAGAAAGCGCAACGGGTCTTCCTCGAACGGTCGCAACTGATCGGTAATCGGATTGCCACCCGGTCCGGGGGCAAGATTGGCTGTTAAGACGTCTTCCGCGCCTCCCATGCCAGCCTCCTGCTGCAGTACCGAGTACGAATTCTGTGCTGAATCAGGCCGCCTCCAGCATAACCAGACCCGCTACGCCGTGCTGGTGCAATGGCGAAGACGTAGTACGCGACTGGTGCGTGGGTGCAACGGTGTCTAGGTGAGGCCGGGGGATCTCAGTACTCAGGGGCGGTCGGCAGCGACTACAATGGCTGCCACATGGAGCAAGTAGCGTAGCTTGCCTGAGTCAATGACGGAGGAAATACTATGACTACACAGGGCCAGACGGCAAGTCAGGATGAACTGGTGACGTTCCTGGAGAAGCTCGCGCAGTTTCACGCGACGCTCTCACCACGCGAACAGGCGCTCCTCGATGAAGTGACCGCGGCGTCAATGGCCGCATCGACTCCCGAGGTGCAAGGGTTTCTGAACAACCCGCAAACGTTTCCGAATATTGGGACAACTTTTCAATCCCTGAACACGCCTCGCAGTCAGTACTACTACTACTACGAGAGCGTGCAGAAGGCATATCAGCAGTTTCTGGCGCGGTAGAGGCTGGTTGATTGCCGTTGGTGGTCTCCTCCGCGTCCCTGCCACCAGATTAAACTGTTCAGGGTAGGTCAGCGGGCCTCAGCGCCTATATTCCGTTGCTCGAAGTGCTGCCGGCGTATCAAGTTTGGAGACTTATAATAGGGGTGGCTAAGGAGCCACTGGGATGACAGCCAAACACGGCCCGACCATGGAGGATCTGCGCGCAAAGCGGAAGGAGATCCTGCAGATAGCCGCATCACATGGCGCGTCCAACGTCCGTGTCTTCGGCTCGGTGGCCCGAGGTAGCGCACGTCCCGATAGTGATGTCGATTTTCTCGTGGAGTTCGATCCCGGTCGGACGGTGCTTGATCTCAGCGGCCTCATTCTCGACCTGGAGGAGAGCGTAGGCCGGAAGGTGGACGTCGTCGAGATCTGTCAGCGGTCTGCGGCCGCGGACCGCATTCTGCGGGAGGCCGTGCCGCTATGGCCATGTCGGAGGACGAGCGGGAGCGCGCCTGCCTCCGCTACATTCTAGACAGCATCGTCCGTATCGAGCGGTATACGCGGGGCAACCAGAGCGCATTCCTGATTGAACAATCGGAGCCTATGCCGGTGCGGTTCGGCTTGACGCCCTATCCTACGGACCCATACGATCAGAGAAGGCAAGCATTGCCAATACCGCGTCTGCCATGAAGGCGCCGGCCTTTGCCGCGGGGAAACATGACGCACGATTTCCTGGAAGCGCTGCGTGAACGCGTGCTCATCTTCGATGGCGCGATGGGTACGAGCCTGCACGCGCGCGACCTCAGCGACGACGACTACCGGGGCAAAGAAGGCTGCGTCGATCTGCTCTCGCTGTCGCGCCCGGACGTCGTCAAGGATATCCACGCTGCCTATTACACCGCGGGCGCTGACGCGGTCGAAACCAACACCTTCGGCGC
>DHWR01000089.1:0-2166 GCA_002413265.1 Chloroflexi bacterium UBA5177
TGCATTGACTCGCTAGCGCATTCATCGGCTCTAATGCATTCACACACCCAGGTGAGGAGAATGGGATGGGATTACTCGAGGACAAAAATGCGCTCGTCATCGGAGTAGCGAACAAGAATAGTATCGCGTGGGCCATCGCTCAGGCGCTCGCTCGCGAGGGTGCCCGGCTCGCGTTGACGTATCAGGGAGAACGGGTCGAGAAGAGAGTTCGCGATTGCGCGGACCAGATCCCCGGAACTCTAACGCTCGAGATGGACGCAACCGATGATGAGCAAATCGCCCAGGTCTACGAGCAGATAGGCCGCGAGTGGGGTCGCTTGGATGCTTTGGTCCACAGCATTGCCTTCGCAAACGCGGATGAGATGCGCGGCCGCTTTGTGGACACCTCACGCGAGGGGTTTGCACAGGCTCTCGATATCAGCGCCTACTCCCTTATCGCAGTGAGTCGCAAGGCAGCACCACTCATGCGTGAAGGCGGCAGCATCATGACCATGACCTATATCGCAAGCGAGCGGGTCTTTCCGAGTTACAACGTCATGGGTGTAGCCAAGGCGGCGCTGGAGGCGTCGGTACGATATCTCGCCGCCGACCTTGGTCCGCAAGGCGTTCGCGTCAACGCACTTTCACCGGGACCAATCTCGACGCTCGCAGCGCGGGGCATTCCAGGATTTACGAACTTCGCGAAGTCCCACTCCGAACGCGCTCCGCTGCGCAGATCGACGGACGTGGCCGAGGTGGGCGACACTGCCGTCTTCCTGGCCAGCGACCTCAGTAGAGGCATCACGGGGGAGGTCTTGTTCATCGATCAGGGCTACCACGTGCTGGGCGCGTAGGCATGTATCGAAGCGCCCGGTTCTCGGTTATTTCACTGCTCGCCCTCGTTACCCTCACCGCGCCCGTCTGGGGAAACTCGCGAGTGAACGGCGCCGCATTACCGGCCGACGCACAAGCGGGCTCTCCGATCAATCTCAAAGCTCTGTATCACGACACGTACAGCACTGCCTACAGGTCGCCATTCGGCGCCGTTCCGGCGGGCTCACATGTTGTGCTGAAGCTGCGGACCGCTGCGCACGGAGCGAGCTCAGTGAGCCTCAACGTGACTCACCAGGACCAAAACCACAATCCGACCGGGACGAGTCAGCAGGCCTTAAAGCTCACCAAGCACACCAAAAAGTACGACTACTGGTCTACCACCCTCACGCCCGCCCAAATCGGCATCGATCTTTATAGCTTTCACGTGAAGAAGGGCAGCGCCTCTGCCTGGTACGGCGGTACCGCGTCGTCAGAGGGCGGGCCAGGGCAGGCATCGAAGAAGGTTCCCGCCGCTCCATTTCCTTTGACCGTCTACGATCCGAATTTCAAGGTGCCGTCGTGGACCAAAAACATGGTCATTTACCAGATATTTCCCGATCGCTTCTACAACGGCGACTCTTCGAACGACACGAAGGGCATGAACCCGGTCTACGGCGGAACCCAGGTAGCCATTCGAACCGACTGGGGCGGCCAGCCAAGCGCCTATCCCCAGAGCGTCAACGAGTTTTTCGGGGGCGATCTTCAGGGTGTCATCGACAAGCTGCCATACCTGAAGTCCCTGGGCGTGAATACGTTGTACCTGAACCCGATATTCCTGGCGCCATCCAACCACAAGTACGACACGAGCGACTTCCTGACGATCGACCCTCGCTTCGGCACCATGGACACCTTCAACAAGCTCGTGGCCGCACTACACACGGATGGAATGCACCTAATCCTGGACGGGGTCTTCAATCACACCGGCTCTGACAGCGTCTACTTCAATAGGTATGGAACATTTCCAGACGTTGGCGCCTACCAGTCGAAGACCTCAAACTATTACCCTTGGTATCAATTCCTTTCCTGGCCTGGCTCCTATCAAGCTTTTGACTCTGTGAGTGGTTCGCTGCCCCAGCTTCAGGAAATCGATCCGGTTAAGGACTTCATATTTCGACGCTCTGACTCGGTGGCCCAGACCTGGCTGAGCAAGGGCGCCGACGGGTGGCGTCTCGACGCCGCTCAGAGCAAGAGCCATCAGTGGTGGCAGCAATTTCGCGGCAGCGTTAAAGCCGCCTATCCCGACTCTCTGATGATCTGTGAATGTACCGCGGACCCCATCGACCAAACACCGTGGCTTCTCGGCAACGAATTCGA
>DHWR01000089.1:2340-2679 GCA_002413265.1 Chloroflexi bacterium UBA5177
CTTCTCGGCAACGAATTCGACGGTGGCATGAACTATCGATGGAGGGGTTATATCCTCGATTTTTTCAACGGAGGCGCGGGTTTCGGTGGCGCAGGGATCCCGTACACGGCGCACGGCTTCTACAAAGCCGAGCTGGGGATGCTGGAAGAGTATCCTCCGCAAGCTGTGTCAATGAATCTGCTGACCTCGCACGACTCGCCGCGGATCCTTGGGGAGCTGGCAGACAATCTGCAGCGGGAAAAGGAGATCGTCGCCTTCCAAATGACCTGGCCCGGGGCTCCGAGTGTTTACTTCGGAGATGAAGCTGGGCAGACGAACTCGACTAGCGCCGACCAAGCC
>DHWR01000115.1:0-1278 GCA_002413265.1 Chloroflexi bacterium UBA5177
GCCGCGCGCGATACCTTCAACAGCACCGACTCGATCTACCGCAGTGGCGGCCCGCAGTCGACTCTTTCGATGAAGCACGACGGCCACGGGGGATTCATCGGAACCATAACGCTAGGCGTTCACCGTTCTTGATGCTCCGCTCGCCACGTGTAACCAAACGGAACGTGTGAACGTTGTTGATGGCGCGATGAAGATTTCACGCTCAGTAATCTCTTCGGCTTCACGCTGTCTCGGGACAGCAGCACTTCTCGGGGCTTATCTCGTTTCTCCTGGGTCGGCGAATGCGCAAACGACCATTCAGGTGCCTTCCGGCTTCCACGCCACCGTCTTTGCCGGCGGCCTTTCCGGGCCAACCGCTCTCGCGCAAGGCCCCGACGGGCGGCTCTACGTAGCCGAGGAGGGCGGACAGATCATCGCGGTCGGAAGCGGTGGAAACACAATCATCGCGTCAGGTTTCACCACTCCCCTGGGTCTGGCCTGGAACAAGCATGTCCTCTATGTCTCCTCCACCGGGCAGGTGTCCACGCTGACTCCCACCAACGGATACCGCTCCTTCAAGCGCCGAGTGATCAACAGCGGCCTGCCCACCGGCCGGCATCAAAACGACGGGATGGCGTTCCGCAATGGCTGGATGTACCTGGGCGTCGGGTCCACCTGTAATGCGTGCGTCGAGACGGACCCGCGGAGCGCCACCATCATGCGATTTCACTACGATGGCACTCACGCGCAGATATACGCCCACGGCCTGCGCAATCCATACGGCCTGGCCTTTCGCCCCGGCACGTCACAGCTCTACGCGACAGACAACGGCCGTGATGACTTCGGGAATTCCGTCCCGACGAGCTAAACGCGATCGTTCGCGGCGGAAAGTATGGATGGCCGGACTGCTGGGGCAACGGTGGCGGCAGCAATTGCGCCGGAACCATCGCCCCGGTAGCCGACATGGAGCCACATGCCTCGGCAGACGGTCTCGTCTTCTACACCGGGAAGACCTTCTCCAACGCGTATCGAGGCGACGCCTTTATCGCCGAATACGGCGACACGATTACCACGCTAGACACGGGACATCGCGTCAAACGCATCCACTTTTCTGGTAAGAAGGCCACCGTATCCGACTTCGCCATCGGTTTGGATCACCCACTCGCCCTCGCCGTCGGGCCGGGTGGAGCGCTGCTGGTCGCGGACTTCGGAACAGGTATCGTGTGGCGGATCCAAGCGAATGGTCATTAAGGCCCGTCCTCCGATCCGTGCCCTCAAAGCCAATAAGAAAATGCGCCG
>DHWR01000115.1:1456-5391 GCA_002413265.1 Chloroflexi bacterium UBA5177
CGCCGACGTGTCCTCTACTTACCGGTACGCGTACTCGTACCCATATGGGTGCACGTGTGCGTGCCAGTAGCCGTGGAATTCCGTGTGTACATCGAAGAATGGCCCGTTCCAGTCCTCGACGTGTACGCGCCCATCCTCGCCGCACTGCTGAATCGCGCAACGTGGAGGGCATTCGATCCGCTTCGATTCGCTCGCTGCAAAAGCGTGCGGCTGGCGGCATTCGGGTGAGTCGCCGCGTTCAGAGCATGAACGCTCGAGACGCTCACCACCTTATTCGCCACAGCCTGGGACGGATGAGCCCCAACCACGTTGGGGAACATGACAGCCCCCGCCACAGCTCCCATGAGCAATGAGGATCCCAGCAAGATCGTCTTCGCGTGTCTCTTCATAGGTCCAGCCTTTCACGATCGCGATTCCCCCGAACGGGAGGCAGGTCAAGAGGCCTGCTCCGTCAGTATGAAAGTCACTCGTGACATTTCGATGACATCAAAATGACCGATTTGAGCCGAATCTCGACTCAAGACTGCGCCGTGACCGTCACCGTAGCAGTGCCAGCCGCGTTCGCGGGCAGCCTTCCAGGCCGTTCCGGGCCAATCTCCTAGGTCGTTCTCACGTGACGCGCCGCGGGTAGTATCGCCGTGAACACTGCCCCGTGCGGCGCCGCATTGGCAGCCTGGATATGACCGCCGTGTGCGTCCACGATCCATTTCGCGATTGACAGGCCGAGACCACTCCCCTCGCCGGCTCGCGCCTTGTCGGCCCTGTAAAACCTATCGAAGATGCGCGGCAGATCGACTGGGTCGATACCAGGTCCGGAGTCGGCTACTTGAAGCTGTGCTCGTCCGCCTCCGTCCTGCAGCCGAACTCGCACAGTGCCACCCGGCGGCGTAAATCTAAGCGCATTGTCCAGCAGGACCAGAAGAAGCTGTCTGAGGCGGGTCACATCTCCCGCGACCCAGATCTCCGCGCCCACATCGGCAGTGAGGTGGGCTCCGCGCTCCTCGGCCAGTGGCTCCAGCTCCGACGCCGTGTCCTGTACCAGCGACGACAGGTTCATCCGGGCAGGCGTAATGCTCACCGCGTGGCTGTCGGCGCGCGCCAGCAGCGACAGGTCGTCGACCAGCCGCGTCAGATGTTTGTTCTCCGCCAGCATCTGCTCGACGGTCGCCTCGCTCGACTCGACAGAGTCCCCGGCCAGCCCCACTTCCCCCACCGTGCGCTGGATCGCCAGCGGCGTGCGAAGCTCATGCGCTGCGTCTGCCACAAAATCCCTCTGCCGCTGCACCGCGATTCGAATCGGCCTGAGGGCCCGTTGCACCAGAGCCAGGCTTACGCCTCCAGAACCCAGCAACCCCAACAGCGCCACGATGAGAAGCGCGCCGCGCAGCGTCGACATCGTGTCCTCGTACTGTTTTTCGGAGATGCTTGATTGGGCAGCTCCCAAGACGCGCCCCTGCGCTCGCAGCGGGGCAGTGTAGACCAGATAATCCTGATTTCTGTAGCGGCGAACGTCGCAGCAATGGGCGGTGCCCGATTTGATGCTGTTCGTCAGTGCCTGCGTATCGAGAATGGCACTCCCAAGCGCGCCGTCATGATGTTGAATGTGGAGAGCAGCGTTGACGTAGACGGTCGACGCGTCACTCGGTGTTTGATCGGGATTAGGTCCGGGGGGTGGCCCTCCGGGCCCACGTGGGCCCCCATATCCCTGACCTCCCCCGTTCGGGAAGCTGGTACCGCCAGGCGAACTGCCGCCCAGATGGAGCACGTTACGAACCCAGCTCGCTGGAGGACTGGAACGCTGCTGAAGAGTCGTCTCGAGTGACCCGAGCTGGGCCCGCTGCGTGATGATGTACACCACCACCTCGAGCACGACCAGCATGACGAGCACCAATCCGACCGTCTGTGCCGCCAGGCGGAGGCCGACTCGGCGCAGGCCCACGTCCTGTCCGATCGGGTCGCTTCGGACAGCGGACTTCACCCTGTCCCAAGCGGCTGCTATCACGCCTTGATCCTGTACCCGACACCCCGCACTGTATGAATGAGAGGGTTGTCGTAGCCTTCGTCTACCGCCCTCCGCAGCCTCAGAATAGCCGCATCGACCACGTTTGCGAACGAGTCAAAGCCGTACTCCCATACGCGCTCGAGGATCATCGTCCGGCTGAGAGCCTGGCCGGGATGCCTCATAAGGTATTCGAGTAATGCGTACTCTCGCGGCGGAAGATCGATCAGCTTACCACCGCGGGTGACCTCGCGAGCCCGTGTATCCATCGCCAGATCCCCAACCACCAGCATCTCGCCGCCGATAGCTCCGGCCCGACGCGTGATCGAGCGCAGCCGCGCCAGCAGCTCCTCGAAAGCAAAGGGCTTGGTGAGATAGTCATCCGCACCGGCATTGAATCCGTTGAGGCGGTCCGACAGCGCATCACGAGCCGTGAGCATCAGAACCGGCACGTGGATGTCCTCTTCACGCAGGCGGCGGGCAATGGTCATTCCGTCCATGCCCGGAAGCATAACGTCGAGGATCACGGCGTCGTGCACTCCGCTCTCGACCAGATCGAGTCCCTCGACTCCGTCTCGGGCGACGTCCACCACGTGCCCTTCTTGAACCAGTCCACGCCGCAATGCCTCAGCCAGGGACCGGTCGTCCTCAACGACCGCTAATCTCATTGTTTGTTACTCCTGATGTGTGGCGCCGTTCCAGTTGAAGAGACACCGTTTCTTATGTCTATAGACCCATCCTAGGACTCGCAGATGACGAAAAAATGACGGCCTGAATCCTCGCCCAATCGCCGCAGCTAGAGGGCGTTGTGCCCTTCCAAGACTCCACGTGCCACCACGCGCTACGGAGCCGATTTATGTGGGGCGGGCGAGGCCAGGGTGCATGCATCTTCTCCAAAGTTCATAACAGTCTCTAGCTACGGGTGTGACACCACATCGATCTGGGCCTTGTAGTGCCTAGGCGTGGTACCTTGTAGCCCTAAGGATGACTGCATGAAAATCAAGCGGCAGATTATCGCTTTCGACGCCGCCGATCTCGCCGCCGAGAGCAGCTTCTGGGCGGGCTTGCTGGGCGGCACGGTCCAAGCGGACGATGATTGGCACAGCGTTTTGGTCGACGGCGAGGAGCGGCTCGGCGTTCAGCTCGCGCCGAACCATGTTCCCCCCGATTGGCCCGACGGGACGCCACAGCAGATCCATCTCGACTTGCATGTTGACGACTTCAAGGCGGCGCATGAGAAAGCAATCTCGCTGGGGGCGCGGCTCCTGAAGCCGGCCCGCGATCTCGAGGCGGCCGAGGGCTTCCAGGTCTACGCGGATCCCGCCGGCCACCCGTTCTGCCTTTGTTGGGGCTGACTCACTCCTGGCCTATTAGGGCCGGGGCTCCTCGCCGACACGAATCACCTCCGTCACGAACCCAGATAACGGGCAAAGAACTTCAGCACCCGACGCAGATACTCAGCAGGCTGGGCCGAGAAAGCATGCGCATGACCACCCTTCTGCGCTACCCACAAAGTCGCTCGCCGGCCGCCTGCACGCCACAAAGCCAGCGCATCCGAAAGCGGCGTTGTGGGATTCGTGTCGTAGCGAGCGTGAATGAGAAGCACCCCACGCGGTGGGATGTGCGCGATTGACCCGATTGGCCGAAATGACGCGCCATGCGCGTTGGCGAGCTCGTCGACTAGGAATCCCGCCAGCGGAGCCAGTGGAACATCCATGGGACCAAGATGGAGATGATCCAGAGCGTTCAGCTCGCGGTTCTGGTCGATGTACGGGCTGTCGGCAATTACCGCTTTCACCCGAACGTCACGCGCCGCGGCCACGATTGCGTCGCCCGATCCCATGGAGACCCCGAGCAGGCCGATGGCGTGGGATCGAAGAGCCGCAAACCGAATAGCTCCCAGCACATCGTCCACTTCACGAAAGCCGAAGGAGAA
>DHWR01000145.1:0-1298 GCA_002413265.1 Chloroflexi bacterium UBA5177
ACCCTCTACGCCGGCACATCCGGCTTCAGCTACGCGAGCTGGAAAGGCGTCTTCTATCCGGCGAATCTTCCCGGCAGCCGGATGCTCGAGTTCTACTCGCAGAGGCTGAACGGTGTGGAGCTGAACGGAAGCTTCTATCGCACCCCGCCGGAGTCGACGCTGCTCGCGTGGGCCGCCGGGACGAACCAGGAGTTCCGCTTTTGCATGAAGGCTCACCGCGGTCTCACTTACTCGGCTGACGCGTTTGATCGCGTCGGCCTCGCAGCGATCATTGGAGAACGGCTCGCGCCCCTTGGCGACCGGCTCGGACCGGTGCTGCTGCAGTTCCCGCCGGCGCGCCAGCGCAACGCGGGCTTGCTCGATGGCCTGCTCTCCGCACTCCGCCGACCCGTCGCGGCTGAGTTTCGCCACGAGTCGTGGTTCGACGATGAGACATATGCGGTGCTCCGGACCCACGGCGCGGCTCTTGTCGTGACCGATGAGGAGAAATGGCCGCGCGCGCCAATCGTCACGCTCGGGCCGATTGCGTATTTCCGTCTCCGCCGCGGGTATGACTCCGAGGCGTTGAAGCCTTGGCTCGCCGATGTCAAGGCGGCCATCGCCTCATACGACCAGGTTCACGTCTACTTCAAGCACGACCCCGAGGCGCCGGCGCTGGCCGAGCGGCTGATGCAATCAGCCGGGTAGGTCGTCAGTCGGCTCGGGCGGTATGGGTGGCGCGTTCGATCGCGGGCGGTTTGGAGTACCTGGAGCGCGTGGCTTCCGAGGTGGGCGAGAGATCGAAGTGTCCTTAGCTGGTGAGGCTAAGGTCACAGGCTCTGCCGCGATATCGGACATAGGCTCGGGAGCGGTTTCGGGTTCAAGCTCGGGTGACGGTGCGGCCTCGGTCGCGGCTGCCGGCTCGTGTACCAGCTCACGTCGCACCGTGGTGGTCTGTCGTCTCATGAGAACGGGGATCAGGACGACCGCGATGACGAACATCAGCAGCGAGGCGAGCTGAGCTTGGCGCAAGCCGGCGAACACGGCTGGGTCGGTGCGGAGATAGCTCAGGAAGAATCGGCCGAGACCATACAGGCCGAGGTAGGTCAACCCCAGCGCACCATCAGGAAGCCGTGCCTTCAGGCGCTGGTGAAAGGGCAGCAGGGCTGCGAGCAGCACCAGCGTGAGGATCATCTCGTAGGCGACCTCGGGGTGAACAACGAGGCCCGGTTGGCCGAGCGTGTTGGCGTTGACGTACTCCACGCCCCACGGAAGATTGGTCGGCGTGCCGTGATGCTCGCCGTTGATCACGTCTCCGA
>DHWR01000145.1:1498-6240 GCA_002413265.1 Chloroflexi bacterium UBA5177
CTGATGCCTCCCTCGGTGAGCAAGAAGATCCTGCCCAGCTGACCGGCGAACAGCTTGTAGTTCTCCCACACGTAAAGGAGGCGGGCTCCGATCAGCCCGACCACCACCATCCACGCCACCCCATCCGCGCCATGGCTCACGTCGACACCGTCCTTGCTGAGCAGCCAGAGCCCCAGGCGCGCTCCGGCGAGGATGCCCAGCACTGCGAACACTCCATGCCACGTGATGAGGAAAGGCCCGAGCTTGAAAAGGTTCGGATCGAGGTCGATGACTATCGAGAGCGGAATCACACCGAAACTCCAGTCACTTTCGCGAGACGTGAGAGCGCGACTTCTTTGGGCAGCAGGGCGAGCGTGTAGTCGATCGGCGGCGAGATCTTCTTGCCCGTCAGCGCCTGACGGATGGGCATGAACGTCTTGTTGGGTCCGAGCCCGGATTTCTCCACCACGCCCATCAGCGTGTCATGGATGGCGGCCGGCTCCCAGGACACGTCCTTAAGAGCCTCCATGGCTGCACGCACGCGACCGGCCGCGTCGGGATCAAGCGCCGGCGGCGACGGATCGGTCCAGAGATAGTCGAGCAGGTCGGCCGCGTCTGCGAGCTTGGTGATTCGCGTTTTCAACGCGGGAGCGGCGCGCCTGATCGTTGCTTCGTCGAGCTGCGGAAGGAAAGGCTGGAGGCGCCGGGCGAGCTCATCGTCGCTGAGGGCGCGGATGTATTCGCCGTTGATCCAGGTGAGCTTGTCCCAATCGAATCGGGCGCCGCCGTGCTGCACGCGCTCGAAAGAAAAGACTCGCACGAGCTCGTCGAACGAGAAGATCTCCTGCGATGTGCCCGGGTTCCAGCCCAGCAGCGCCAGATAGTTGAGCAACGCCTCCGGCAAATAGCCCTGCTCGCGATACAGCAGCAGGTTGAGCTCAGGGTGCTTGCGCTTGGACATCTTGCTGCCGTCGTTGGCAAGGATCAGCGGCATGTGTGCGTAGGCCTCTGGTCGCGCATAACCAAGGGCGTCGATCACCATCAGCTGATAGGGCGTGTTGGAAAGATGCTCTTCACCGCGGATGACGTGCGTGATCTTCATGGTGGCGTCGTCTACAGGGCTAGCGTAGTTGTAGGTCGGATACGTATCGGACTTCACGATGATGAAGTCGCCGATGAGGCCGGAGTCAAAGCTCATCTCGCCGCGGATCATGTCGGTGAACTTGACCTCGCCGCCTGGGACCTTGAAGCGAACAGTGAACTCGTCGCGTCCCTGCGGTGGGTTGATCAAGCACCGGCGCGAGTACTTGTATGGGCGCTTTTCCGCCTGCGCCTGCTTGCGTTCGGCGTCCAGCTCCTCGGCCGTGCAGTAGCACCTGTACGCTTTGCCTCCGGCGATCAGCCTGGCCGCGTGCTCTTTGTAAATATCAAGCCGCTCGGACTGCCTGTATGGGCCCACCGGCCCGCCTTTGTCGGGGCCTTCATCCCAGTCGAGGCCCAGCCAGTGCAGCCCTTCATAGATGACCTGCTCGTACTCGGGACGGTTTCGCTCGATGTCCGTGTCGTCGATCCGCAACACGAAAGTTCCGCCGTTGGCGCGGGCGAAAATGAGGTTGTAGAGGGCGCTGCTGGCGGTGCCCAGGTGTGCGAACCCGGTGGGGCTTGGCGCGATGCGCACCCGGACAGAAGACTTCTCAGACACCGCCATATGCTAAGTGCCCCGCGCCGGCGCCTCCTTCGGATCCGCCTGCGCAGGACACTATGAACATGCCCGGCATCCTCGCCCTTGTCGGTGGCGATGAGTTCAATCCCGGCAACGAAGATCAGGACCGCATGCTCGCGGCAGCTTCAAGGCCTGGTGATGCTTTCGTGGTCCCGACTGCGGCCGCGCGCCAGAAACCTGATGAGTCGGTGGCTCACGCCATTGGGTGGTTCCGGCAGTTCGGCCTAGACCTGAAAGAGCTGCCAGTCCTCAAGCGCGCCGACGCGAACTCCGCTGTCATCGCCGAGCGCGCTCGAGCCGGTGGCTTCTTCTACCTGGTCGGCGGAGATCCGGGGCTTGTCGCCAAAGTGCTGCGCGGCTCAGCGGTGTGGAAGGCGATGTTCGAGGCGTGGAAGGAAGGGGCGGCTTTGGCCGGTTCGTCGGCGGGATCGATGGCGTTGTGCAGCCATACGCTGGTGCGCGCGAGCTGGCCGAATCGGTTCAATCGGAGGCCTGCCGAGGCGCTCGGGCTGGTGGCCAAGACAGCGGTCCTGCCGCATTTCGACACATTCGGAAATCGCTGGGTCGAATCGGCACAGGCCGCCGCCCCAGACCTTTGCCTGCTCGGGATCGATGAGCGCAGCGCGGCGGTGTGGGATGGCAAGAAGTGGCTGGCGGCAGGCCCTGGCGTGGTGACGGTGATCAACGGCAAGAAGGTCGCGCGCTTCACGTCGGGCCAGGAGGTGAAGGGCCTGCGGCGGCCCGCCATTATGCTTCCGAAGCAGTGATCGCGTCGGTCCTCCGCCGCCCTCCGAAAGCGCTTCACGCGGGCATGGTCCAGATCGGGTCGCTTCGCGTGCACCACATGCACGGCGGTCGGGGCACGCCTGTGCTGTTCATTCACGGGCTCGGCTCGTCCGGTTACATGGAATGGCGCTACAACCTCGAGTTCGCAGCCGTGCGACATCGCGTGTACGCGCCAGACCTGCCCGGCTTCGGTAGGACTGAGAAGCCGCGGGCAAGGTACGGAGTGCCGTACTTCACGCGGTTTATCGACCGCTACATGGAGGATCGCGGGTTGCGCTCGGCAGCAGTGGTGGGCGCATCGCTTGGCGGGCGCATAGCGCTGGAGCTGGCGCTCAAGCATCCGACTCGGGTGCGCAAGCTGGTGCTGGTCAACACGCTAGGTCTCGGCCGCCCGAACCTGCAGCTCTCGTACGGGCTGGTGACGCTCCCCCGCGTGGGCGAGGCGATCATGAAGTTTGCAGGCGACGCTCTCCGCTGGGCGCCGCAGCCGATGATCAGGCGCGTCGCCGCCCGCTATACAGGAGCCAGAAAGGGCAAGCTGGACCAGACGATGGACGATGACTACTTCACGAATCTGCGAGAGCTCTACGCGGCCGATGGCTACGGGGATGCGTACCTTGCCACCGTTCGGTCGCTGGTCACGATGAAGGCGCTCATGGCCGCCGATCACGACCTGTCGAAACGACTTGGCGAGATCAAAATGCCAGTGCAGCTGATCTGGGGCGCCAACGATCCGCTTTTTCCTGTCGCCCATGCCACGCGTGCGCACGCTCTTATCGCGCATTCGCGGCTCGCTGTGCTGGAGGGTGCAGGCCACACTCCTCAGGCTGAGCGTCCCGAAGAGTTCAACCGGGTACTCGACAATTTCCTCTCCCCCTAAGTCGTACACCGGGCCTGAGTACCGGGCGCTGGTCGATGCCCCGCTCGATCCTCTCGTCCATCCCGACCCGACGAAGCCGCCGCGCCTCTACCGGGTGGTCCGCGGATTCGTGAGGTGGCTGGTGCCGAAGATCTTTCGGGTCAGCGTCAGCGGGCTCGAGAACATTCCGTCGCCTCCTTACATCATCGCTGCGAACCATCAGGCATGGTTCGACGCGGCTTTCATCATCCCGTTCTTTCCGCAAGCCCCAATGATCTACACGATGGCCAAGCGCGACACCGTCTTCAATCGCGCGTGGAAGCGGCGCCTCCTGCCACTCATCGGCGTGTTCCCGATCGTCCCGCACCAGGGCCAGCTCGACGAGGCCGGCTTGCGCACCGTCTACCAGGTACTGGCGCGGGGCGGCATCGTCCTGATGTTCCCTGAAGGCCGCTATTCGCGAGGGCGCGCGCTCCGTCCGCTGAAGGTCGGGATCGGCCACTTTGCGCTGCAGGCAGGCGTGCCGATCTGTCCTGTCGCGGTAAGGGGCACCGACGTGCTGCGGCCGTTCAGTCGCGTCGACGTCTCGATCGGCCCTGCCATCCACCCCGACCCGCCTGCCTGGTGGTCCCTCGGCCGGCGAGTCAGCCTGGTGGTGGAGAGGGTTCAGCGCGCGCTTGCCACAGGCCTGCAGCGAAGGCGCCCCGGAAAGGGCCAACCGATCGAGGATCCGAGACCCAACAGTTAGTATCCGAGGGCTTTGCACCTGGTGATCGGCGCCGGCGAGTTTCTTGGCGACCACGTCCTGCATGCGCTGGCGAGCGACGTTCCTGTTATCGCCCTCAACGCAGACGTGGATGACGAGACGCTGAACGATGCGATAGCGGGAATAGAGGTCGTCCACGTCTGCGCCGAGACTTCGTCCCCGGCACGCAGGCTGCGTTACCGCAGGACCGCGCCGTCACTGCTCAAGCGCGTCGTCGATGCGGCACGCCGCGCCGGCGTGCGGCGCATTGTCCACCTGTCGACGGCCGACGTCTTCGGCCCCGACCACTTCGCCCGCATAACCGAGAAAACCAAACCTCATCCCGTCCACGCGTACGAGCGCCTCAAGCTGTTCGAGGAGAAATGGCTCCTCAAGGCGGCCGCCGATCTTGAGGTCGTGATCGTTCGCCCGGCGCGGGTTTTCGGCGTCGGCGAGGACTGGATGCTCCCTCGACTTCTGCGCTCGCTCGCTCGAGGCCGGCTGTGGATGGCACGAGGGGGGAGGAGCCTGCAGACCTTTGTCTCGGCGGGGGACGTCGGCCGTGCATGCCTCGCGGCGGCCGACCGCGGAAGGCCAGGGCACAGCTACCTGGTGGCCGGCTTCGACGCCACGTGGCGCGACCTCGTCGA
>DHWR01000225.1:0-1310 GCA_002413265.1 Chloroflexi bacterium UBA5177
GGGATGACCTTGCCGGGTCCAGATGTGACGGAGAACAGTATCCTTTCAGCCGCCCTGCCCTGATGGGTCGGTATGACGTGCTTGAATCCCGTCAGCTCCTTGATCGCATTCTCGAAACGGAAGAAGCTGCTGGAGCCTGCATAGGCCTCGTCGCCGCGCATCATCCCCGCCCACTGCTCGGCGCTCATCGCGCCCGTGCCGGAGTCGGTCAGGAGGTCGATAAGCACGTTGGTAGACGCGAGTCGGAAGAGGTTGTACCCCGCTTCCTTGAGGAATGCCGTCCGCTCATCGCGGGACGTCATTCGTATGGGCTCAACGGTCTTGATCTTGAACGGCTCGATGATCGTCCTGAAGGAGTCGGTCATGGTCATGCTGCTTGAGCGATCCAGGAGGCACGGCTGCCAAGTCTCACGCGGCCCGATGTTACCGGCAAAGGCGCCCCTGCTACGCCGTCCGCTCGAGCCACTTGCCGATCCGCGCCAGGAAGTCGTTAACGGTCACCTCGGCGACCCGGTGGAACAGGGCGCGATCGGCGATTTTCCCGATCAGCCCTAGGGGCGGCTCGTAGTTGGCGCTGAGACCCAGTTGAGTCCTGGAGCTGCCCAGCGCAGCGACCTCCAGGGCTCCCTCCAGGGTCGGGAAGAGTCCGACCTCGGTGGCAGATCGCCACCGGATGGGCAAGAACATGAGCCCGGCCGTCGCACTCGGTGCGCCGATTTCCACCTTGATGCGCCTGCCGATCCGGCGCTTGCCGAGGTTAAATCCCAATTCGGACAGAAGTTCCTCTCCGTCCCCGTTTGCCTGCCTGGCCATAGCTGGCATCCAGTTCTCGGCACCTGCCGCCATCTCAGCCTCGACCTCCGCGATCGGGCGCGCCACAACAACGGAGCACCGAAGGAACATTTGTCACATGCTGCCGTGGATGATCGCCGCCAAGGAGGGCCAAAGGTCCCCATTTGTTTGTGACGTTGTCCCCGCTTACGCCTACGAAATCGTTGCCGTCAGCTGAGCGCGCCGAATGGGACCTCATCCAGGACATCCGATTTCACCTTCACAACCGCCCCGGCTGCGTGTTGCGGCGGCGAATAGACGGTGAAGAGCTTCATCGGCTCATCGCCGGAGTTTCTGACGTTGTGCACGCTCCCGGCGGGGACACACAGCGCCTCGCCTTTCGCAAAAGGCGTAACAGCGCCGTTCATAATCGCCTCTCCCTCTCCCTTCACCGCGTAGATGAACTGGTCCACCTCGTGGACTTCCTCCCCAATTTCTTCGCCAGGCTTCAGCGCCATCACGACGAGCTGGCTGTGGAC
>DHWR01000225.1:1587-6592 GCA_002413265.1 Chloroflexi bacterium UBA5177
CTCGATTCGCAGGCTCTCCATCACAACTCCTCCTAAACCAAATCTGTTCACAGCGGCCTGAATGATCTGCCAAACAGGGCTGCGGGCCCGGCCGTATCGTCCCAGACGTACTTCAGGTGGTCGACAACGTCGACCACGCCGTCCAGCTCTCTCGTCAATCGGGTCAGAATTTCGGCATCACTCTTGCGATCCACCTCGCCCGAGAGAGTGACGATGTCGGAACGAACCTCGACCCGGACATTCTCAGATGCGGACAACACAAGGGCTGATATGAGGCTGCGGTAGATCTCGTCTCGCAGCTCGTCGTCAGTTCGAAGGAACACCTGCAGCAAGTTGCTGCGGCTGACGATGCCTGCGATATGGCCGCGCTGGTCGACAACCACGAGGCGCCGGACGTTCTTCTTCTGCATTATTCGAGCGGCCTCGCTCAGGGGAGTGTTGGCGGCGACCGTGATCGCGGGGGAGGTCATGATCTCCGACGCGACAGTGCCGTCGGCCTTCGCCCTCTCGTGGCGCAGCGTCTGACGGTGCAGAAAATCCCGTGCTGATTCGAGCTCGTGGCGGCGCTCCTTGAGTACCAGATCCGCCTCCGAAACGATCCCGATTGGAATCCCCTGCTGGTCGACGATCGGTATCGCGCTGACCTTGTTCTCGTCAATGAGGCGGACCAGGACCTTGAACGGCGCCTCCGGACTGGCGACATGGACGTGAGTCGTCATGACGTCTGAAACTGTCCGATGCCGCGGCAGAGCGGACTTGGCCAGGCTCAATTCTTCATCCGCTCTGCAACGAGCACCGGACGCGGGGTCCCGTGCAGGAGACTGTGAGACACCGAGCCCAAAAGCAAGCTGCCGAGGTCGCCCATCCGGCTGGAGCCAACAACGATGATGTCGGCTTTCCAACTCCGTGCTATCTCCGCAACTGATTGCGCGACCGGGCCGGTGTGAGTAACCACGCCTTGAGCCTTGATGCCGGAATCTTTGAGGATCTCGATGGCGCTGGCCATCGTGGCCTGGATCTCTTCAGAGGATTCGACGTATGCAAAGCCCTGGGCGCCAAATATGGTCTGGGCTACGTGGACGACCATCACCTCGGAGTGGGGCGCTTGCGCCGCGGCCACAGCGGCGCGAACACAAGGCGCCACGTCGCTCCCCCCTGCAATCGCAAGGAGCACCCTCCGCGGCTCGCTCATGTTTACGGCCAGCCGTTCCCGCACAACCAGCACTGGGCAATCGACGGCTGACAAGACCTGGTGACTGACGCTGTGCTTGAAGATCGATTGCCAGTCCGAGAGGCCGCGGGAGCCCAGGACAACCAGGTCGGCTTTGAAGTCTCGCGCAGCAAGGCCGATCGTCGCGGCGACCTGGTCGCTGTTCGCTTGGCAGATCCTCGCCTCTGCCGCCATACCGCCCTTCCGTAGGGAAGCGACCGTCTTGATGACCAGGCGCGCAGCTTCATCTCGACCCTCGACGTCCCACTGCCCGTCACGCTGATAGACCTCTAGGTTCCAGACATGTACGACGAGGACCTCGGCCGACAATGGGCTGCCCAGGGTGATCGTTGCCTCGACCGCTGCCTGTGCGTGCTCGCTACCGTCGGTGGCCAGAAGGATCCTTTTGAAGCCCTTTGTCGTGTTCATGAGCACAGCGTTCCACGAGTTGCGCCGCCGCTATAGGGCCGATGGTCCCGTGATGCAAAGGACACCCGGCCGGCGGCGCGAGGAGCGCCGGCTGGCGTAGATTCGCCAACGATGACCGATCGTCGCGACCCGAAGGACGCGCTCCTAGAGGCTGGGCTTACCCTTGCATCCGAGCTCTCGCTGCCAATAGTGCTGCAGCGGATCGTCGACCTGGCGGTGGAAGTCACGGACGCCCGCTACGGTGCGCTCGGCGTGATCGGCACGGGCGACGACCTGGTCGACTTCATCACCACCGGGATCTCCGCCAAGCAGAGACGGGCCATCGGGGCGCTGCCCCGAGGGCGAGGGGTTCTTGGGCTCTTGATACGAGAGCCACGACTGGTGCGCGTCAAAGACATTGGAAGCCATGCGGCGTCCGTCGGGTTTCCACCCAACCACCCACCCATGCACTCATTTCTGGGCGCGCCGGTGCAGGCGCTCGGCAAGGTCTACGGCAACGTTTACCTGGCCGAGAAGCGCGGCGCCCGGGAGTTCAGCCTCGAAGACGAGCGCTCGCTGCACGTCCTCGCGACTCAGGCCGGGGTGGCAATTGCCAATGCTTCCCTCTACCAGAAAACCCTCCAGCGCGAACGATGGCTCGAAGCGCAACACGAGATCACCACCAACATCCTCGAAGGGGCTGACGCGGGTGCGCTTTTGACCTCCGTCGCCGAGCACGCGCGCGATCTGGCCGGCGCTGACGCTGCGACGATTTTGACAACTACCTCCACCCCCGGCCAGCTCGTTGTGGCGGCTGCGGTCGGCGCATATGCCCAGGATGTTCAAGGCAGGCCAGTCCCTGCTGCAAAGTCGATTTCCGGAGTGGTGATGGAGTCCGGCCAGCCGCTCCACACAGACGATGCGAGCATCCACAGCCGTGGGTACCAGCCGATCATCCGGCTCGGACACGTAGGCCCCGCCATCTTCGTGCCGCTGCGGGTCGGCGGCCGCGCCACTGGCACGCTGATGGTCGCGAACACCAAGGGCGGGAGCCAGTTCAGCGAGAGCACGATCGCCTTGGTCGAGACGTTCGCAGACCAGGCGTCGGTGGCCATCGGATACGGGCGGGCGCAGGCTGAAGTGCGGCGCCTGGAGCTGATGGATGAGCGCGAACGCATAGCCAAGGAGCTCCACGACGGCATCATCCAGTCTCTCTTCGCGGTGGGCATGGGCCTGCAGAGCACCGCGCTGATGGTGGGCTCACCGGAGACAGCGGCTCGAATAGAGGGTGCCGTGGGCGAGCTCGATCGGGTGATTCGAGACTTGCGGAACTACATCTTCGGGCTGCGGCCGGGCATCCTCGCAGACCGCCAGCTCGACCAAGCGCTCCGCGAGCTGGGTCAGGACATCCAAAAGCGATCCTCCTTTCCGGTCGAGGTCGAAGTCGACCGTGAGCTGGCCGCCGTCGTTTCTTCTCGCTCCCACCAGATCGTGCAATTGACTCGCGAGGCGCTGTCCAACGTCGCCCGCCACGCCCAGGCCAAGCACTCTGTGGTTCGCCTGGTGCGTATCGGAAAAACCGCGGTGCTGACGATCGAGGACGACGGGGTTGGGTTCGAAGTTGGTAGTGACCCGGCCGGTAATGGGCTGCGCAACATGCGCGAGCGCGCAGCAGCAATGGGTGGCGCACTGCGGGTTTCGAGCAAGGCCGGCAAAGGCACCAAGCTTCGATTGACCTTCCCGATCTGACTCTGTGTAGGGCCGATCGGCCTTATCCCGATGGGGATGGCGACCGTGTAGCACGAAGCTGGCGGATGCGACCATTGGCCGATGGCCAAGGAACAGCTTCGAATTCTGCTCGTTGACGACCACGAAGTTGTCCGCGACGGCGTGAAGGCCCTGATCAATGGCAGCGACGGCCTCATCGTGGTGGCGGAGGCAGGATCGGTGCGCGAAGCCATCGATCAAGCGATGAGGACCAAGCCGGACGTCGTCGTAATGGACGTGCGCCTCGCCGACGGAAGTGGCATCGAAGCTACCCGCGAGATCCGGGCCCGTCTCGAGAAGACCCAGGTCTTGATGTTGACCTCATTCGCGGACGACGAAGCGCTTTTCGCGTCGATTCCAGGCTAAGACCGCCACGGACATCCGGCGGGTTAGGGAAGCCGCCCCAGCGGGACCGTGTGCCAGTAGGTCTTGTTGAACAGCGCCTTGGCCCAGTGCCAGCGGCGGGCAGGGGTGGGCGATACGGGCGGGTGGTCGTAGTCAAAGCTGATGGTGGTCGCTCGTCCTTGTCCGGTCTCGAGAAAGCACATGACCTTGCCGTCGTAGACATGCAAGGGTGGGGCCTCGCCTTTGGCAGCGGCCACGATTTCGGCGGCCACCACGTTCGCTTCGTAGTGCGCCACAGACCCGCTCTTGGAGATGGGAATGCTGGTGGCATCCCCGATGGCCCAGATGTTGTCGAAGGCGGCGTGCTTGAGCGTGTTCTTGTCCACCGGGACCCAGCCGCGCTCGTCGCCCAGCCTGGAGTCTTCGATCACCTTCTGGCCGCGGTGCGGTGGCACCAAGACGAGCAGGTCGTACTCGACAGTCTCCCCTTCCATGGATGTGACCGTCTTGGCGATGGGATCCACTGATTCGACATTGAAAAAGCCGGTCAGCTCGATGTCTCGCTCGGCGAGGATGGGTTGAACAAGCTTTGAGGTCGCCTCGATGGTGAAGGCCCGATTGAGCGGAGACAGCAGCTTGACCTGGGTCTTCTCACGAATTCCCCGAGCCCTGAGGTAGTCGTCGAGAAGGAAGGCAAACTCCACCGGGGCGGGCGGGCACTTGTATGGAATGCCGGCCACGTCAATCACGATCGTTCCGCCCTCGAACCCTTCGAGAGATTTGTGCAGCCGGATCGCGCCCTCGAGCGTGTAGAAGTCGTGGGCGCCCATCGCGCCTGGCACCTCCGCCATCACCGTCCGGCTGCCAGTCGCGATCACCAGCTCGTCGTATCGAAGCGTGTGACCTGACTTCAGCACGACCTTCTTGGCGGCTGGGTCGACAAAGGTTGCGCAGTCGACGACGAGGTGGATCTCACGGCGCAGCAGCCGGGCCTCCGCTCGCTTGAGCGCCGATGGCTTCTCCTGGCCGACGGCGACGTAGAGGAAGCCTGGCTGATAGACGTGAATCCCGGTGGAGTCAACCAGCGTGATTCGCACCTGCTCGCCAACTTCCTTGGCGACGAGGTTGGCCAGAAGGGTGCCTCCGACACCGCCTCCCAGAATCACGACGTCATTGCGCATCGGTCACCTCGCCTTGCGCACGAAGAAGTGCACATAGCCGTCGTCCTGAACGACGTTGACCAGCTCGTGCCTTGCCTTGGCGACCCAGGCCGGG
>DHWR01000218.1:0-1711 GCA_002413265.1 Chloroflexi bacterium UBA5177
AGCTCGCCATATCGATAGCAGCTGACGACGTGGTCGTTAACCAACCCGGCGGCCTGCATGAAGGCGTAACAGATCGTGGGGCCCACGAACCGAAAACCCCGCTTGCGCAAATCCACGCTGAGGGCTTTTGACTGTTCGGTTTCGGCCGGAATTTCCTGGGTCGACTGCCACGAGTTCTGCAAGGGTTTGCCCCCGACGAAGTTCCAGAGATAGCGGCCGAAACTACCAAATTCGGCGTTCAGCGAGATAAGGCTCCGCGCGTTGTCCACGGTGGCTTGGATCTTGGCTCGGTTTCGAATTATGAGTGGAGACGTCGTTAGCTGGCGGACGTCTTCCGGGTCGAAGGCGGCGATCGTCGCGGGGTCGAAGCCTCGGAACAGCTTCCGATACCCGTCGCGCTTCTTGAGGACCGTCGCCCAGCTCAAGCCCGCCTGGGCGCCTTCCAGGGTCAAGAGCTCGAACAGCAAACGGTCATCGTGGATAGGGACTCCCCACTCACGGTCGTGGTACGCGGTCATCAAGTCGAATCCGAGTGCCCAGTCACAGCGAGAAACTTCAGGATCGGGCAGCTCGATTGCGGCAGGTTCGTCCGTCATGGGTGCCTCAAGAAGGCAGGATATCCAGTGTAAGCGGCGATTCGTCGCGGGAGGGGATCAAGGCTCCAGCGCGGCGCGTACCAGATTGCGGAGCTCTTCATCGGGAATGCCGGCTGCGTCTTCCGGCTTCAGTCGGATGGTCCCCTTTCCCGTCTTGAGCGCGGGGTGGCGGGTGGTGAAGCCGTCGTCGCCACCTTGTTTCCAGCCGTATATCGACAGCCCGTGCTTCCAGGCGCCGACGTAGAGGCGGCGCTTGCCAAACCTGTAGGTAGGGATCTGATAGGAGAGGACCACCGCCGCGTCCGGATGAACCTCGAGAATCAGCCGATGGATTCGCTCGAAAAGAGGACGGTACTCAGGATCGATGCCATCGATGTAATCCTGCACCGCGTCGTCCATCTTGGCCGATCGTCACCCACTCGCCCGAAGCGTTGACTGCGCCTCATCGGAGCCAAGCCCGTGCGTGAGCAGTTCGAGCGCTCGCTTGCCTCGCGCCTGTACCTTGCGCGCGAGGCCAGGATTTCGGGCTCCAGCGAGCACCTCGCGGCGTACGTACTCAAGCAACGCGCGATGAACCCCGATCAGCGCATTCGCCATCACCCATGGCTCGATAGAGTCCGAGTGGCGTCCGTTCTCTTCCGTGATGAGTGTCGCCAAGGAGTAGGTGTACCGCTCGAAGATTTCGCGCTCGCGCGCCTGCAAGCTCGAACTGTTTGTGATTACCAGAGTGAGCTTTTGCAGGTCAGTCGCGGATTGTTCATCGTCAGCGGCGAGCATGCCTCGTCGCTGGAGTACGAACCGGCCGAACGCGTCGACGATTGACTCGCCGTCGGTGCGCTGCCGGACCGCCTCCATCATTTCTCCCTCGAAGGCCTCCATCCGTGTGTAAAGCAGGTCCTCCTTGACCGGAAAATAGTTGAACACGGTGGCTTCTGAAACGTCGGCCACGCGCGGGCGGTCTGATGACCCTGGCGACGGCCACGGTTGCCGATCTCGTTTCGCCACGGGAGCGCGGCCGATACCAAGGCTACATTCAGCTCACCTTTGTGCTGGCAAGTCTCGCCGGTCCGCTGCTCGGAGGGCTGTTTGTGGATCACTTGTCGTGGCGCTGGGCG
>DHWR01000218.1:2074-4482 GCA_002413265.1 Chloroflexi bacterium UBA5177
CGATCTTGATGGCAACAGAATGGGGGGCGATCGGTACGCGTGGGGTTCGGTACAGATCATCGGCCTTGGTGTAGCCGCCGCCGGGCTGTTGCTGGCATTCGTGTGGCAGGAGCGTCGCGCCGCTGAACCGATCCTACCACTCGGGCTGTTCGGCGACCCGGTGTTTGTCGTCGTCAGCGCGGGGCTGTTCATCGCGACCTTGTCCCTGTTTGCGGCAATCGTGTTTCTGCCTCTGTTCCTCCAGCTGGTCACAGGTGCGAGTGCCACGCAATCCGGGCTGCTCACGCTGCCGCTACTGCTCGCGAGCGCGCTGTCGACGATCGTCTCCGGTCGGGTCATGGCCGCCACGGGCCGCTACAAAATCTTCCCGGTCGTTGGACTGGCGCTTATGGGCCTGGGGCTCTTGCTGTTCTCGACGCTCGAGGCGAGCAGCTCGAACCTCAGTGCCGCGGCGTATATGGTCGTGTTCGGGCTTGGCTTTGGGATGGTCATCCAAGTCTTGATGGTTGTTATCCAGAATGCCGTCGACTCCCGGGACATCGGAACCGCAACCGCATCGGCCAACCTCTTTCGCGCCCTCGGCGGCTCCGTCGGCGTCGCGATGTACGGTGCCATCTTCACCAGCGGGCTACGGTATTGGCTGCCTCGACGCTTGTCCGGCCACCTCCCTCCTGGGGTCAGCCCGCATGGTATTCAGGCCAGTCCCGGGAGGATTCACTCGCTCGCGCCCGCCGTTCAGCATGGCATTGCCCAAGCCGTCGCCAGCGCGCTTCATGACGTCTTCCTGACTGCCGCGCCCATCGCTTACGTCGGTTTCGTGGTCGTTTTGTTTCTGCGTGAGCGGCCGCTCAGGATGGGCGGCGCCTCGCAGTCGGAGAAGACCGGAGCCAAGGGCGCTGTGAGGGCCGGCAGCTAGCGAGCCCGGCCGGACCAGGTGAGGTGGCCTGGGGTAGCAAGTCTAGCCAGCGCGATTCAAGTGGGCCTCATACCCCCGCAGACAGTTCGAGCCGCGACTGTTTCTGGAGTGCGGAGACCACAGGCATGAGCTGTTTGGCGGCGGCCTGCTGTCGTTGCGTCACCGATGCAGGAGGAGCGGTCATGGCATCGGCCAGTGGGAGGCCCTGCATTCGCGCCGACGATCCGCCCAGGAGTTGCAGGACGGTCGGCGCGACATCGATGAGCCGCGCCGGATAGGATGAGGACTTCCCTGAACGCACGCCGGGACCGGACAGGATGAGCGGGATGTGCTGAGCCTGCCAGCTCGTCCCCCCGTGATCCGCCTTCCAGTTGGCTTGACCACCCGGCTCACAGCCGACGCCCTCGGCGAAGGCCAACACAACATCGGGAGCGTTGGGACCATTGAAGCTGTTCAAAAGGTATTGATTAGCCGTCTCCGTTCCACCCGCTCGCAACAACCTGCTGCTGCTGACACGGGTATAGGAATGGCCCTTGGCACTCTTTGCCCGAACGTACACGGCCTGAATGTAGGGATTGTGTAGGTTCGCGATGTTCTTCGCGGCCTGCGAGGCTAGCGACGCGTCCTTTACCCACAGGAACGTGCCCGAGGTGTAAGCCTGTGACACGAGAGTCGTCCCCGCTTTCGAGACGGCACTCGTGATCTCTGACTGGGAGACCTTGCTCCGGAGGGGCATCATGCCGTGATCGGCCATCAGGACAAACAGGGTTCGATCCAGCACCCCGGCTTTGCGATATGCGGTTTGCAACATCCCGAGGTCACGATCGAAGGCTCGCATCAGCGTGAGGATGCCCTTGGGGTCTCGAGGGCCCCCATCAACATGACCAAGCGGCCAATCGAATTCCGGGAGGTTGATGAGCGTGACCTGCTGACGCATGCGCTGAAAGGTGTTGACCGCCAGCTTCATGGCGAGATGATTCTGGATGCCGGGTGACAAACTCGTGCTCTTGACCGTAAGCTCTGAGGCATTGAGCAGGCCGGAGGGCGGCGCATGACCAGGGATGTAGGTGGGCGCGAAGTGGCCACTGGCCGTGCCTTGAAAGTACATCGTGATGTCGGCATCTGGGCCTCCGATGGCGTCGGCTGCATAGTATTTGCTGCCGGAGAGGGCGACGACCTTGGCGTTGCGAGATCTGGCATGAACCTGGCCTGCCAAAGTCGGGACGCCAGACTTCTTGAGGATCTTCTCCATGTCGCCGGCGAGGATCTTCTTTGGGTCGAACAGACTGATCTGCACGTTCTCGTCGGTGGCCCACCAGAAGCTCGGGATCCCGGTCTTTTTGGGCTCAGACCCAGTGCCGATGCTGGCGTGCCCCGAGGGCGTCTCGGACTCGAGGATGCCGGCGAAGGCATTGGTGTACTGGGTGCCGTTCCGAATAAGGCTGCGGACGTTTGGAATGCCGCTGACGTTGAGGTACTCGGGACGCGCCCC
>DHWR01000017.1:0-1443 GCA_002413265.1 Chloroflexi bacterium UBA5177
GCGCAGCGGCGGCTCGACGCCGATTCGGTTCACCACGACCATGAAGGTGCCGTTGGCGATTCCATTCCCCACGATCACCTTCTCCCATAGCGGCCGGGTGTCGAACTTCGGAACGTCGGGCTCCGACCCAATCGCCGTCGGATAGACGATCACGTCAGCTCCGGCCAGCGCGTAAATTCGCGCCAGCTCGGGAAACCACTGGTCCCAACAGGTCGGAACTGCAAGCCGCACCTGTGCCACCTGCACCACCGGATACGGCTCCGCATCGTCGCTCGGTCGGAAATAGCTGTCTTCGTGGTATCCGTCCGAGGCCGGTATGTGAAGCTTCCGGACCCGCGCCACCAGCTCGCCCTCCGGCCCGACGACGACGGCCGTGTTGTAGCCGAGCCCACCATCCGGTGCACGCTCGTGCAGCGATGCCTGGACGTGCACGCCAAACTCGCGGGCGGCCCGCCGCGCGAAATCGGTGGTCGGCCCGTCGGGAATCGTCTCCAATCGCGACAGCGCATAGGACTGCGCGTCCGCGCGCACCGCGAAGTAAGGCGACATGGTCAGCTCCTGCAGGCAGACCAGGCGCGCGCCTTCGCGGGCGGCCATCTCGATGCCGGTCCACAGCGCGGCCTCATGCTCCGAAGGGTCGGCGTGCCAACGCTCCTGCACGGCTCCGATGCGGAAGGTGCCACGGACCGGCGGCGACAATCGCGCCGGAGAGTCAGGTGCCGTCAGCGCTTTGATGAGGACCGGCTCGCTTTTTCGCACGAAGCGAAATCTATACCCGCGGCGGTCGGTTTCACCCGAATTTCTTCTTGGTAAGGGTCCCGCGCCGAGAGGGACCTTCGGCCCTCCCGGCCGGCCGATCGTGAGTTCAAACTGGCCGTAAACGATCACGAGGAGGAGACTTCAGCCATGGATTCGTCGGCAACTTACCTGCACTGGGGTTTCATCCTGATTTCGTGGCCAAACCTGCTCGTGATCCTTGGCATGATCGCCCTGTTCGCGGTCGCTCTGGTGGTTCCGTTCCCGCACCACGATGGGGTCGACGATGTCAGCGGAAAGTAGCCGCAGCTGGACCTTGCGCGCTCGCCAGGCGCTGGATCGACACCTCCCGATGGACCACCTTCTCCCCGACCGGCAGCCCTACTACGTTGGCTCGTGGGTGTACGTCTTCGGAGTCATCACGATTGCCGCCCTGGTCTGGGTCATCGTCAGCGGCGTTGTTCTTTCGTTCTTCGGTCCCCAGTGGTGGCATGTATCCAGCGTGGGGAGGTTCTTCAACAGCCTTCATTTCTGGTCGGTGCAGCTGTTCTTCATTTTCATGGTCCTCCACCTGTGGGGTCAGTACTTCATGGCCGGATGGCGGAACGGGAGGGCGGCCACGTGGATGATCGGCGTCGTCATCTTCGGCATCAGCATCCTGACCGCGTTCACCGGCTACCTGTCGCA
>DHWR01000017.1:1713-4083 GCA_002413265.1 Chloroflexi bacterium UBA5177
ATGCTGCTGCCGATCGGGGTCACGTTTCTAGTGGTCGTCCACATAGTCATGGTGCGGGCGCGCGGAGTCGTGAAGCCGATCGATCCGGAAGGTGCGCAGCCATGAAATTTATGGGCCAGGCTCAGGAGGAGTATTACCGCGGAGTGCGGATGGTACCGTACGACCTCCTGAAGGAGCTCGTTCTCGCCCTTGCCGGGTTCGGCGTGCTAGCGATACTCATCTCTGTCTTGCTTTCGTCGCCAGACCTGGCGCCGGTGACCATCGCCGCGTGGTCGCAAGCCGATCCCGTGGACTTCGTCACCACCGCCTCGGGTGAGCTCGCCGGAACGACGACGAGCGCCGGGTACGGTGCGCCTTACAACACCACCCCCGACGCATATCAGCACTGGGGACCGATTGCTCCGCAGGCTTGGTTCGGTGTTCGTATCCCGGTCGACTCCGCGAACGCTTTCGTCATCGACCCTTTGAAGCGGGCGAGCTTCAGCAACGCCGATCTTGGCGCTTCGCTGAGCCAGTGGCAGGCGGCAACGTCCGACCAGCAGGCCAAGTGGCTCGACGCATACACGACCGCGCTGGCCGATGCCACCGTGACCGCCGGCAAAGTGACCGTCAAGACCGGAGATTACGGACCCGTCCCGCTGATGATGTCGAACCTGCTCGGAGTGGCTCAAACGGGAGGCCTCGATGGGCTGCTGGTGATCAACGGCCGGTTCTACCAGACGGATTACACGCAGCCGCTTCTGTTCATTGGCGACGGGAACTATTTCGCCGGGCTCGCCGAAAACGCCCACCTGAGTGGCAACCTGTGGGGAATGATGAACGAGACCGGGCAATATCCGGGTCAAACGTGGCTGTGGCTGTACACCATGTGGTACCAGGTGCCGCCATTCACCAGCGACACCGGGTTCCTGGGCCTGAACGCGGGCAATGCGGACTTCGGAATCATCATTCTGATGACGGTTCTCACGATCCTGCTTGCGCTGGTTCCGTTCATCCCGATCCTGCGCGACATTCCCAGGTGGCTGCCGATTCATCGCCTCATCTGGCGCGCCTATTACGCGCCGAAGGGCCAGGGGCCCGGCAAACCCAGGCCTGTTAAGCCGCTGGCAGCCCCGGTCCCACCTGCACCTTGAGGCCGCTGCCGGCCAGGAACGTGTCGATCGCTCCCAGGTAATCGTCGAGCTTGAATCGGTTCGTGATCATGGCACCGCAATCGATGCCACCCTTGGCGAGCAGCGAAATCGTCGTCTGCGGCGAAGCGTTGATCGACATGATCTCGAACGGGGACGACACCCAGCAGGCAGCGCCGGGCGGCGCTGCCGACGGCTCGATCACTCTCACGTGCCGGGCCTGGGCAGCGCGCGGCAGCCCAGCGCACTGAGTAGCCTTAAAAGCCGTGGGCACCAACGAACCGGGTACGCAGGATGAGGATTTTCACCTCGGGGCCGCCATCTATTCGAGCGATGGCACGGAGATCGGCAAGCTCTCGCGGTTGATCGTCGACAAGGACGCTCTGACCCTCAGGGCCTTTGTGGTAAAGGAAAGCCGGCGATTCACGGGACATCTGCTCTCCCCCGGATCCTGGTTGCTCGCGGACGAGGTGACAGTGCCTCGCAGTGAAGTCAAGTCCGTCTCGCACGACCGCATCGTTCTTAAGCTCACGGCCGCGGCCGTCCGCAAGCTCCCCCCGTACCTCAGCTATCGATACGGCGATGAAACCGTGACCGAGGGTCTGACGGAGGAGGCAATCAGCGCTTTGACTTCCTCGCCCGCAATACCCGCGTCACTGGAACAGGTCGCCAACAAGGGGGCCGACGAGCTCGAGATCGAGGGCGGCGAGAACGTCATGTTGGGCGACACCGGCAAGCGGCTCGGGACCGTGAAGGACGTGCTGTTCGACAACGCAGAGCTGATTGGCGTGGTGATACTCCCGGACGGGGTCTTGAAAGAGGAGGTCATCCTGCCGCGCCGGTTCCTCCAGCGAAGCGACGACCTCGCCCTCTTCGCGAATTTGAGCGCGGCCGACATGGAGCATCTGAAGCCGTTCGAGTCGACCGGCTGACCCGTGAGGACCTTCCGGCCACGACCTCTGTTCGCAGCGGCGTATCGACCGCGGACAGGAAGGTGCCACAGCTCACACATTCGAGCTGCCGCCGACGCACCAGGCGCGTGCCTTTCGCAGACCGCATCAAAGCCAGGGTGTCAATGCTCCGCAGCGTCCGTGTCGCCTGGCAGCGAGGGCAGAATCCAACCTCAGTTCCAGCGCTCACGACACAGTGACAGCGGCCGGGCTGCGCTCGACGATCAGGTCGATCAGGCCCCACTCCTTGGCCTGTTCTGGGGTCATGAAGAAGTCGCGCTCCATGTTTC
>DHWR01000017.1:4331-5419 GCA_002413265.1 Chloroflexi bacterium UBA5177
GGACGCCCGCAGTGCTTGGCATACAGCGCGGCCAGCTGCTCCCGCTGACGCAGGATTTCCTGGGCATGAATCTGAATGTCGGTCGCCTGTCCCTGGATGCCTTGAGTGAACGGCTGGTGGATGAGGATCTGGGCATGGGGCAAGGACATTCGCATTCCAGGAGCTCCACCAGCGAGAAGGATCGAGGCGCCGCTCGCCGCCAGCCCCGTGCACAACGTGCCCACCTTGTTCGCGACGTATTGCATCGCGTCGTAGATCGACAGCGACGCTGTGAGTGAGCCACCAGGGCTGTTGATGTAAATCTGGATGTCACGCTCTGGCGCCTCGTTCTCGAGGAACAGGAGCTGCGCCGTGACTGTGCTTGCGAGCTCGTCGTCGATGGGTCCGCGCACAAAGATGACGCCGTCTTTCAGGAGTCGAGAGTAGATGTCGTAGGCTCGCTCGCCTCGTCCATCGTTGGTGATGACGGTCGGAATCAGGGTCATTGGGTCACCTCCTTGGTTCGAAGCCGATACGTGGGCGAGCTCTCGGCGGCGGGTTGGCCATGGCGAGGTAGGCGCTGAAATCGGCCACGCTGCGCAGCGCATCCATCGGCAGGTCTGCAGTTGCGAGCCGGAGCTTCACGGGCGGGTCGTCGGGCCAGCTCCGCTGATCGCTGTCGGCGCCCAGCAGGCGCGCGAGGTCGGCGTACATATCGGCCGGCCGCATGCCGAGCGCATGGGCCACCGCGAGAAGGCGGTCGGTTGAGACCTCCTTGCGACCGCGTTCGACCTCCGAGAGGTGGGCAGGCGAGAGTCCGGCCTCCGCCGCGACTTCGGTCAGGGTGCGGCGAAGCGCCTCGCGACGTCCCCGCAGGACGGCTCCGAGCGCCGCGTGCACCGCCTGTACGGATTCGCTGTAGGCGAATGGCATTCTTTGTAGGTAAAGGATAGCAGCACGCTCATAGCCGTGCTGAGGGTGGCGTAAGGTGCAGGACCGATGGCACACATCAGCTTCCGGCTCGCGACCAGGCTGGCGCCCGACGCCGTGCTGACCGCCCTGACCGACTTCGGACCGAAGCGCGCCAAGGTGTGGCCGAACATCGATGA
>DHWR01000023.1:0-1856 GCA_002413265.1 Chloroflexi bacterium UBA5177
ACGGGACCATCTTCCCGGTCGCCTATACCTCGTCCCCGATTTTTGATGGGGATCGTGTGACTGGGACGGTCGTCGCCTTCCGCGATCTAACTGAACAGAAACGCGCCGAGGCGGACCGCGCGCTGCTTCTCACGCTTGAGCGCCGGGCTCGAGCCGAAGCCGAAGCTGCCAACGAGCGCCTTCGTGCCCTCATCGAGGCTTCACCATTACCGATCTCCACGCTCGATCTCGAGGGAAACGTACGAACCTGGAATGCCGCGGCGGAGCAAACGTTTGGCTTTTCCAGTGACGAGGTCGTGGGCAAACCCGAGAATATTCCGGATGACGACCGTGACTCCTGGACTGCGTCTCTCCAGGCGGCTTCACAAGGAGAGCCGGTAACGGGCCTCGAAATACGTAGGCGCAACAAAGATGGTGCGTCGCTCGACCTGATCGCGTCGACAGCGCCCTTGCGAGATGCCGCGGGCCAAGTAACCGGGTTCGTAACCATCTCGGCGGACATTACGGCGCGCAAGCGGGCAGAGGAGGCTCTTGCCTATCAGGCGATGCACGACGCACTGACCGGGCTGCCAAACCGGCTTCTGCTGCATGACCGTTTAGAGCAGGCCGCGCGCGCTGCGCAACGCGAAATGGAAGGCTTTGCCCTGCTCTTCATGGATCTCGACGGCTTCAAGACCGTTAACGATACCTACGGGCACCACGCTGGAGACCTGTTGTTGCAACAAGTTGCCGCACGGATTCGCTCCGCACTGCGCAACTCGGATACGGTGGCCCGGCTGGGAGGCGACGAGTTCGCGGTACTTCTCGTGAACAGCGGTATAGAAGGCGCCTCGCTTACGGCGGAGAAAATCCTGTCATCCCTGAGTAAGCCCATTCGGGTCGAAGGAATGCAGCTCAACATTCGCGCCAGCTTCGGAATAGCCATCTTTCCCGAGCATTCCGACACCGTTTCGGGTCTGATGCAGCACGCAGACGCCGCCATGTACGCGGCAAAGCGTGGATCTCTCGGTCTCATGGTCTACGAACCCGTTTTTTAAGACCGAGAGCCAGAGCAGGAAATGGCGGGCTAAGGGCGGCTAGGCTTCTTTAGCTGTCCAAGTGCAACGACAGCTGTGGCTGCCGTGGTTGGTTTTCCGGATGGAGTAGCGACTCCGGGGTTTCCGCTCCCGCTGCCCGGGCTCCTTGCTTGGCCCTTCGCGTCCGAACCGCCCGCCGGTACATTTGCTGTGCTCACACGTGAGTGCACTTTTAGTTTCGAGCTGACTGCCGCCCTGGAGCTTGCTACTAGTGGGCGCGCTGCTTGAGGGCTACGTCGCGCATTGACGTGGCGGGATCGAGTCGAACCAACTTGGGACTGCGAGTTGGGCGCGAGCGTGCGCGCCTGGGAACCGGCAGAGGGTGCTTGCAGACGCGCCGCCTGCCGGAAGGCCGATTTCAGCGAAGAGCCTCGCGGGTGTGCCCGATTTGTCCCCCCTGCTCCGCGCCCAGCCCGCAAAGTCAGTGCCGCCCGCCCGTTCCCCACCGTGCGTGAAGGACGCGATCGGATTACAGCAGTCGAAACCGACGCTGAAGCCGCCGCGGCGGCGGGAGCGGGCGGAGACGCTGCCCGGGACGCAACCGCGGGTCGCGACCCAGGCGGCAGGCGTCGCAACGATGTTCGGTGGTGAGCTCCAAGGCGGCCGGCCAAAGACCCTCTGTGGTGTGGCAGGGCACTGTTCGCCGTGATATGCGAAGGCGGCGATGCCACGTCAGCCGCGGCCACTGAGCGTGCAGACTCTGGATGTATGTTGGCGGCTTGAGTCAGCGGCATGGTCCGCTCTCGCCCTCCCGCACCCGACTGGCTGCGCACCAAAGGA
>DHWR01000023.1:2151-3072 GCA_002413265.1 Chloroflexi bacterium UBA5177
CCGCGCTCTTGCTGTATTCTTCGCGCAAGCGCCGGCGGGCCCGAAAAAGTAGCGTCTCCACCGCGGACTGGCTCACATCCAGCTCGTCGGCAATTTCGTTGTAGGAGAGCCCTTCGACCTCGCGGAGCACAAGTACGCGCTGATGACTTTGCGCGAGCTTACCCAACGCCTCCGCGACGGTCTGCTGCTCCTCGCGTACCTCGACGCGCTCTTCAGGGCTCTCCTCTGCCCGAGGCAAGCCCCCTTGCTCCTCTTCGGTTAGCGGGCAGATCCGACGCTTGCTTCGATACGAATCCATCGCCAGATTTCGAGCGATGCTGAATAGCCAGCCCCTGAACGCGCCGCCCGTTTGAAGTGAGTCGACTCGCGTGATGGCCCGCGCCATGGCTTCCTGACAAACGTCTTCCGCGTCCTCCCGGCTCGAGGCGATATGACTGCAGAATCGATACAGCGCCTCAGAATGTCGGTTGAGAAGTACGTTCAGCGCTTCAGCGTTTCCGAGCTTCAGCCGGAGAACGAGCTCACCATCTGAGAGCCCATGGAGCTGATAGCGCTCCACTGCTACATGCATCAGTCCTCTTCCCCCAGTTCCCGCCGAAACCCGGCGGGCCTGGCGCTACGGCCCGCAGACGACCTCCAAAGCGCATACCAGTGTACTAAAGGAGTATGCTCGCGTGCGTCCGACAACGAGCGGTGAGGGCGCCTCGATGGAGGTGCACGTAGTGCCGGAGCTGGAGACCAAACGTCTGATTGTCACGGCACTGACTCTCGAGCGCCTGCATGCAGCCATAGGGGATCGGGATCTGCTTGGGCGCCTGCTGGAAGCAGACATTCCAGACGACTGGCCCAATTCTGAGTTTGGCGGCTTCCTTCCCGTACTCGCCCAGCAGATCCTGGAGGAGCCGGCTCTCGGCGAATGGA
>DHWR01000046.1:0-2203 GCA_002413265.1 Chloroflexi bacterium UBA5177
TCTTATCGAGGAGGAAGGAACCAAGAACTAGATAGTCCATATCTGTACGCATGAAGCAGCGGAATGCTTCCTCCGGAGAGCAAACGATCGGCTCTCCCCGAACATTGAAGGACGTGTTGATTATGACAGCGCACCCCGTCATCTTAAAAAAAGTCTCGATCAGGTCGTAATAGAGTGGGTTGCTGACGCGGTCAACAGTCTGTATTCGAGCGGAGTAATCCACGTGTGTCACAGATGGGATGTCTGACCGGATCACTTTGAGCTTCTCAATACCTCGAAGTCCACATTCCCTAGCCGACGGTGCGCGAGTCCGAGAGCTCCGCACGGGCGCAACCATCAGCATGTACGGACTCCGCACTCGAAGGTCGAAATATTCAGCGGCTTTTTCTTCCAGAACGGAAGGGGCGAAGGGACGAAAGGACTCGCGGAACTTGATTTTCGCGTTCATGATCGACTGCATGGCAGGGGATCGGGCGTCGCCAAGAATACTTCGGCAGCCCAATGCTCGAGGCCCGAACTCCATTCGGCCTTGGAACCATCCGATCACTTTGCCCTCGTTTAGCAGGCGGGCGCTCTCAGTGAGAACTTGCTCACGCGTGAGAGCCTCGTGCGGGATCCTGTGACTTTCGAGAAAGTAGCCTATTTCCAGGTCGGAGTAAGACGGTCCCAGGAGGGCGCCCTGCATTGAATCGCGCCGGCCGTTCACGATCCGCGGCCGACCGTGATGATGATGCCAGACTAGGAGTGCGGCCCCGAGAGCACCGCCCGCGTCTCCTGCTGCGGGCTGAACCCAGACGTCATCGAAGATGCCTTCTTTCACAATGAGTCCGTTGGCAACGCAATTGAGGGCTACCCCCCCAGCCATGCAAAGCCGATTCATGCCGGTTTCTCTGCGGACGTGGCGGGCCATTCGCTGCACGATTTGATTCGTTACCTCTTGGATGGAGCACGCGAGGTCCATGTGCTTGGCCTCTAGTGGACTTTCGGGTTGGCGGCGAGGGATGCCGAAGATTTCGCCAAAGTCGGAACGGGTCATCGCGAGCCCGGTGGTGTAATCGAAGGCGTCGGTATTAAGAACGAACGAGCCGTCTTCGTTGAGCTGAACTAGATGGGTCAAGATTCGCTCGACGTAGCTCGGCTCGCCATATGGAGCAAGGCCCATGACCTTATATTCGCCCGAGTTCACTTTAAATCCTAAGTGATACGTAAACGCGGAGTACAACAAGCCGAGCGAATGCGGGTAAGTCATTTCGAACTGCAGGTCTATTTCGTTTCCAACGCCAATACCCCACGTGCCAGTGGCCCACTCGCCCACGCCATCCAGTGTAAGAATCGCTGCCTCGGAAAAGGGACTAGGGAAAAATGCCGATGATGCATGTGAGAGGTGGTGCTCGTTGAAGAGGACGGGCCCGTCGAAATCGAGCGCCTCGCGGATGCGGTCCTCGACCCTCAACTTCTCCTTAGACCACAGCGGAATGACGCGCCTCGACACGCCGAAGCCCCGAGGCGCACGATCGACCACGTTGGCCAAGATACGTTCGAAGCGCAGTGCGGGCACCTCATAAAAGGCTACGCAGTCCGGTCGCTCGCCAAAATCTCCTCTGCCCTCGCGCAGGCAATAGCGAAGCGCATTGACCGGAAACGAAGCGTCGTGTTTCGTGCGCGTAAAGCGCTCTTCCTGCGCCGCGGCGACGATCTGCCCATCGCATACCAAGCAGGCGGCACTATCGTGGTAAAAAGCCGAGATTCCGAGAATCTTCAAAGTGGGAGCCTGGGGTTGGTTTCGGCTAGCCACCGAGCGATTGTTAGGGCGATTCGGCGGTATCCTTCATCGTTTGGATGGACGTCATCGAAGAAGCAAGTAGGGCTTGCCTCGTCGAAAATATTTGTGAAGTTGCGGTAGGTTATTCCGCTCGCTGCCGCAATTTCATTGAGCCGCTCATCCGCCTTACGATATGCAGCAGAGAAGACCGCGATCTTATCTGGCTTCGCCTTCTCGACCTCGAGAAGGGCCTTCTCATGGGGCGATGGGGGTTTACGAGAAAGCGGTAAGTAAGGCTGCAGACCAAGGTAGACGGCTATACCTCGACCGGTCAGAAGCGCGGCCATCATCTCAATGTTGGTTAAATAGTTTTTAATTCCCTTCAGGTTGAAGGCGAAGTGCTCCTCGGCCCTCTGGCGCTCCAGTAGCACAGTCCGAGAC
>DHWR01000046.1:2427-3197 GCA_002413265.1 Chloroflexi bacterium UBA5177
CCAGTAGCACAGTCCGAGACATTCGACGACTAGGCAGGAGTTTTCTCCTGCGACTGGGGCCTTCTCCTAATGTCGTCACTTGCCCTCGTTCCCGACCGGCCGTATGGCTGATTAGAAATGTCTTTAGGTGACGATAGGTTTCTAACTCGTTGAATGCGTAATCTTCTTCGGGTAGGCGCGAAGCGAAATGAAAGTCGTTGTAGCCGTCGAAGATAATGACCAGATCAGGGTTCAAGTACACAAGCCTGTGGGCAATAAGCACCAACTCTTGAAACGACACGTACGCACCACACCCGGCATTGATCACCTCCAGGCGCAGGCCGAACTCGCTCTTCGAAAGGGTCTGGAGCTGCGCGGGAAACGTCGTTGAATTATCTGACGCGCCACTGCCCCAGACGGTTGAACCTCCAACAACGATGACTCGAAAGAGCCGTTTGTCACCGACCTCGGGCGAGCGGAAGCCGAGGGAGTTCAGTCTATAGCGCCCGTAATGGGCCGAGAAACCCTGATGGTGCGGAACGCCACTGAAGAGCAGATACGGGTCATAGTCGTGGTAAAGGCCAGGGACAGCATAGACCCCGAGACCGGTTCGGTTGGACTTGCGGCGCTTCATGGATTCGAGTGCACTTCTGTGCGGTGCTTGAGTCTCGGATCCGCGCTGAGGGTCATAATCAATGTTTAGCGGCGCGCCTGCCAACGCGGCCCAGGCGAAGCGGCGAAGCCCCTCTTGCCAACGATATCGGCGAGCGTAGACCGTGGTGCAACCACGG
>DHWR01000046.1:3411-4921 GCA_002413265.1 Chloroflexi bacterium UBA5177
GGTGCAACCACGGTCCTCCGAAATGCGTGAGTGATTTCCTCGAGGAAGGCAGCCGCGTCGCGCTCGTCGAGCTCTGCGGTTCTGTAAAGCAGAGTGCCCTGCAGCCCGTTGAGCCCCCGCTTTAACCAGATCGAGGTGCTTACGAACTTTGCATCAACAGCGGGTACAGACAGCGGGATTGTCCGCAAGTCGCCCAAAGCAAACGGCGATTCCACCGAGCTGAGATCAAAGAACACATGCGGAGGCAGAAGTGTTGATTGAGCGCTCTCAGGGGAAAGCGTCGCAGTGAGCAGGGATTCGGGCAAAGCAGAGTGCTCCTGCGCATCGAGAACGATCTGGTGAATATCGTGCAGATGATCGACAAACCTGGCCCCGTGCGAGACGTGCGCTCTAATCACCACTATGTTGGCAAAACATCCGATCAAATTCTCCGTATCGGTCCATCGCCTATTTGCCACTGGAACCCGGACGCCAATATCGGATTTGCCAGTTCTGTTCGCTAGGACTGCCATGGTGACCGCCAGCGCGACGGCGTATAGGGCGACGCCTTCTGCGCGAGCAAGTTCATCAAGACCCGTCACGACATCAGGGAAGACCTCGAAACCGAGCGTCGCCGCTGTGTCGTTCCTTTCCAGTCGTTCAGACGCAGTTCCCAGGCTAAGCTCGGGCGAAGTCGTCGTACCCGCCAACTGTTGCCGCCAATAGCAAAGCGAAGGTTCTAACCCCGCTCCCTGAACAGCGTCTCGCTCCCACCGCGCCCAATCGGAATACTGAATCGGAAGGGCTGGCAAGATGGGCTCGACACCTCGACGGTATGCGTCATACCCGAGGGCCACTTCGTTTCGAAGAACCGCGATTGACCATGCATCGCCGGCGAAATGGTCCAGCAGCACTAACAGGACGTGTTTCTCGCTCTCGAGCTGAATCAAATGCGCACGAATGAATGGCGGGCAGCTCAAGTCGAACGGCTGCGCCGCCAAACCTTGTAGCACTATAGCTAGCTGCTCGGATTGGATACGGTGACGATGGAGCTCAATTCCATCGATTTCGACGGCCACCGCAGACGGGGTTCCGCCATTAAATGCCACAGATGTTCGAAGCGCTTCATGGCGACGAAGAACGTTGCCGAGGGCGCTCTCAAGCGCGGGGACATCGAGCGAGCCGCTAAGTTCGACACAAATGCGTATGTTGTGAGGGGGGCGGGCACGCACACTCCCGAATCGCCGCACCGCACGCTCGATGACGTTCAGCTGCGCGAAAGACAACTGAATTTGATCCCCGCCCTTCTCACTCACGGGCAGAGGGATGGGCGGTAGCGTGGAGGATCTCCGGCCCCGCAACCTGCTGACTACATGAGCGAGGTTTTCGACGGTAGGGGCTTCGAAGATCGCCGATAGAGGCAAGTCCACCTCCAGACGTTCTCGCGCGCGAACCGCAACGCGAATGGCGAGAAGAGAATCGCCGCCAAGTTCGAAGAAGTCATCGTTCGCACCGATCAAGTCCGTGTCAA
>DHWR01000046.1:5119-26121 GCA_002413265.1 Chloroflexi bacterium UBA5177
CGATCAAGTCCGTGTCAAATAGCTCGCGCCAGATCCCTAAGAGGATCGCCTCACATCGCGACTGCCCGTCAAGGCTCATTGAGACAACTTCGTCCTAATAGCTCTGCCAGCTCGTGCGCTTTGGCCGCGCGCAGTCGCCCTCCGGTAATGCATTGAGGGCACCTCAGAGAGCGAGAACATTGGTTAATCCTTGATCGCGAGTACGAAGGCCCACGTCCTCGAAGTACTCCCCCATCGCGTGATTTGCCCTGAGAATGGCCGCGCGCTGGTCACTCAAGCGAAACGTTCCAAAATAGGATCGTTTGTCGAGCCGAAAAACTGTGGAAGCGCGGCTACCATCGACAGGCAACACCCAATAGTGCACGCTGCAAGATCTGTCGGGCTTCTCTTCGTAATAGACATGCACGTACTCGATCCGTAGCGCAATCCTCATACCGCGCCTGAGCTCTTGCAGGATGAGAGACGTGCGTAGGTGAGTGGTCTCATCAAGTGCGTCGATCGCCCGATATTGATCCGAGAGGCTAAGGATATAAAAGCCTGGAATAGCATAGGACGCGTCCTGGCGGATGAAGACTCCCTCGTTCTGATACACGGGCTCAAGAATCGGGTCAAGAAGCTGAGTATTGCGGCTCATGAACTCACAGCGTGGTGTCTCTTCTGGGACGACGAAGCAACGCAGTTCGCGTTCTCCGCCGAGGAAATCGAGGTAGCGATGCCCGGGCGGGGGATCTGGCAGTTCCGACAGAAGTCCGACATCTACGAACGGGATCGACGATCCATCGTTTGTCAAAAACTTCCTCCTAGTTGAAAGCTTCATTGTGGTAAGGCAGCCTTATGGCGTCGATCGGCCAATTCATCGCTGCGACGGATGCTGCGATGTCATGAATCGTCGCCTCTAAGTCACGTGAGAGCAGGTCTGGACCATCGTTGATGTATGTATGAAGCATTGGGCGATATCGCCTTGCTCCCGTGCTTCTACCAAACACCAACTTCCTTTCGTGTGCCCCGGCCGGCGTCAGCACGTAGAGTTCCCCTTTGGAGTGAGACAAGATTGCGCGCGAACCATCTTCGAACGTAAGCGTCGTCGATTTTTCGCGAGAACGACTTGACCACTGGGCACGAATAGAAACCGAGCCCGACGATGGAGAACCAGCAATGGCCACGACTGCGTCACATTGAAGTGGCGATTGGCCGTGAACTTGCATCACGCTACCGAGGTCGACGAAGCGCGCAGCGACACTAAGAGCATTAATCCCGGAATCAATCCATGCGCTTCCGAGTTTTGCCGTATAAATCGTTATGTCGTCTCGGTACGGGTCAGAGAATTCCGATCGAACGGAGCGAATTGCTCCGTGTCGCCTCTCCAGCGAGCTGCGATGGCGCGATGCCCAGAGAACCTCCGGTGTAAAGGTTGCATGGAGCAGAGTCCTAAGATCCGTACGCGTGCGCTTGGCGAGCATGGCGCAGCGGGCAAGGCCTGGGCGACTAGCAGCCAAGGGCTTCTCCACTAGCACGCGTCTAGGCCGGTTTGGACCGGCACCAAGCAATTCCGCGACGATTCCTGGATGGCTGGCCGTGGGCGTTGCAACAATCGCGACGTCGACCGGCACGGAGCCTCGCAATTCACTAACTGATCGAAAAATTGGACAGCTCATCGTGATAGCAGCGGGTGCCTCGTCCCCTAGCAGGTCTACGCCGCCAACGACTCGAGCCCATCTCAGGTCGCGCAGCGCTTCCACCGAAAACGCACCTGCTCTGCCAAGACCAACGACCGCGACTGGGAACGTTCTCTCAAAATTCCGATCCACCCTGCCTGACCGGCCACTCCCGTCCGGGTATTTCATGTTCTCAAGTCCTAGCAGATGTTGCCATAATGGCTTGAGATTGAAGCTCCTGGCCGCCACCGCGATAGAGCTGTCCTCGTGAGCGGATCACCGCTATTCCTCGATTCTGCAAGCGTTAAGGATGCGTCGCGCGCCGAGGCCCTGGGGTTCGTAGCGGGCGTAACGACGAATCCGAGCCTCATGGCGCAATTCGCTGATCCGCCGCTCGAACAGCTTAAGTCACTTCTTTGCGCAACCTCGGGCCTCGTCTTTTACCAGCCTATGAGTCTGGAGGGCCGGCGTATCGAGTCGGAGGCAGTCCTCGCCTATGACCAGGCGCCGGAGCGTGTCGTAATCAAGCTGCCAGCTCAGCTGGCAACCTTCGAGGTGGGAGCACGCCTCGCGAAGAGAGGGATTCCCGTAGCCGGAACAGCCATCTATGGAGCCGCCCAAGCTGTCGTCGCTCGAGCCGCAGAGTTCGCATGGCTCATCCCTTATGTTGACCGCGCCGAGCGTCTGCTTGCGCAGGGGAAATCACTCGTTGGCGAGCTTCGAGCAACCGTCGATGCTGTCGGCGGTGACATCAAGATCCTTGGCGCGAGCGTAAAGACGCCTGAGCAGGTCGTGACCACGCTGCGCCAGGGAGCCGATGCCGTGACCTGCCCCCTCGCCGTCATCGAGAGCCTGGTCGCTCACGAATTGACGGACAGCGCGGTTGCTGAATTCGCAAGGCTCTTCAGTCTGGAGTGATGTGCGGGAAATTTCTGCTTCCAACTCAGCCACGAAGGAGGTTGCATCATGAACGGAGCGGACGGACCAGGAAATGATGTACTCGCTGCATTCGGGGTCTACCCGGCAACTCTTGTGCGGGCCCGCGCGAGGAATGCGTCTGAGGGCGTGGTCGCAGCGGTTGATGTTCTTCTTGGAGGCCGAGGTGGCAACGACGACGGATTGACCCGCGCTCTCATCGCCCTCGCCGGACGAGAAGCCTTTGGCTCGGCTGCCGCCAAGGCCATCTCAGCTCCGGTCAAAGAAGTCACAGATGTGCTTGAGGAGCGCGACCCGGCCGAGTTGCTCCTTAGCGGGGCAGATGTTGTGGCGCTCTTTCTCGCGAAGCGAGGCAGCCGCATCGCTTTCGCTTACCCAGGTACTTCGGAACTCGCGCTGTGCGATCGCCTCGCCCGCGTCCCGGGCGTCAGGCTGGTGAATAGTCGCGGCGACAAAGAAGCGGCGTTCATGGCAGGAGGAGCGAGCTCGCTTCGACCATGTGATGGTGTTGCGGTGTTACACGCCGCACGAGGCTTAACGAACGCTTGCGGCGCCGTGGGCGACCTAAATCGAAACGAGGTGGGCACTCTTCTATTTGTCGGAACTCCAACCACGACATCAGCTCCCTTCATTCCCCCTCATGGTGAACCTGAGCTTCTTGCGCGAGTAGGGGCGTTCGCGAAATGGACGTACGACCCAACTCCGGCGAGTAGTGATTCGTTCGGCCCGGATTTAGCTGCGGAGTTCGTCGAGAAACTTGTCGAAGCGGCGGAGACTGCCTGTACGCGCCCGTTTGGGCCAGCTCTCTTTGGCCTGCCACAAGACATGGCGGAGAAAGCCTGGATCCCTTGGGAACTCATGGCAGAACAACTGGACTGTGCGCCTCATAACGACCGCACGCGCGAATTGGCAGTCGACGAGCGACTCATCGATGAACTTGATGCCGCACGCCGCCCTGTGATCATTATCGATGATTACCTACTGAAGTATGAGCAAGCACGCCCCGCTTTGCGGAAGTTCTCCGACCGCCTCGGTGCACCTGTGCTTCAACTTCGTTACACGCGCGGCCAGATGCTTTTCGAGCGCCTGTCAACAGCCGACGTGCCGAATTTTATTGGCTGGTACAACCCAGACAACGCGGTGCATGCTTCGGTGTTGGAGGCGGCGGATCTGCTTGTAACGCTTGAGGACAGAAACATGTACCCGCGTGTCATCGGAGCTCTCCCGGATTGCCCAAAGGTTGCCATTACCTCGTCTGCCGAGAAGGTTCGCAAGAATCGTTACCTCGGCGAAGGAGACTTCCTCGTTGTCGATCACGTTGTGAGTGCGCTTCGATCACTCGAAGATGAACTCGCCGTGCGCGGTCGCTCCGGAAAGCCCTGGTTCGTTGGCCTCCTCGGGCGGGCCGATCGACAGGTTAACGGGACCAACTCGGGTGCGGATCGAGCAGCCGCCCTTGTGCAGAGGGCGATCGTCAGCGTGATCGGCGAGGTTCTAGACTCACATCCGCGGCCAGTTCTCGTAGATGACAGTCAGATGTTCGGTGGCCTCATCTGCGAGGCGTATGACAGCCTGCCATCTCGGACGCGCGTCATGGCCAGTCACGGAGGCTTCATAGGGAGCGGGATCGCTTTCGGCACAGGCCTAGCCCTCGCCGAGCCTGACGCACTCGTGCTTACGACCCTCGGAGACCAAGCATTTACGAACGGAGTGCAAGGCCTAGCCGCAGCGGCGCAGGAGTCCTCGCCTGTGACCTTCATACTGTGCAACAACGGCGGTGCCTCGTCCCTGACGAAACAGACACTTTGGGACGATGAGAAATCGTTCAACTACGGCGCTCACTCTTTCCTAGAAAATGCCCCCCTGCTCGCCTACGGAGGCGCAGCCGAAGCGTTTGGCCTCTCGACGACACTAATCGCGTTCGAACCGGCTTCCGGCCCCGAAGCCATCACGAAAGCGAGTCAAGTGTTCGCCGCCGCGCTACGGTCGGCAACCAAATCGCGACGGCCGGTGCTAATCGAGCTTCGACTTCCGCCAAGTGGAGAAACTTGGTCGAATGTCTGGGCACTGCCGCGCGATGAGGCTAAGGTGGCGGAAAAGCGCGAAAAGCACGCTGCAAACGTTCGAGGTTAGTTCCATGTGGACACGATCGCCATGCATGAAATCCGGTAGCGCCGAGCCAGTTGCGCCTCAAGCACTGTGCGTCTGGATGTCGCCGCCGATCCGCACTCATAATCCGACTCGAACTCTTGGACAGTTCTGAAATTATGGCGGTTAAAGCGATGACCGATCACACAAAGGGTCTCGTTGTCGACGCAGATCTCCACGGACACGAGAACATCGCCGAACTCGCAGAGTTCTGTGAAATACCATGGTCCGTCGCCTTACGGCATATGGGCGACAGCCCTGACCGTAACATCGCCATTTCGCCAAGACCGACCTTCACAGCGCCGTTTCCCGGGGGACTCGCACGAGCTAAGCAAACGCCCTCGGCGCTCCAGATGCTGAGCGAGATGGACACGCTCGGAATCGACATTGGAATTCTATTTCCGGATCATCTGCTTTCGATCCCCGTCATCGAGCGACCCGACTTTGCGACGGCGGTGGCGGCAGCATACAACGACTGGCTGCTCTCCAAATGGCTATCGGCAAGCTCGAGGTTGCGAGGAGCAATCGTCGTCGCTCCGCAAGAACCTCGAGAAGCTGCGGCGGAGATTCGACGCGAAGCTGCTAACAGCGAGTTCGTGGCGATCTGCCTCGCCACCTGCGGCGTGCGTCCGCTCTACGGCCACAAGTCCTATGACCCGGTATACGAGGCGGCGTGCGATACAGGGCTGCCAGTCGTATTGCACGGACTTACCACAGTGCACCCTACTTTCCCGTTTCAACTCGATGTATTCCAATCTGAGTTTATGAAACACGCCTTTGCACATTCTCTATCGATCATGGCTAACGTGGGAAGCATTATAGAAACCGGAGTTCCTGAACGGGTTCCCGAATTGAGGATTGGCCTCCTCGAAGCAGGCGTTACTTGGATCGCGTTTGCAATGAAACGCTTCGACCGAGAGTACCTTGAGCGTCGACGGCAGGTTCCACACCTGAAGAGGCTACCCAGCGCCTACCTTGCCGACATGTACGTCGGTACGCAACCACTCGACCTCGATCGCCCCGGCGCGTTGGACGGACTTACCGCGGTATGCGGTCATGAGTTGCGGCTGATCTTCGCTTCGGACTGGCCGCATCATGACTTCGACCATCCAGACGTAATAAGACGGCTTGCCGGTAGCGCTGCTTCTCGGCAGCGAATCCTTTATGAAAACGCGTACGGTTTGTTCCGCGCACTGCCAAAAGGAGTACTCATGCCCAGTCGAGCCGACTCTCGCGCAATTTGAGCACCCCAAAATGGCATGTGGGGCCGTCCGACGCCATGCGGGAGATGGACAGGTCATTCGTCAAGTGTGGCGACGTCGAGGTCTGTGTCTTCCGGTCGCGTGGCGGCGCCCTCTTCGCCATTGAAAATGTGTGCCCGCATCAGGGCGGCCCCGTCTGCGAAGGCCGCCTCTCAGGAACCCTGGTCTGGGATGACGAAAACGACCGCATCGAGTGGACTCTCGATGGAGCGATCCTCACCTGCCCTTGGCACGGCGTCGAATTCGATGTCTCAAGCGGCGCTGCCTTGGGGGGGATTGACATGAGACTCCGCCGCCGACAGATCACCGACGATGGGCGAGATCTTTGGGTTGGGAGCCGCATCTAACACACACAGCCGCCGTTCGACCGTTGTGTCGAATTATCCCCGGCCCTGCCGCGACGGCCCTGTTCGTGTCCATTTCCCTGCCGCCACTTCGCCAGACCCAAAGCGCTTCGATCATCCGAGACGCCGATCAAGTTCAGCTGGCGGCCGGGCTCCGCGGCTTCCCGCAGCTGAACATTTCCGGAACTTCGCACGCGTCAATCTTGACGGGTAGATGAGAGAGCGCCTCAGCATCAACATGAGCGTCGCAAAGTCGTGCTTTGTTCGATGCCGAGGTTGCTACAACCACTTTGCACGCAGCGATAACCTCGCTAGCAGCGATGCAATCACAACGTTCCTGAGGTCTGCGCGTTCCTGCGGAATAAACGCCGTGACGCTCTGTGGAGGAGATCCCCTAGCCCGCAAAGACATTCTCGGTTTGACCGCATCAATAAAGAAGTTGGGTCTATGGGTCACCCTCGACACGGTTGGCACCCCGTTCTTGAGCGACGCCGACACTATCTTCTTTGGCAATTTTCACGTCCCGCGAGTTGATCCTGGGAGACTCGTCCCACTGGTGGACTTACTAGGGATTGCATTGGACGGGTCCTCAAACGCTCGCGTCCTTGACTTTCGGACTGGCCGTGCGAATCTGCTTGAAGAGCAGCTCCGGATACTTGAGATCCTTGACCACGTCGATGCCCGCGTCTGCATAAATACGGTACTTCATCGCCGTAACGCTCACGATGTGGTTCGACTCGTTCCATTAATCGCGCGCTTCCGATCCATCGTAAAGTGGCAAGTCTTTCAATTCACACCGACGGGTCCACTTGGTTACCGAAACAAGGACGCGTTTGTTATCGAGACATCCGAATTTCTGTCGCGGGAAGATCAAGTTAAAACCGCCGTTGCGGCCTCTGCGTTCGCCGGCGCCGTTGAATTTAAAAGCAACAGCGCACGGAAGGGAAACTACCTGCTCGTTGATTCGGAAGGTCTTGCATGGATCCCTAGCACCCCATTGACCCCAGACTGGGACGACGCTCGAGATGCAACTCGCGATCGCCTGATTCTGGGGAATATCTGTGACGTTTCGAGCCACGAGTCGATATTGAAGGCCGTCCTCCTTCCTCGTGAGGTTCTGCCGCCGTTGTTGGGCATCGGGCGCTCTTAAATAGAGGCCGCTCGCCCGGAGGTTGAAGAATGAGCCTCATCCTTTTGTGTGACGTTGATGGGGTGCTGATCGCCAAAGGCCGGTTCGAGAAAGCGCTGGCCAAAGACAAGACCATAAGGCACGGGGCGGCAACCGACTTTTTTCGGAGGGGCCTCCGGGAGTGTCAGCTAGGAAAGGCAGATCTGAAGGAGACGCTTGGCACCCAACTGCCCGCATGGGGATGGAGGCGGTCCGTTGATGATTTCCTGCAGTACTGGTTCGAGACCGACAGTGAGCTCAATGAGCCTTTGCGCATGCGCCTGCGAAGCTACCGTCGACTAGGCGTACCGTGTTACCTAGCAACTATGCAGGAACGCTATCGCATGGCGTACATCATGGACGTTCTCGGACTTGGTGCCGACGTTGTTGGCGCCTTCCCAACATGGCGTATTGGCCACGGAAAGGACTCCCCCATCTACTACCGGAGCCTTCTTCACCAACTGCCGATCACCGATCCTCGGCAAGCCCTCTTTTTCGACGACCAGCAACCGAACGTCGCCGCCGCGAGAAATGCGGGTTTGACGGCTGAGTTGTTCACGACTGTCGACCAGTTCGATGAGGTAGTTGCGCTGCACATGCGCCGATGGTGACCGCGCGAAGCTGTCCAGCATTAATTCCTGCGCTGAAGACCTTCCGACCTGCGCGTTTGCCGGGATTCGCCACCTTTACGTGGACACGCGAAAACGTGCCCGATTGTACTTCCGTTGGTGCCAATATGGATAAGGAGAGGGCGTCGCACTGACGGTGTCCAACGCGTCAAGCTCGCCCGGCCCCAGTGACCACTCGATGCAAGCGAAGTTGTCTATGAGCTGATCAATTGTCCTCGCACCGACGAGCACGGACGTCACGTCGGCCCGAGCAAGTAAGTAATTAAGAGCAACTTGGGAGACTGACGCATTGTGTTGTGCGGCAATGTCAGTCATGGTCGCGAGAATGGATTGGCCCCTCTCCTCGTCAATGGAGCCTGGATCGCCGACGGCCGAGCGCCGACCGTGGTGACTGGTTCCAGCCTGCGAGTGATATTTACCGGTCAGGTAGCCCCCTGCCAACGGGCTCCAAACAACGAAGCCTAAGCGTTGATCCTCGCACAGCGGTAGCAGTTCGTACTCGGCTTCCCGAGCGACCAAACTGTAATTGGCTTGCAAACAAGCGAATCGGCTGAGATTGGCGCGTTCGGAGACGGAAAGAGCCTTCATCAATTGCCAGGCTGAGAGATTCGAGCATCCGATGTACCTAACCTTCCCCTGTCGCACTAGATCGGTGAGCGCTCCTAGCGTTTCAGACAAGCTCGTGTAAGCGTCGTAGCCATGGACCTGATAGATGTCGATGTAGTCCGTGCCTAGTCGGCGGAGACTCGCGTCGCAGCTGTTTACGATGTGGTGGCGCGATTGTCCCAGGTCATTAACCTCGTCGGACATCCGTCCGTGGCACTTTGTTGCCACAAGCATCTTGTCCCTCTTCGAGCGGAGTGCCTTGCCGATCATCTCTTCTGATATGCCACGCGAGTAAACGTCCGCCGTATCCACTAGATTGATTCCGCGATCCAGGCAGATGTCGATCATCTGATTTGCGGTTTTCTGATCGACGCCACCGACCCCCTCGAAGAACGGACTGCCTGAACCCCCAAATGTCATAGAACCGAGGGAAAGAGCTGACACGCGCAGCCCGGTCTGTCCCAGAAACCTATACTCCACAGCCAACTTCCTGGGACACGGGCATAGATCCTTTCGAGAGCGTGGGACTCCTTCTTCCGAGCCTCTCTCTTGGCCTAGACATCAGGATCGCGTGAAGTAGCCCCTTCGTCATGCTTCAGACGCCTAAAGCACGATCGAGCTCAGTTCTATGTGCAGCTATCCACGCGCGAGTTCGACGATTCCTGAGGGCTGCAACTCCGGCCCATTCCGCGAGGCCTCCGACATGTCCCGCAGCCGCGCGCTGGCGCATTCGCTCGTAGCTAATGTCTGCATTTAACAAAGCCGCGTCGACGAGTCGCACACGGTCGTGATCTTCAAGACCGTAAGTATCAGCAAACAAGGCTAATCGTAAGGTGGCGTTGCCGTCGAGTCGATCTAAACTCCCAGTGAGATCAACTGGATCAAGCAGCGGGACCCAGTATCGGGCCGTTCGGACAACATCCCACAGAGGCGTCACTGGGCCGACTTCCTCGAAATCGATTAGTGCGATCGCGATCCCGTTCCGACACACAACGTTAGCCATTGATACGTCCATATGACCAAGCAGGTTGCCCTCAAATCCTGATGGGGGTATCGTCGGCCACTTTATGTTACGCGGCACCCCGAGGGACGCAACTGCGTCGTGGTAGCGACGTAAGAGCTTGGCGACGCTAGCTAAGGTCTTGTGGCACGCAACCCAACCCGCGTATGGTGGAAGCGCAACCTCGCCCGGAATGTACGTCAGAATCCAGCGACCGAATTCATCCTGTCCGCATAAGCGAGGAGCACCGTCGAATCCCACAGTCTCCAGATGCTGTAGGACAAGTCGCATCGCCTCAGGAGCGCGCTCCTCGGTACGGCGTGTTGTATCGCCGATTCGAATCGTCCCACCGCCCGCACCTGGCCCGGACAAATGCTGCTCGCCGACCAATAAGCCTTCTTTCCGCCTTGGCAATTCGTCTCAATTTATCTCAGCGGCGGCCGACCAGCCACTTGGTAATTTGCGGATGATGAGATGAGAGCACCTATCTCTACAGCGTTTGTTCTCAGCTAGGCCTTGTCGGGAGCGTTCGACTGCATCCTACCCTGGAGGAGCGGGTCGCCCGTCGCTTCGATCAAGGCCGCCATCCGAGCAACGGTCGGGTATTCATACACCACCCGGACGGGAAGCTCGACACCAATGTCGATCCGCAATCGTGAAACGAGCCGAAGGGCAAGCAGGGAGTGCCCCCCCAACGCGAAAAAGTCGCTGCCACGATAAATCTCCGGAAGCTCGAGCAGGCCAGCCCAGATCCTCGCGAGCTCTCGCTCAATATCTCCAGTCGGAGGCTCGTCGTCAGCGGCTGTCTGCGCTGCGCGTGGTTCGGGCAGGCGACCATGATCAATCTTTCCGTTAGGCATACGCGGGAAGCCTGCGAGCAGCTCGATGACGGACGGGATCATGTATTCCGGGAGTTGTGCTCGCGCCAGGCAATCAAGCTCCTCGGTGTCTAAGTCAGCGCGGTCGGAGACGACGTAGGCCACAAGCGAACCCAAAGTTTCGTTAGACCGCGGGACGACAAGAACTTCCCGGACCGAAGGGTGCTGGGCGAGCACCTGCTCAATCTCGCTCGGTTCGATCCGGAACCCCCGGATTTTCAGTTGGCGGTCGCTGCGACCGAGGTGCTCGATAGTCCCGTCCATCCGATACCGGCAGAGGTCGCCCGTCCGATAGAGCCGTTGCACGGATGCGAACGGCGCTTGAACAAAGCGCTCGTGTGTCATCTCTGACTCCAGGTGATAGCCGGCAGCCAGCCCCTGACCGCCGATGCAGAGCTCCCCGACCCCTCCTAGGGGCACCGGCATTAGCTGGGGGTCAACGATGTACGTGCTGGTGTTGGCCAACGGCCGACCGATCGGAATCCGCGTTTCGTCGTCCTCGAGCCGATGCGCGGTCGACCAAATCGTCGTCTCAGTCGGCCCATACATGTTCCACACCTCCGAGCCGCGAGCAAGCAACTGCGGCGCCAACTCGGGCGGGAAAACTTCCCCGCCTACCAGTATCCGTAAGTCGGCTTTTCCTCGCCAGCCCGATTCGACAAGCAGCCTCCAAGTCACCGGCGTCGCTTGCATAATTGTTACCCCCCGAGCGTGAATCTCGCCGGCGAGGCGGTCGCCATCGACGATTGTCTCGGCCGACGCCAGTACGACCGTCGCTCCAACGACAAGCGGCAGGAAAAGCTCGAGATATGCGATGTCGAAGGAGTAGGTCGTAACCGCCATGAGGACATCGTCGGCGTTTAGCCCGGGTCGCTCCGCGACGGCAAGGAGAAGATTAGTGAGGGCACTATGCGGGACCGCGACACCCTTGGGCCTTCCGGTCGTTCCGGACGTGTAGATGACATAAGCGAGATCATCGAACCGGCTGCCTGGCAGATCCCCGCTTATCGGACCACGAATGTCGTCATCGTCGAGGATCACGACGTTTACTCCAGCCCCTGGACAGTCTTCGCTGAGTTCGGCTGTGGTCATCAGATGGCTGGCTTGGCTGTGCTGCATCATGAACAGTCGCCGCTCGCGCGGATACGTTGGGTCGAGCGGAACGAACGTCGCACCTGCCTGCATTACCCCCAGCAAGGCGGCAACAAGTCGCGGGGTTCGCGGCAGCTGGATGCCGACGAGATCGCCCGGCCTAACCCCGCTGCTGATCAGCTGCAGTGCGATCCGGTGCGACTTTCCCCGCAGCTCTGAGTAGCTGAACTGGTCATCGAGCCATTCAAGAGCCACATCGTCCGGGTGCTTTTCCGCAACCCGCTCGAACAGCTCGACTGCAGAAAGTGATGTCAACCGAGAGCCGGTCTCATTCCATTCTCTCAGGACCATGTCTCTCGTCGCTGCAGGCATTGCTGTGATCTCGCTCAAGGTTTTTGAGGGTGCCTGTACGACGTCAACGAGAACCGCCTCGTAGGCTTCCGCGAGTGCTTGGACCTCGGTCGCCGGAAGCACGTCCGTGTTGTGCTCCCATAGGATGGCTAACTCGTCGCACTCGCCTAGCCATTCCACGCCTCGCTGTTCTCCCTGTGGGACTACGATGACGTTGAGGTCGAACTTGGCTGTGCCATTTGATCTCTCCACGATCTCGCCCGTCAGTCCTGGCCAGTTGAATCTGGCGAGCGGGGAGTCATGGAAACTAAAGAAGATCTGCGCAATAGGGTTTCGACTTAGGTCTGGCGGTCGGTTGAGTGAACGAACCACATCATCGAAGGGAGCGGCCTGAAAGATGTAAGCCTCGGTAACCACGGTACGCACCGCTGCCACAAGCTCAGAGAACGTCATTGGGCTCTCCACGCGGGTGCGGAGCATGACGGAGTTTACGAGCATGCCGATCACTGACTCCGAGCCCGGCCAGTGGCGGTTGCCAAACCACGAACCCACAACGGCATCTTCCTCGCCGGTGTAGCGGTACAACAGGGCGATGAACGCCGCGAGCATAGTCATGAACAGCGATGCGTTCTCCGAACGTGCAAGGGCCCGGAGATCCTTGTACAAGCGCTTTGGCAGCACTCGGCGGACCATCCGTCCCTCGAACGTCTGAACCTTCGGTCGCGACTTGATTTGCGGCAGCGTGAGCTCCGGCGCATCGGCGAGCGTCTGGCGCCAATAGTCGAGCAACCGCTCGCGCTCCCGGCCGCGATAGGTCTCACGCTGAAACCGCGCAAAAGTGGCGAACTGCATAGGAACTTCCAGTGACACTTTGCGGCCTTCCATCATCGCGCTGTAGATCTCGCTGACCTCCCCCCAGAGCACGCCGACAGACCAGCCGTCATGGACGAAATGATGCTCCACTTCAGCGATGGCGAACTCATCTGCTGCGCGTCTGATTACCTTCCACTTGATAAGCGGCAGCACGCCAACGTCCAACCTCACGGAGAAGAAGTCGCGCAGCACCTCAAGCTCGCGGGCCGTCCTTTCTTTTATCGGTAAATCCGCAAGATCCACGACCTCTAGCTTGACGTCGAAAGGCTCGTGCACGTTTTGAACCGGCTCACTGTTTCTTTCCTCAAACGTGGTGCGAAGAATCTCGTGGCGTCGCACGACCTCGCTGAGCGCCCGCTCAAGGAACGCCACGTTCAAGTCTCCGCGCAGCTCGACGGTGCATTGAAACTGGTACGCAAGATTGGGCGAGCCTAGGCGTTCGAGGAACCACACCTGCTCTTGCCCGAAGGACAGCGGGCCCGATTCAGGCCCCTTTGAATCGGCCCTAATCGCCGCTGGCAGGCTGTGCTCCTTCTCGTCGTTGTCGAGCTCGTGGTACCGCTCCAGCGCCGCCGCGAGCTCAGCGATGGTTGGCTTCGCGAATAAGAGTTCAAGGGGAGGCTCGTACCCGAGCTTTTCGCGCAGAGCGACAGCCACACGCGTCATCCGCAATGAGTCTCCACCCAGCTGAAAGAAGTTGACGTCTCGGCCGATTTTCGACCTCCCGAGGACGGTTTCCCAGGTACGTGCCACCATCTTCTCGAACGGTGATTTAGGCGGATCTCGAAGTCGCTCGGGGGGAAAGATAGTGAGCAGCTCGTGGCGATCGACCTTGCCGTTCTCGGTCAGTGGGAGCTGCCGAAGAATGGTAAACGTAGACGGGATCATGTAGCGAGGAAGGCGCTCGGCAAGAAACGCGTTGAGCTCTTCCCCATTCAGGCGTTTTGAGTCGCTGGCGAGGTATGCAGCGAGGCTAGTAGGCTGGCGCGGGTGGCCGGCGGTGGTGACCACGGCGAGCCGCACGGACGGATGCTGCTGAAGGGCCGCTTCGATCTCGCCGAGCTCAACTCGAAAACCGCCGATCTTGACCTGCTTGTCTTCCCGACCGAGAAACTGGATGTTGCCATCAGGAAGAAGACGACCTCTATCGCCCGTGCGGTATAGGCGCTCCGAGGTTCGCTCGTTTACAACGAATGCCGCGTGCGTCAGATCCGGGGCCTTGAAGTAGCCGAGCGCCAGGCTGCGGCCGCCGATGTATAAATCGCCTGGAAGACAAGGCGGCAGCTGACGAAGGTCGTTGTCTAGAACCTCGACCGTTTGATCGGTGAGCGCGCGGCCGTACGGGATGCTGTCCCAGGAGGGATCGACGTCGCCGATCTCATAGAAAATTGACCAAATAGCCGCTTCCGTCGCCCCTCCGAGGCTTACCAGACGAGCGCTGGGTACTAGCTCTCGAAAACGGCTCGGAAGCTTGATCGGAATCCAGTCACCGCTAAGGAGTACAAGCCTCAAAGAGCTTCCGAGGGAGCGGCGGTCATCATTTAAGTAATCGACCAGCATCTCGAGAAACATAGGCACGCTATTCCAGACCGTCACCGAATGCTCGCGGACAAGCTGGGCCCAAACGCGCGGATCCCGATCAGCAGCAACATCTGGAAGGACAACGGCGCCCCCACAGCCGAGAACCCCGAACAGATCCCACACCGAAAGATCGAAGCTCAAAGATGACAAACCCAGGACGCGATCGCCTCGTTGGAGACCGAATCGACGGTTAACGTCACGGATCGTCGTCATAGCGGCCTCATGGGTGACCATCACCCCCTTTGGTATGCCAGTGGACCCAGACGTGAAGATGACATAGGCCAGATCGGCGGGGGCCACGTCCGCGGCACCCGCCGGAAAGTCCGCCGCACCTGTTCCCTCATCAACTGCCAAGCACCGAATAGCGGGACCGAAATCAAGGTCGGAAGCGAGGGCAGTCTGGGTCAGGGCGACCGGAGCCTCTACGAGATCGAGCATCTGGCGGAGACGAAGCGGCGGTAAGTCGCCATCTAGCGGGACATATGCCCCTCCCGCTTTTAGAATCGCCAGGACACCGACGACCTGCTCCCATCCTTTCTTCATCACCACCGCCACCCGCCGGGACCGACACACTCCCGCGTCCGCCAGACACCCCGCTACTTCGTTCGCGCGCGCGTTGAGCTCGCCGAAGCTGAGCCGGACATCACCTGCGATAACCGCGGTATCATGAGGAAACGCGGAAGCGTGAGCCTCAATCCCAGAGTGGAGAAGCTGCGCGTGCATACCGCGACTAGGAATTCGGTGAGTCTCGCTGAGGGCCGACGGCGTCGAACCTAAGGGGTCGGATGCATGCTCTGGATCTCCCACAAACTGCCTAACCGAGACAAGCGCAATTGTAAACGGAATCAATGACACCTGCCAGCATCACGATTTTCAGAGGATTCGGCCACACGACCGCGGTTCACGCCGCTTCATGACGCTCGAAAGTTCTTTCTACGACGCTACTGCGCCTCTGTACGTTGCAGCGATGGGAACCGAGCTCGTGGCCCCACTCCTGTACGACCTCGCGCGCTTAACACGACCTCAGCGGCTGCTTGAGGTCGGCATGGGCTACACGACCCCTTTCCTCGCGCGGGCGCTGCACGATGCCCGTATCGACGCCTACGCGGAGGCCAAAGCGCTAGCGACCAAGGGGATTCCAACTCCTGCAAGTCGGGCCAAGCTAAACGACAAATGGCTCGAGCGCCACCCTACCTTCGCGTCACCTGCCTTCCACGCTGCACCGTACGAGCCCCAGCTCGTAGTCCTCGACGACTTCAGCGTCGAACGCTCTAGTGCGACCTCCGTTCTCCCAATCCTCAAGTCTCTCGAGCTGGACGACTTGGTTGTCCCTGTTCATTCGTCACTACAAGATATTCATACGTCGCTCGATCCGAAACTGACGCCGTTTGACTTCGTCTGGGTAGATGCATGGGCTTGCCTCTACTTCTTCGAGAACTGCTGGGATCTTGTCTCGGATCCCGGCGGGATCGCACTCTTTCACTATCTTATTGGCTATGAGGAAGGCGACGCGATCATCGACTACATGAAGGCCACTCAGCAGATGCATCCTGACGAGCTGGAGATCCTGAGCCTTATCGAGCCTCACAAGCTCCGCCAAAACAGCCTGACTCTCGTTCGACGCATTGCATCGCGAGGGAACAGCAAAACGTCCCGGTCGACGGGCGACGCCGCCTCCTGATGACGGCTCGCAGCCGAGCCACGGCGTCGTGGCTCGCCGAACAACGGCGGCGGACCGAGGAGAGCGATATCCGCCTGTTTTGTTTTCCGGCTGCAGGCACCGGCGCGTCATTCTTTGTCCCCTGGAGGGCGATAGTTCGGGACGGCATCTAGCTCTGCCCGATTCGTCCACCGGGCCGCGAAAGCAGAGTTGGGGAAACCCCGTATACCGAAATGGAGGCTCTCGTAGCCGCTGCGGTCGACGCTCTTTTGCCGCTCCTCGATCGGCCTTTCGCGCTCTTTGGCCACTGTTCGGGGGATCTTGTTGCGTTCGAATTCGCAAGACTGCGGCGGGCCCGCCCCGATCACGCTCGTTGTATCTGCACAAGGCGCGCCAGACGAGCGGACGGACTCGAGTTTCTGGAATGTGGCTGAGCTTTCGCGACCGGCGCTTCTTGACCGGCTGCGCTCTGTCGGCGTTGCAGACGAGGCTGTTCTGACTAACGACGAATTGATGGATCTGCTGGAGCCTATGATTCGAGCAGATATTGCCCTTGCTGACAGCTATCGGTACCGACCATCGCCGCCGCTCAATGTCCCGATCGCAGCTATTGGAGACGTCGATGACGATGAACGCCGCTACGTCGCCCTCTCGGGTTGGCGTCGGCATACGGTGGACGGCTTCGCGCTTCGGCTCTTGCCAGGAAGCCACGGTTACGGAGTGGAGTCGTGGCTCCGGGTTGGCCAAGCAGTGATGACCGAGTTGGCACAGCACGCGGCCTGCGGTAAGGAAGGGTCAGCCTGGTAATCGACGAGAATCTCAAGAAACGCGGGGACGCTATTCCAGATCGTGACAAGATGCTTTCGGACGAGCCGAGCCCATTCACGCGGGTCGCGTTCAGACTCGGGATGGGGAAGGACGATGGTCCCGCCACGGCCAAGCACGCCGAAGATGTCCTAGACGGACAGGTCGAAGCTGAGCGAGGAAAGACCGAGAACGCGATCGCCACGGCTTACGCCAAAGCGGCGGTTAATCTCGCGGATCGTCGTCATCACCGCCGCATGCGTCACCATCACACCTTTCGGAGCTCCCGTCGAGCCAGAGGTGAAGATGATGTAGGCGAGGTTCTCGGGGGTCGCGCCTTTGACTGCCGGCGGTTGCGGGATCCCGCCTGCGCTTTCATCAATCGTCAGGCAGTACACCGCTAGTCCGAGGTCCAGCTCTGGACTCGCATCGGCTTGCGTCAGCGCGACTGGCGCCTGGACAAGCTCGACAATCTTCCGAAGCCGCTGCGGGGGCAGATCTGCATCCAGCGGAACGTACGCAGCGCCCACCTTTAGTACTGCGAGCACGGCAACGATCTGCTCCCAGCCCTTCTTCATCACCACCGCTACACACGTCGCCTGGCCCACGCCCTTCTCAGCCAGCTCCCACGCAACCCGATTGGCGCGGCCATCGAGCTCACCAAAACTCAAGCACAGTCCGTCCGCTACAACCGCAGGATCGCTCGGGAACTCGAAGGCGTGATTCTCAATCGCGGTGTGGAGGAACTCGCAAACGCCTCGATCCGCGGCACGGCAACGAGTTTGGTCCGGAGCCGACCGTGCGGTGCCGGGTACACGACCTGTACGTTCCACGAGCTGCAGAGCGGTGAGCGGAGTGCGCCAGCCTTGCAGCGCCGTCCAATTGTAAGCAGAATCCATGACCGAGTGCCGATCCAACACTTCACCTTGAGTCGTCAAGACTTCCGGCAAGTTTCTTTCCTGCAGATGGGCCACCAGGTGGAGATTGCGGGCTCAACGTGTCTCTCTATGTTCTATTCACGGCGACTGAACCGCTGCTCCTGTCTCGCAGCTTACGCCCACCGCGGGTGCATCGCGGCGACTTGGACATGAACGGAACACGATGGCGCAATCAGCGTTTGTGGTTTCTCTCCGCTGCTTTGTCTGAAGCGCTGCGGGCTCTGCAATTCCTCGTCCTTGATCCCTATCGGGTTGGCGACGGTCGCAGGGCGCATCAACTCGTACCATGCGGCCTGATCTCGTGAGCCGAACGGAACGGTTGCGTGTCAGGTCAACGACGCCGCCGACAGCGCTGCCTGAAAAACTGGACCACGGCGAACCAATGACACCATGGATCGCAGAAGCCAGCGCGGCAGAAGCGAGCGGGATTCGGCTCCTATGCTTTCCAGCAGCCGGAACTGGTGCGTCCTTCTTCGCGCCGTGGAGGGCGATCGTCTCGGCTCCAATCGTGCTATGTCCGATTCGCCCGCCGGGGCGAGAGAGCCGGATCGGGGAGACCGCATACGACGAGATGAAGCCTCTTGTGGACGCCGCCGTGGAAGCCCTCGTTCCGCTTCTCGACCAGCCATTCGCGCTGTTTGGGCATTGCTCTGGGAGCTTGATAGCGTTCGAGTTCGCGCGACTTCTCGAAAAGCGCGGAAGCCGGCTGCCTCTGGCCCTCCTTGTGTCGGCACAAGGAGCGCCGGATGAGCGAACACAGACGAGTGTCTGGAACATCGACGAGCTTTCTCGGCCGGAGCTTCTCGAACGGCTACGCGCGGTCGGCATCGCCGACGAAACGGTCCTTGGAAACGACGAGCTTATGGACCTTCTCGAACCAATGATTCGTGCGGATGTCTCCGTTGCCGACCGCTATCATTACCGACCGGCACAGCCGCTTAGTGTTCCGATCGCGGCCATCGGAGACACGGCCGAAGGCGACGAGCGCTTTTCGGCCCTGTGCGGCTGGCGGCGTCATACCGCCGCCGCGTTTACGCTCCGGCTAGTTCCAGGAAGCTCCGGCTACGGCCCGGATTCCTGGATGCGAGTTGGTAAGGAGGTTGTCGCAGAGGTACTTCAGGCGAGCACACAAGGGCAGGCGAGGTAGCTACGGAGAAGCACCCAGGTCGTCTATAAGGTGAAGGATGCTGCCGAGAGTCCCGAAGTTCGACGGAAGGAGAGCTTCATCAGGGATCTCCACTTGGAAGGACTTTTCGAGGAATCCGATCAAGTGTCGAAGACCGCGGGAATCCAGGGCGCGTTGTGCGAGGAGCGGAAAGTCGACGGGCAGAGGATCCGGTACCCGCTCGGGGGAAAGCTCCTGAATGAAAGCGGCGATCTTAGCGGCGACGGTCGCCCCTAGTTCTCGACCCGATGCGAGATCATCGCTCATCGATGTCGGACGGCAGTTAAATGCCGCGCCTCTCCCGAGCCGCGGTCTTGAGAGCCTTTCGATCGACCTTTCCACCAGCAGTACGTGGAAGCGTCGGGAATATGTCGATCTGATCCGGGATCATGTATGAAGGCAGCCGATCGTTCAAATGTTTACGAAGTTCGGTTGGGGCAACTCGGTCGTGTGCGGCCACGAATGCATAGAGCGCGGTATCGCCGACTTCGCCCACAGCGATGACAGCGACCTCCAGCACGTTGGGGTGAAGCCCCAAAACCGATTCGATCTCGCCAAGCTCTATACGGTAGCCACGGCTCTTGATCTGGTCGTCGCGACGTCCGACAAACCGTAGGAGACCATTCCGATCCTCAAAACCCAAATCGCCGGTCTTGTAGAAGGGCCCACGCTCTGCTGCTCCTGGCAGGTGTTCCACTAGCGTCGTCGCAGTCGCCTCGGGATCGCCCAAGTAGCCAGCCATCAGTGTCGCTCCAGAAACATACAACTCACCCGTCTCTCCGCGTGGCGCAAGCGTGCAGTCTTCGGCGACTACGTCAGCATCTACAACTTTCGCCAGTCGGTCGAGGATGGCACCACCGTCCCACTCTATTATGAGAATCGCATCCCCGAGTTACAGTTGAAGAACCCTGAAATCAACGAAGAGATGGAGCGCATCATTGTATCCGAGTCCGGTGATGAGCAGCAGGAGCAGCGGCTACAACGCGAAGAACGCGTAGTAGGCGACGGTCGCGGCCAGATATCCGCCCTGGTCTTCGCTGTACTTCTGGCGCACCGCGAGCGGGAACGCCAGCGCCGCATGGCGGCGCTGGAAGCCGTCAAACGAGCGCGAGACCCTGCCCAGCGCCCCCATCGGCGACGGTCAGCTCGAAGCCGCGATGCGGCAGACGGCCTCGACGTTGTTGCCGTCGGGGTCNNCGTGCAGTCTTCGGCGACTACGTAAACATGATCACCGTTAACTGGTGTGCCAATTGGGATATCAGTCAACTCCCGATCCAGCGGTCTCGGCAGCGGCCAGTATGTACACACGTTTGTCTCCGTGGGACCGTAGAAATTGTAGAAGCTGACATCCGGGAGGAGTTCCATGAGACGACGCACCTGATGCGCAGGAAACACCTCGCCAGCGAAGACTAATGTTCGAAGAGCTGGCAGCGAACCCTTTATCAAGCCCGCGTCATTCATCACACTGATGAACGTCGACGGAACCGAGTACCATACTGTTATGCCCATAGTCTCGACATAGGTGCGGAGGCCTAATGGGAAGATCGCAATCTCGTTGGGAACTATCACGGTGGATGCGGATGCCACTGCCGCGCCAAAGACGTCAAGCGTAGACAGGTCGAAGTGAAGTGGCGCTTGACTCGCGAGGCGGTCGCCGACATGAAGCCCTAGCGTCGCTGCAGCCCACGTCGCGAACGCGACTGCGCTCGCATGTCGGTGCACAACCCCTTTCGGTGCCCCACTCGATCCAGATGTGTACAGCACGTATGCCGAATCATCAGCTTGTAGGTCTTGGCCTCGGTTCGGCCGCACCTCCGGAGCCGAGTTGAGGTCGGCGAGTCCGTACCGGCGTTGGTCTCCGGTGTTCGAATCGATTGCGATACACGGAATCGCCTCGAATTCCTCCGACTCG
>DHWR01000211.1:0-463 GCA_002413265.1 Chloroflexi bacterium UBA5177
CAGGCGACGATGCAATCGTGAAAAGCGTCGTCCGAGGCGTCGATCTTCTGCCTTCCACGCCCGAGCTTGCAGGAGCAGAGATCGAGCTGCTGGACATGGACGATAGAACGGGCGTCTTGAAAGCTGCTATCGAGCCGCTCAGCGAATCCTATTCCTATACCTTGTTGGACTGTCCGCCGTCACTTGGCCTGTTAACTCTGAACGCCCTCGTGGCCGCCGACGCGGTCATCGTCCCCGTTCAGTGCGAGTATCTTGCGCTGGAGGGTCTTGCCAGGCTCATGTCCACTCTGGACCGCGTTCGGCAACAGTCAAATCCGCGATTGCAAATATTTGGTCTTGTCATGACCATGTACGATTCGCGGACCTCTCTTTCACAGCAGGTCACGAGTGAGGTCCGGGAACATTACCCCGACCTCATCTTCAACGCGGTCATTCCGAGAAATGTCCGATTGAGTGAAGCCCC
>DHWR01000211.1:774-3532 GCA_002413265.1 Chloroflexi bacterium UBA5177
GTAGAGGTAGCGGCGCGGGCCGCCGGTTTCCTCTCGGGTGCGGTGGGCAGATGACTGAGCAGAAGCCGGCCGCGCGCGGGAAGCGGAGAGTTCTCGGCCGGGGCCTTGATGCCCTCATGCCGGCGGTTTCCAAAACCGGATATCGAGACATTGAGGTCAATCGCATTCGGCCCAATCCCGAGCAGCCGCGACAGCATTTCGATACCGCCGCTATCGAAGACCTGTCTCATTCGATCAGGCAGCACGGAGTCGTTCAGCCGTTGGTGGTCGCCGAGGTCGAGGAAGGCTTTCAGATCGTCGTCGGGGAAAGGCGCTGGCGAGCCGCGAAGCTGGCCGGTCTCGAGCGCGTACCGGTGATTGTCACCGAAGTCTCGGACCGCCAGACGCTCGAGCTTGCGCTGATCGAGAACCTTCAGCGCTCCGACCTCAACGCGCTCGAAGAGGCGTTGGCATATCAGCGGTTGTTGCAGGTTTATGGGCTCACTCAGACGGAAATCGGTGAGCAGGTAGGCAAGAGCCGAGTGGCAATCACGAATACTGTCCGGCTCCTTGCGCTTCCCGAGGCCGCGAAGCGCGCATTGGTGGACGGAGCGATCTCTGAGGGTCACGCTCGCTCGTTGCTCGGAGTCGCGAGCTTACAGGAACAGTTAGCAGTTCTCGATCGCGTGGTGCGAGAGGATCTGACCGTTCGGCAGACTGAAGCTCTGGTTCGACGTCTCGCTCGACCCCTCGCCAAGCCGTCGACACGGGAGCGCGATACAGACTTGCAGGCTATTGAAGAGGATCTCACCCGGTCTCTCGGCACTCGCGTGCTCGTTAAGCGCCGGCGGCAAGGCGGGCGCATCGTTATCGAGTACTACTCGGACGATGAGCTCCAGGGGCTGTACGACCGGCTCCTCGGGATGGCCTGACCGTTCGAGCTTTAGCCACGCCGCCTATGATGATCCGTGAATGTTACGGTCTTTGGTTCGGCCCGCGTCGACGGCGAGAGCAAAGAATATCAGGACGCCCGTGACCTCGGGGGCCTGCTGGCCAAGAGGGGTCATACCATCGTTTCCGGCGGCTATGGTGGCGTCATGGAGGCAGTCAGCCGGGGAGCTCGCGAAGCGGGCGGACGCGTACTGGGTGTAACCGTTGCGGCCTGGTCCCAAAGGCTTTCCCCGAACATCTATCTTCACGAAGAGCGGCCGGCAGCTACTCTCTTCGAGCGGCTCGAAGCCCTCGTCGAGTCAGACGCGTTGATCGCCCTGCCCGGAGGCGCGGGCACGCTCGGTGAGGTCGCACTGGCATGGAACCTCCGTCAGATGCAGCTCATGCCGCCGAAGCTAATCATTCTGGTGGGCGTGGGTTGGCACCGCCTCGTAGATGCCTTTTCTCGTGAGCTGATTGTCGATGAACGTGACCTTGCCTTGCTCACTCTGGTGGAGAACATCCAGGAGGCCGTAGCAGCGCTGACATCAAAGGCGTCACAGACGGATCGCTTGTCGGCTAGCGAATCACCTTGACGCGGGACTACTCTAATGACGGTGCCGGCGCGATCCGCCGAAAGGGAGAGTAGGATGCCGAAGCTCGAGCGACTGGCCTGGATTGCACCTCTCAGCGAGGGTAAAGGCGTTACCCTCACCGATGATCCAGCGGCAGACAAATTCCTTGCTGAAAGCCCGGATGGCCTGTTGATCGGCGTGCTGCTCGACAGTCAGTACCCAACGAGAAAGGCTTTTGCCGCGCCTCTCCTGCTGCGCGACCGTTTGGGTTATTTGGATATGAAGAAAATAACCCTCAAGGAATCGGACGAGCTCATCGAAGTATTCCGACAGCAGCCGGCCCTGCACAGGTTTCCGCGCAAATTCGCTCAGCTCACTCAACAGCTGGCAGCTTTCGTCGTGGACCACTACGGCGGCGATTCCAGCCGAATCTGGACGGAGGCAAAGGACGCGGACGAGCTGGGAAATCGACTGTATGCATTGCCGGCCTTCGGCGTCGAAAAGACCAACTGGACCGTGGGAATGCTCGGAGTTCTTGGCGTCTTGCCATTCGACGGCTGGGAAGAGTACCGAATCCAGCCGCCCAAGGGGAAGAGGGTCGCCGCCTCCTGATGAGGTGTCGCCAAGTCGCAACCCGAAGAGCCGTTGGAGGTCGCTCAGAAGCGGCAGTAGCAGCTCGCTGCAAGAGACCTAGATACCGTGAGACCCGCACTCCCGCCGCAAGAAGAGAGGAAAAGTATGGAGCACAAGATTCTCGGGACGACCATGCCCGCTTTGGAAGTCACCCTTCAGTCCGGAGAGAGCATCGTGTCCGAAGCTGGTGAGCTTTCGTGGATGACCAGCTCGATTGACCTTCAAACATCCACTCAGATGGGCGGGGGAGGTGGAGTGTTTGGGGCCTTGAAGAGAGTCGCGGGCGGCGGCACTTTGTTCATGACCGAGTACAAGGCGAAAGGCTCACCCGGCAGCGTTGCATTCGCCACCAAGGTTCCAGGCCACATCCTGGAAGTGGACGTCTCACCGGGTCGCGGGTATATGGTTCACCGTCACGGGTTCCTGTGCGCCACTCCCGGACTCGAGCTGTCGGTTGGCTTTCAGCGGTCTCTTGGCGCCGGCATCTTTGGCGGTGAAGGCTTCCGTCTGCAGAGACTCGGCGGCTCGTGCAAAGCGTGGATCGAGCTAGACGGTGAAGTCGTGCCATACGATCTTCAGCCTGGAGAAACCTTACGCGTCCATCCGGGACACGTCGGGATGTTTGAGGAGTCGGTAAGTTT
>DHWR01000189.1:0-3130 GCA_002413265.1 Chloroflexi bacterium UBA5177
GCCATCCACGAGACACCGATCACGGGTCTCAGTGCCCGCGATGTCGCAGCCCGCGTAGGACAGGGGCAGATCAACGTCAGCGGCGAACACACGAGCCGCTCACTTGCCGAGATTCTTCGGGCGAACCTGTTCACCCGATTCAATCTCATTCTCGGCATTCTGCTGGTGGTGATTCTGATCGTCGGACAGTTGCAGGACGCACTCTTCGGCATTGTGCTTGTCAGCAACGGTTGTGGCGGCCAAAATCAAACGTTCGTTCCCGGGGCCATCCTATTCAAGGCATTGGACCCCTTGATAGCGAGCAAGGCCCCACCTTCGTAGCCCGCCCGTGCCTCGAGCACTCCCAAGTCCCGGTCGCCAGCTACCCGTCGCGCCATCCCCATCCCTACGTTCAATCGGCGCGGATGACGGTACGTCCGGACCGTGCTCCTGTTGCTCGGCGAGGGCCATGCAGCCCCTCAATCGACTTCAGCGCCCCTTGCCCCTGATGCTGCGACTAAGTAACCCGACACCGCGGCCGGCGAGCGAGGTCCGGGTAGAATCGCTTGCGCCTCAGTGGCCCGGACAGCGTCCGCGGTTTCATGGTGACTAAACATGGCACCCATGGCCCCGGATCGGGCGCACGAATGGAGGGAATCGACAGAGTACCAGCCCGATCAATACGTCCACCATGGGAAAGGGCATGACGAGTGGCGATTTCACTTCTCCCGGCACGGCCTGGTATGCGACGTCACCGTTACGCACTGGCCAAGCGGGAACTGGGGGTGGCAGAGCCTGCTGGATGCACGGGGCCTCGGCCCGAAAGACCCGCCGCCACCCACTCACATTGACAATGTTCGGCGCCGATCGCATGGTCCGCCTAGGCTCTCTCCCATCGCGAGGGTCGGCGGCGCCTTCCCTGACCTCTCGTTGCCGAAGACGCTGGAGATGGCGCTCCAACAGATAGACAACTACTACTTCGAGGCTGAGAAGGATTGATGCTAGTTGCTGTTGCGATTCAACGGGGTTGGCGCTCTCGGTGCGTCGAGCGGCGCCAAGCGTTCGGTGACTCCCCCTTCAAGAAAGCGGTGTGTCCGACCGGGCCGAAGTTGCCGCACACTCCGCTGCGAGCTAGCCGCAAGCAGCTGTGTAACCGAGCGCGCAGACCACGACCAAAAGCACGACCCTCTCGGGCCGAGCCTTTTTCTCGGCTGGGTGTCTAGAGAGTCCGGGATCATCCCTTTCGTGGCCGTTGCACCCCGGAGATATCGCATTACGTTTGTGGTGACGAGCGCGACAACGGGCACGATTGTAAAGAGTCTCGCTCTGACGGTAAACGGGAGGCCAACGACCAGCCGAAGAAACCGATCCAAGCCCTCAACCAGCGCCGCTTCCTGGTCACTGAGAGATGGGGGAACCAGGTGCAGGCGGGAGGCCGGGATGGTGAAGAGGTCCGTCAGCGATCCGGACGATTGAAAGCCCACCACCGTGAGCTGGTCGCACAGGGTTGTAACGTCCAGAGCGGCAGTAGCGGCGCTCGCCACACACAAGATTGGGCTCGACCAGGACGCGCCGGCCCACTTCGATGTCCGGCACGCCGAGGCCCACCGCATCGACGATTCCAACCACCTCGTGGCCGGGCATGACGGGGTAGGAGACGAACGGATGCTTCCACGCCAGCACGTGGAGGTCCGAGCCACACACACCCACCAGAATGGTCCGTACGCGCACCTCTCCCGGTCCGGGTTGCGGCGCGCTCACCTCGGTCACCTCGATCTGACCAGGCCCTCGGATGACAACTTGACGAGTCTGTTCACCAGCGCCCATGCTATCTCTCCTTCTGGCCCTGGCTGCTTCGACTCACTGTACAGGTGGCAGACGAACTCGGCATCGAGGATGCCGGCCTGCACACTTTCGTCACACCCTCACAGGAAGCTGGCAACAGCATGAAAGACGCCCAGAAGCTCGTAGGTCACGCTACGGAGCGCATGACCGCGCGTGTATAGTCATCCGACCAGAACCGGAAAGCTGCGCATCGTCGACGGCATACAACAGGTGCTCACGGAGCTTTGTCCAGCAAGGTCAGAAGACTTTTTGCCCACTCAGGACTGCCCCTGGAATACTCTAAATGGGACAAGGCTGGGACAGGTGGCGACGGAAACCGCCTAATCCCAGCGCACAAGCCAAAAACAACCCCTTCATGTCCCTATAGCTCAGTTGGATAGAGCACTGGCCTCCGAAGCCAGGTGCGTCGGTTCGAGTCCGGCTAGGGACGCCAGATCGAGTATTGAGCAGGATCTCTCTTGGACGGGAGGTCCTGCTTTTTTCAGTCCGAGGCTGCAGGGTCAAACCTGGTGATTAAAGCCTCGCCAAACCGTGATCCTTACCCGGTGACGGCGGGCAGGGCAGATTCCATTTCGTCTCCGCTGCTCCGAAGCGATGCTTTCCCGCCGATTCGCAACTCAGTCGTAGAGCACACAGCGCACTCGGTGGGACGGGCCAATGTCGCGCCAGTCCGGCAGCGCATGCTGACACTCGTCCCTGACGAGCGGGCAGCGCGGTGCGAATGGGCACCCAGAAGGAAGTGACGTCAGGTCCGGTGGATCCCCGTGCGCGTCGAAGTTCGATCCCTCCCCGAACCGGCTGTCCGGGTCTGGAGCGGCCGCCCGCAACAGCTGCGTGTACGGGTGTCTCGACTCCGCCATCACTCTCTGAGACGGGCCGATCTCGAGGATGCTGCCCGCGTACATGATCGCAATCCGATCACTTATGTAGTAGGCGCCGCCGAGGTCGTGGGTGATGAAGACAAGCGACAGCGACCTGCTGCGCTGCAGATCGAGCAGCAGGTTCATGATCGTGAGGCGGATCGAGACGTCTAGCATCGACGTCGGCTCGTCCGCAAGGATCAGGCTCGGGCGTGCGGCGAGCGCGCGCGCAATTCCGACACGCTGGCGCTGTCCACCGGAGAGCTCGTGTGGGTAGCGGCGCAGGAAGTCCTCCGCGGGTACGAGCCCGACCTGCGTCAGCAGCTCTTTGACCTCGGTCGTCACGGCCGACCGCGGCACGATCCGGAACGCGCGCAGCGGCCGCGCCACGCTTAAGAGGACCGTGTTCAGTGGGTCGAGCGACGAATAAGGGTCCTGGAAGATCA
>DHWR01000189.1:3397-3596 GCA_002413265.1 Chloroflexi bacterium UBA5177
TCGGCCGCTCCAGGTACGAGACTGTCTGCGCGAAGGTGGTCTTGCCGGATCCGGACTCACCGACCAGTGCGAGGATCTCCCCGGTACGAATCGAGAGGTCCACACTCGTTAGCGCCCGGACAAGGGTGCGCTGCCCGAAGCGCCCGACTGGATAGGACTTCGTCAGGCTGCGGACTTCCAGCACGCTCGACCGCTGGGC
>DHWR01000194.1:0-9589 GCA_002413265.1 Chloroflexi bacterium UBA5177
CTGTCGCACTACATGGTCGGCAGCGAGGCCACGGCAGGCGCGGCAGGCGGCGTCATCGGAGCGCTTCTCAAGGGAGGCGGTTAGGCGCCAGGTTCCGCGTCTTCCGGCGCTTCATCTTTCGTGGTCCGCGTGGCCGCGGCCGTCTCATCGGGCGCCGGCTCCTCGTCCTGCCATTCGCGTAGGAGGCGCCGAGCCGCTTCTTCCATTTCCTCGTAGTTTTCGTATTCCTCTGTCACGCTGCCTCCTGATTGCGGATCGAATGCGGCCTTATTGCGGAGCCAGGGAGTAAACGGGTAAGAAATACCAACTCGACAGTTGGAGCACTAGGGCCTCGTGCCGACGCCGCAAAATATGACGTCATCCGGCTGCGCCGTCTGCTCGGTGAACCCGCTTACCAAATGAACATCCTCGAACCCCGCGATCTCATATAGGTCCAACGCCTGCGTTTGCGTGTACCAGCAGGTCGCCGGCGACTTGTTATGGTCCTCCGACATCACCATTTGTCCGTCGCGAACGATCTCGAATCGGTCCTCAACATGCTCCAAACGTCGAACCATGTCGAAGACAGTTCGACTCCAGAGTCGGACCGTTGCCCCGTCGGCCCGAACCTTCTCTACCGACAATCTCCAATCCACAGTCACGGTGTCTCGTTTATCCGGTCCCGTGCATAGGATCATGAAGGGCATCACCAGCGTTCCTCGAGGCTCCAGGTGTCGATAGAAGCAATCCATGGCATCGCCCGCGTCACCAGGTTCCATTAGGAGCTGAAACGAGCTGGAGGGCACGATGATGGTGCGATACAGTCGAGGCAAGTTCAGTGCCTGCATTCTCTGTCTGTACAGGTGAGGGCGGAGGCCGCGTCGCTCCGCTTTCTCCCGGCAGAGCGCTAGCATCTCCGGCGAGTTGTCCACACCGTCGATGTCGATGCCTTCGGATAGATAGTCGAGCAGCAATCGGCCCGTGCCACAGCCCACATCGAGAGCAGGTTGCCCAGAGTGGAGGATCATGTCGCGGTAGAACGCTACGTCTTCCCATTCCGAAGCGCCGCTGCGGAAGAGATCCCAGGTCGCAGCTTTGAGTCCCCGGTATTCATAATCGGACTGGTCCAAAGACACCAGCTTTCTGACGAAGCTTGATTGCTAGGATCGATGGTAGCTCAGGAGAATGCATGACAGAGCGGCAGCGCATCTCTTCTGCGTCTCCTTACGAGGCTTCCATCGGCTTCTGTCGGGCGATCCGAGTGGGAGATCGTGTCCTCGTGTCCGGCACTGCACCTATCTGGCCGGATGGATCGTGCGACCCACGCGCGGGACGCCAGGCGGAACGCTGTGTGGAGATAATTCTTGATGCTCTCAGAGAGGCGGGGGCAGGCGCGGGCGACATCGTCCGGACTCGCGTTTTTCTGGTCGATGCTGCCGACGCAGAGGAGGTCGGTAGCGTTCTTGGACGTATGTTGAACGATGTGCGTCCGGCGTCCACAATGGTTGTGGTAGCTGGGCTCCTCGACCCACGCTGGAGGGTCGAGATCGAGGCAGAAGCAGTGATCTCCAAGGCGTGACTGAATCGAGCATGTCAGACTGAAAGACACTATCTCGACGGAGATGCGATGTACATTCAGGTGATATCCGGATGGCGCTACCGACCCGGAATGCGCGCCAAGACACGCTCCCAAGTGGAACGGATGCGTGTCAATGCCGGAGGATCATACCCCTTAATGCCTGATGCACCAGGCCTGTTGGCGCGCCTGTGGGGCACGGATCCTGAAGAACCCGACACCGGGATTGCCATATGGGTGTGGGAGAGCAAGGAAGCGGCCGAAGCCTTCCAATTCCCGTGGGAGGGAGAGAATCCAGTCTCCGCGCCTCTCGACAATCGCATAGATTTCTCTGAGGTTCAGGTCCGCGCGCTAGATGGAATGTACCTCGCCCTATCGAGCGGCTTTCTCCAAAACGCGAATGGAATCGAAGGCGAGTACGAGGTTGCGAACCCGTCCTGGACGCGCGACCAGTCTTCGTCAACGAATCGTTCTTGAAGCTGCGGCTGGAGACGTTCGCGAGGGCTCGTTTCCTTAGATCTCTTGGCGGACGGAGCGAGGTCAGAGGGAGACGTGGTCAGCGCCTCCGGGTCCCGAAGGACTTCCTCAGGCATTTAGCTGCCAAGTCACGATTCTTTTGGGGACCTTCGTCCCTCCCGATACGGTGACCTCGTCCCCTTCTCGGTCATGCCGAATCGGGTGTAGAGAATATTTAGTTGAACTGCAAGCTGTCGACAGCTAGACTCTGGCAAGCAATTGAGCCGGGACTTGAACGGCTGCGAAGTCCGTGTCCCGGTGTTTTCTCCTCTGCTACCGAGGAAGGTTGACCGGAATGAAGGGCACACACCACAACCAGGATTTCGTATATCTCGCCATATTGCCGCTGCTAGCCGCAGCTGTGTTCTTCATCTTTTACGTGGGAGGATGGCTCCCACAAGTGCCCGTGCCCCGGTTTGCTGTGCCGTGGGCGTCCTCCCTCGACGGGATCAGGCAGGCGGCCTCACAGAATGAAGCCTCAGCGATTGCCGTCGCGGTTGCAATCCTCGCCGGAATAATGGGCTTCACGTGGTTGGTGTATCTGGTGCTCGATCTGAAGAAGGGCATGCAAAGGTTCGTGCGGTGGATCCTGCATCGCCCTCCCGCCATGGTTAGCGGAGTCTTGAAGCCAGAGGATCAAACCTGGAACTCGTCGACGGGCAGAGATGATGAGACGGCCAAGACCTATCGGGCGAAGACGGGCCACGGCATACGATAGGAACTGCTCTGGCCGACCGTCCTCTTTGACTCCTCTTGTTCAACATCTTATAGTTGCCACTGATGAACTTGGCCCAGAACCCACGAACTGGGAGCTGCTCGCGTCAATCCGGGTGTCCGGCACGGCGGAAGCGAAATGGGGGGAGCTAGCTTGTACACCCGTGACCTAGGCCGGCAAGACGCTCCAGAGGGACTCAACAGGCTGGAGGCCGAGTTCGTCACCGAGCACCTCACCGTGGAGGCGGAGGTCACGAGCCCCGAGACTCGGATGTCCGACTATCTGAACAGCTCTGCTCAGAGCGTCGAAGTTCATCCGCTGCGAGTGAGAACGACATCGGGGACGGTTCACGATCTGAGCGAGACGATGGCGCACCTGACCAAGTCTCAGCTAATGTTTGTGATTCCCATCTCGGAACCGCAGGCCGCTGATGCTCCGGACGGTTCAGGGTGGGCCTGGCACTTGAAGTACCGCTGCTGGGCCGCGCTGGGCAGGTACTTAATCGTGGGGGACGTCCACGCGGAAAACTATCGGGACCCTAAACTGCTGCTTCGCGCACTGGAGCAGCGGCAGTTTCTCGCGTTTTCAGACGCGGAGCTGACCTATCCGGATGGGTCGACGAAACCGAAGCCAATTGTCATCGTCAACCATCGGCATCTCGAGATGCTCTCCGTACCCAAGCCTCGCTGGTGACACGGCGCCGCCAAACGCCATAGGCTGAAGAAGCCAATCGGCGAGGAGGCAAGGGAATTGATGGACCGTGTTCGGCCAATCGGCCCGTTTCTGGCGGAGGCCGTGGCAGTCTTCACGCTCGTGTTCGCGGGCTGTGGTGCGATCATGATCGACGCCAAGACGCACGGTGGCATAGGGCACGTGGGAGTTGCGTTCAGCTTCGGGCTTGCCATCGGGGTCATGATCTATGCCGTAGGACACATCTCGGGCGCCCACATAAATCCCGCGGTCTCGCTTGGGCTTGCTTTGACTAGACACTTCCCCTGGCCGCGGGTGCCCCTTTATTGGATCTCGCAGCTGGCAGGAGCTTCGCTTGCCGCGCTAATTCTGAGAGGACTCTTCGGCACCATTGCCCACGTGGGCACAAATATTCCGGCCGGCAGCGATGGCCAATCGTTTGTGATGGAGACCGTCCTGACATTCTTTCTCATGTTCGTCATCATGGCGGTGGCTACCGACTATCGAGCGGTCGGTCAGGCCGCCGCACTTGCAATCGGCGGCGTCATTCTCATGGACGCGATGTTCGGAGGCCCAATAAGCGGAGCCTCCATGAACCCTGCGCGGTCCTTTGGGCCGGCTCTCGTGTCTGGAACCTGGGATCACTACTGGGTGTACGTTTTCGGCCCGTTTGTGGGCGCCGTGCTGGGCGCGTTCTCGTACGAGATCGTGCGAGGGGAGCAGCCTGAGCCCGGGACCACGGATATCTGAGTCGAAGTACCAAGGCGGCACTGCACTCGTTGGTTGGCGCCTAGCCCTGCTGATCCAAAACCACAACAGCCTGGCCCTACTTGCCTCGCTGCTCTCTTGCGGCCCGGCCGATACAGCGTCAACGCTTCATCGCTCATGGCTCAGGCTAGTCTTGAATCCGCTCGCTGCTATGACACGCTTTGGGGCTTCTAGCGGAGAAACCGTTAAGAAGCGCGCCCCGATTCGGCACCAGCCCAGCGCGTGCATGGCTGAGGAATTGCGAATCGTTGGTCACCGTTGCACGTAGTCAACGTAGACTACCGGGTGATTCACCCATCCGGCAGCGACATGCCACTCGAATCCTTTACCACAGCGTGTCCCGAAACTCGCAAACAGTCGCGTGCTCCGAACAGACTGCCAGGTGCGAGTTGCGTTGTAGGTCGCCAGCGGTCCGCTTCCTCCCGTTCCCGGGCATTTTGCCCACTCCATGTAGTGAAGGGGGCCACGTACGGGGATGGTGGGGTAGATATCTGCGTGTAATTCAGGGGATGTACCTAGGCTAACTCGCGGCGCGCGGCCCCGGAGAAGTCTTGTGTAAGCCACCTGGCCGTAGTAGTAGCCCCCGACCTCCAACTCCGTGACGGCCCGAATCTGCCGCGTACGGAGAATGACATAGACGTTTCGCTGCACGATCTGGCCGGGATGGAGCGCCATCCAGACTGGCGCCGGACAGCTCAGCGGCGCACAGTCTGCAAGAGCTGGCGGATAGGATACTGCCCTCCTTCGGGTGACAACTTCGGCCCACACGGGCCCGTAAAGGCAGCCACGACTAATACTCAGGACGTGCCCGGAGATGTTCTTAAGCCTCACAGTCACCCGGACTAAAGCGTTCTCCGGATACACCCGCTTCGGCACAAGCAACGACAGCTGCACTCGATCGGCAAGCGTGAAAGCCTTTGTCGCGGCTGCGTCTCCAGATGGTGTTGCACCCGTCAAGATCGCCGCGGCGAAAAGTATCGCTAGTCGGAACATTTGAGCTTCCACACGGTGATTATCCCCGCTGACATGTCGCCTGTTCCTGCAGCAGATTCGACTGGAGCCGACCCGAGGCAAACGGCTACTTGCCGATAAGCGAGCGCGCGTAATTCTCTTCGGCGGTCATGTGTCGGGCGGAAGCGGCCAGGTCAGAAACGGCCGACGCAGCTTGACCGGAGTCGCCCGTATCGAAGGCGTTTCGGCACTCTACGATCGCTCCGAAGTAGACGTGGTAGATGCCGATTATCTTGTGGCGCCATTTTCTGGCCGGTGTGCCTCCTGGCGGCCACTGTACCGACTCCGCATCTAACCGCTGCGTATCCACTTTGCCACTGTCCGAGTTGCAGATATTGAACTGAGCTAGGCGCGAGTGAGCAGTCGCAACCGCGGCCGCGGTGTGATCCATGGTGGCGGCCGACTTCGTAAGATCGGGAAGAATTGCGTGGGCGAAGCTGACCAGTTGGGCGTGTTGTAGCTGCTGCTTGATTTTCGCTGCCGTCTGTCCGCTCGGTCGCGGCGTGACAGTGGGAACCGGCGGGCTGGATGAGCCTCGGCCGCGCACCACGAAAACGAGAGCCAGCACTATGATGACCGCGATGACGATGAGCAACAGTGTGCGCCGTGTCAAACTCTCGTACTCCTCGGCGCCCGGACGCACCATTTCTCGAAATTATGCGGCGACCCGTGGCTGACACCGGCCGGGTCGCGACTGTGCACAGAATAGCGTACCTTCGGCTTTTTTGCATCCCACCCGGACTCAGCGCGAGATGGCAGCACGCATGACTGATGCTGGGCCGTTCGAGCCGTCGCGGCTGCCGCGACTCACGGTTTGGGCTGGAGGCGGCGTCCATACTTACCTCGATCTCGAGCGGAGGCGCGACGCCATTGCCTCCGAGCTGCGCCGCTGCTTCGTGAGGCCCACGGACCCGCTGTGCGTCGTGATGAGCGCGAATGTCGACTCGGTGGCAGCACTCGTGGCCGCGGCTCGGGAGCGTTCTGTACTTCTCCTGCCGCCGAGCCTCCGCCCCGAGGAATTGGAAACGTTTCTACATTCAAGCCGCGTAAGGGGAATCCTGGCCACGAAGCGGGACGCCGATCAGCTGGGGCTGGGCCGGCGCTTCCAATCGACGTCACTTCCGGACGGCATAGTTCTGTTCACGCCGATTTCCCGCCATGAGGTTTCCGAGCAGGTAGGTCTGTCCGCGGCGCAGGCTGGATCGATATGTCAGGTAACTTCGGGCTCCACGTCCGCCTCGCGGCTTGCGGTGCGGACATCTTCGGGGATTGCTGCAGAGATAGATTCAGTGGCGCGAACGATCGAGCTCAACTCTTCTGACCGCGTACTAGTTGGCTCATCAGTCGCCCATTCGTACGGGCTCATGGGCGGCCTTCTCGCCTCTATGCAGGCCGGGGCAGAGGTCGCGCTCGCACCCGACGCGGAGACCGCGGTTGCGATAATCGGGAGCTGGCGACCGACTGTGCTGTTCGGTCTGCCGCCACTGTACGAATTGCTGCTTGCCTCGGATCGACCGGACCACCTGGGGGACGCTCGCCTCTTCCTCAGCGCGGGTGCTCCCCTCCGTGCGCAGCTGCACGACAGCGTTTATTACGCTACCGGTCTACCGATTAGACAGGACTATGGGACGACCGAAGCAGGAACCATTGCGATCGACCATGAGGAACCGGTGCATCCACGAGCTGTGGGACGGCCACTACAGCACATGGACGTTCGGCTTCTCCCCGAACCTCGGCAGTCGGTGGACGAGGTCATCGTTCGGTCGCCGGCAGTTGCCTCGTGGTACATCGCAGAGAACGGCGCGCTCGATTCGTGCCTCGATTCCAACGGATGGTTCCACACTGGAGATGTTGGCGAATGGGATGATTCGGGTAGGTTGACGCTCAAGCGGAGAATCAGAAGCTTGGTGGAGGTCGAAGGACAACTGGTAGATCCCTACTCGCTCGAGCAGCTGCTGGAAAACGTGCCGGGGATTAAGGAAGCTGCAGTGTACGCAGATAAGGACGGCGGCCTTAGAGCGGTTATCGCCCTCTCAAAGGGATGGTCGGCGCGAGAGGCTGAGAACCGCGCTAAAACGGCGGGAGGGAAATTGATCGATGCAATCGAGCTCCGTCCCGCGCTGCCGCGCAGCCCTGCCGGAAAAGTGCTCTACAAATACCTTTGAGAAATCACTGCCTGCACGCATGTGCCGTGGCTCGCCCTGTGCGGATCCGCAGCACACAGAAGCGGCAGGGCCACAAGGACACTGCCGCTTTTGTTCTTGGGGATTGAGGGCGTGCTGAGCCTGGCTCCCCTATTCAGTTGGCCAATTTGTGTTTCCATTGAGCAGCATCGCGAGCGCCTTGTCAATGGTCATTTTTGATGATTTCTGCCCTGGATGTCTGGGGATTGAAACTGTACACTTGTCCAGCCGATTGTCAGTGAAAGAAAGAGACCGGATTGCCGCGCAGATTGCTCCTTATAGCTGTGCTTGCCCTGGTGGCCTTTGGCGTGCAGCCGCACCGGCAAACGGACGCCCAGACGGCCCAGGATCCGTCCTTCTTTGCTCTAAACCAGTCCGAGCTTCCCGATGGGTTCCAGATCACTGACTCGCGTGTGGCCGCAAATGGGGCGGTGATCGAACAGCATCTGCAACCAGGCAAACCGCTGCCCGATGGCAGGATCACCGGGTACTTCCTGCAGGCGCGTGCCGCAACCCCCACCGGCGGCGCGTCCTCGATTCTGTCGTACCTGGCCTCGATCTTCGTGTCCAATAACGCCGCTCAGGTTGCTTTCAGCGACCAACACGACTTCTGGCAAAACGAAGTGACTACCTTTGGAAACAATGCCTACGAGGAGGATCTCGGATCCTTTTTTCTAGCCCACCTGTATACGCTTCGCGACGCGAATGGCAACACCGATTCGGAGCTGTTCTTCCAGAGGGGCACCGTCTTTTTCGAGGTCTCTCTTCAGAACTTCGGAACGTTGTCGCGGGACCAGCGAAAAGCCTTACTGCTTGGCATTGCCCAGACGCTGGAATCCAGGTCGAATGGAACGCCAGCTCCAGTAACACCGACTATTACAAACACGCCTCGCCCCACTGCGACCAATACCGCGACGCCCCGCCCGAAAGCGACCGCCAAGCCGCGGCGAACTGCTACTCCGAAGCCGACGCCGAGCCGCACTCCTAGCTCCCGTGCAAAGCCGACCAGCGGTGCCGGCTCTAACTACGGTCACCCGGTCAAGGAAGGCTTGCGCTGCAAGAAGGGGCACAAGCTCGTAGGCACGCGCTGCCGGAAGATCAAGCCCTAATCGCGGCGGTGCGTTACGCGGGGTCTGCGCGGGTCGTTTCTGGGCGTATGCACACGCTCTGTTGGCGCACACCGGTGCTCGTGATTCTTCTGTGTTCCGCGATGTCTCACGTAGCTCAAGCGCAAACCGATCTCCATGTGTATGTCTTAAAGGTTGCTAGTGCCTGCAGCATTGGTTCGTGTGCAGTCGATCTCGAGACCGTCTCCCCAGCCTCGACGGGAGATGATCAAGATCTGGGCCCTATCCGCGCGACGGACGGCAGTTTCCCCGCAATCATCACCATTGCCTTGTCGCCCGTCAACCAGCTCTACGGAAGCGACGGTAGTCAACTTTTCAGCATCGAGACTTCGTGCCCGCAATCCATATGCGCGGCGAGGGCGATTGGAGCCCCGGCGTCACTCCAGGGTGACGTGATACGCGGTCTCACCTTTGATCCAAGCGGCACCCTCTACGCGGGTACGCGCGCGGGAAGGTTGCTCAAGGTCAACGTGAAGACGGGCTCGGTGAGCACCGTTCACGACTTCGGGGCGGCGACACCCAATCTGCCCGGCAAATTCGCCCAGGGGTTCGGATTCGAGGGAGGGCTGGCCTTCGGACCGAATGGAGGCCTTTATGCCAGCGTCTTCGCTTGCCCGCATTGCCAGTATCTGGCGGACCCAGGACCCTTGCCCGACGGCATGGCCCTGATGATGCCGCAGTTCACGTCGGCGAAGATCCTGGTCGAGAACGCGGGCTTCGTCGCGCTGCGCGGACTGGTATTTGTTGCCGTACAAGAAGCGGGCAGCAGCCCAATTCTCCTCGCAACCGCAGAAGCACAACCGGCGGGCGGCGCGTGTGCGGGCAGTGGAACGCTCTTAAGCTTCGACTCCCCGCCCGCAGCCGCTCATCTTGTCCGCTGCCTGTCGTTCCAGGCCCTCGGCGCGACCGCTAATCCGGTTCTCCCACCCCTAATCGCTTCGGTGACGCTGCGAGCAAAGGTAAGTCCCGGCGCGCGCCAAATCGTCGTGGTGCGAGTGAGTCCTGATACCGTGACCCGGTTGGT
>DHWR01000194.1:9831-20376 GCA_002413265.1 Chloroflexi bacterium UBA5177
GGCCGAGCAACCTTTTCATTCATTCAACCTCGCAGCAAGATCGCTCGGTTCAGTAATCGGGCCTTGGTCACGGTGTCGGTCGGCAGTGGCCAGAATCAATCGTCGGAGCAGTATCCTTATCGCGTACTCTTCGGGTCCATGGACGTTGCGGTTTCACCGCGCGAGACGGTTGCAGGGTCTCGCGTTAAGGTCTACGTCCACACCTGGCCCAACAGGATGGTGGAGATCGATCTGCTCTACCCGAGCAGCCGGCTTGTGAGGCTTTCGCGCAAGACCGGGCAGGGCGGCTGGCTATCCGCGCGCCAGCAAATTGAGCCCGGCGCCGTGTCGGGAAGCAGACGAACCGTCGCCGTCATCGCTTTTCTTGCCAGGGGTCCGTCGAGCGTTTCGGCCTCGACCTCGTTTGTCGTTCAGCAGTCCGGACGGTAGGCTGGCACCTTGACGGTTAATTCGTTCTCGCTGTATATCTTCCGGGTGAACCGGAGAGACGTTCTAAAGATTTGCCGTTTTGTTTCCTACGGCTCGGCACCGGCCATGATTGCGGTCATGGTTCTGGCGTATGCGGGGCTGCTGGCGCACGGCGTTGCGCGCGTCGACGTGTTCATTCTGCTGGCAGTGGGCCTGCTGGCAACGCTGGGGGCGTGGGCGACCTCCTCATACGCCCGGCGCAGGGGCTGAAAGTCCTTCTCCACAAGGGGCTTTCCTCTCTGGCCGCAAACGGGTCGCGGTGGTTCAATACGCGCATGGTCCTGCGACCACCGGCCCGGCGTCAGTAGTGGTGGAAGACATATTCGGCTGACGCCGGGCCTCCCTCCCGCCTTCAGTGCACGGCTTCGCTGGGCGGGTAATGACTGGCTGTCATGCCCTGGATTCGTTCCAGCACCTCCACGATGTGCATGGAGTCTTGAAGCAGATTCACGGTGTGCGGAGCGCCGGCGATGGCGTCGAGGAAATATCCAAGTTCATCGACGAAAAGATTCTCCTGCTGAAACGTGTAGACGCTGTTGCCCGCGCCGTAGATCCCTCTCTGTTCCTTGCAATAGACCACGGTCGGTAGATAGTGAAGGATGCTGCTGAAGATTGATCCGTTGGATCCCTGGATATCGATGTGCTGCATGTACGAGGGGGTCGCGAGGTCGCTTTCGACCAGGATCTGAACCTCTCCCGCGCGGAGACGGACTATCGAAATATCCTCGGCGGACGCCGGAACGACCTCCGATCCGATCTCGCGGCTAGGCAGCAGCGTGGCATTCCAGAGCGGATCCACTTCGTCGATCGAGCCGAAGTACCAGGTGGCGAGATCGATCATGTGGGCCATCATCTCGCCCATCGCTCCCGCGCCCTGTCCTACCGTGTGCTTCCAGGCGGCGGCCGATCCACGACCTCCGAGGCGCACGAGGGCGAGATACGGGTCGCCGATGGTTCTCTCCTCCAGGAGAGACTTCACGAATTGGAAGGCAGGGTGAAATCGATAGAGGTATCCCACCATGACGATACGGCAGGCGGCGGTCGCCGCCGCTTCGATCTCCTTACCTTCCCTGGTCGAAAGGCATAGAGGTTTCTCGCAGAACACGTGCTTCCGGGCTTCCAAGGCGCGTATTGCGTATGGCGCGTGGAAGGAGGTAGGCGTGCATACGTCGACGGCTGCAATGCCGGGGAGGCCGAGTAGTGTGTCGAGGTCGTCCACGGCTTCCACCTGCCACTCAGTGGACCGGGCTGCGCGGACTACCGGATCCACGTCGAAAAGGTATAGGTCGGTCACACCAAGCTGCTTGTAGGCCAGGACGTGCCGCTCCGCGATCTTTCCGGCGCCCACCACTCCGATTGCGACCCGTTCTCTAGGTACCGCTTCGTTCACCAGCGCCTCGCGCGGTTCGGCTCTCGCAGGTTTTCGGGTAGGGGAGACATTTCCGCCGGCACGCCCTTTGCGAGATGCCAGGGAGCGACGTCCCTGGTCACGACGGCGCCCGCGGCAACCATGGCGCCCTCGCCAATCCGGATTCCGGGCAACAGGGTTGCGTTCGCGCCGATCGTCACGTTGTCCTCGACTACCGGACCCGCGGCCTCGTATTCCGACCTTCGACGCAAGGGGTAGCGGTCGTTGGTGAGCACGGCGCCTGGCCCGATGAAGACATGGCTGCCGATCACCGTATTCGTGGGAATGTACACGTTACTCTCCAGCTTGACGTAGCTCCCGATCTCTACGTGTCCGTCGATGATGACGCCGGACCCTAAAGTGACAAAACTTCCAATGCGGGTTTTTTCCCGAACGAGAACGTGGTGGCCGGTCTTCACGTCGCTACCCAAAACGACATCGCCATAAATGGCCGTGAAGCTGCGGAAAATGCAACCCTCGCCACATGTGAACGGGCCAGCCGCCGGCGCGTACTGTAGTCCAAGCGACACGTAGTCCTGGACAGTGCAATTAAGCCCCAGCTGAGCCATCTGCTGGGTCACTTTGTGCCGCCGCCCGCCGCCGCTAGTGCGGACTTGGTAACCCCGTCCACGTCCGTTACATCCGCACCTGTCTCGTTCGTCAAGTACGCGCCACCCCTAGGCGCTGCTTGCTGCGCCGCATTACATATGCTAGTGTTTGTCCACCAGTTTCGTGTCTGGCCGCGGCCGCAATCGCCGTGGAGGCGAAAAAGACCGTTGGGAGACACGCTTTGCTCGATGGCGACGATCTCGCACTTGAAATAGACCTTCCGGCCCTACTCGACGAAGTCGAGTTTTTTGATGCCCAGACCCTTCTGGCCTGGGCGCTCGAGAGGTTCGGACGCCGGCTGGCAGTTGCTACCAGCTTTCAGATCGACGGCATGGCCATCATCGATATGGCCTGGAGAATCGATCCGCATGTCCGCATCATTACGGTGGACAGCGGCCGCCTGCCCTCGGAAACACACGCGCTCATGGACGCGGTTCGCGAGAAGTACCAGGTCCCCATTGAGGTCTTCTATCCAAACACGGCCGAGCTAGAAGGGTTCGTTCGGCGAGAGGGATTGAATCCTTTTCTTCGCAGCGTAGATCTTCGCAAACAGTGTTGTTCGATTCGGAAGGTGCATCCGTTGCGTAAGGTACTGGGCGGTCTTGATGCGTGGGTCAGCGGCGTGCGCCGGGACCAGTACTTCACCCGCAGCGACGCTCAGCCGCTCGAGGTCGACGCCGCAAATGGCGGCTTGATCAAAGTGAATCCCCTGATCACCCGGACCGAAGCGGAGGTCTGGCACTACATTCGCGAGTGGGATGTGCCATACAATCCGCTCTACGACCAGGGATACACGAGCATCGGCTGCGCGCCCTGCACGCGAGCCGTTGCACCCGACGCGCCTCCGCGCGCTGGACGATGGTGGTGGGAAGATGGCGGACATAAGGAGTGCGGCATCAACTACCGTACCGACTGACCACGCACACTCCTTTCCCACTCCAGCCCCGTCCACATAAAGAAGTGACTTGATGGCCGTTTCTGCGCGTCGCGTTCCAATCTCCAAGGTCGTCATCGCCGAAGACGAAATTCGGGCCGTCGTCGAGGTGTTGCGTTCCGGCAATCTCCGGGAGGGCGCGATCTGTCAAGCCTTCGAGCAGGAGTTCGCGGCCGCCGTCGACGCGCGCTTCGCGCTCACGGCCAGCTCCGGGACGGCCGCCCTGCAAATGGCTTACCACGCCTTGCTTCAACCTGGCGACCAGGTCCTCGTCCCTGCGTTTACCTTCTACGCCACTGCCAGCATGGTGCTCGCGGCGGGAGGCGTCCCGGTGTTTTGCGACGTTGACCCGCAAACCTTGACTTTGGATGTCGAGGACGCTGCCCGGAAAGTCACGAAACGAACTCGGGCGATTGCTCCGGTGCACTTGTACGGCAATGCGGCGGACGTGAGCCGCATCCGGGCCCTTGCGGAGGCGAACCGCCTGGACGTTGTGTGGGACGCAGCGCAGGCACACGGCACCCAGTATCAAAAGCAGGATGTCGGATCGCTCAGTGGAGTTTGCACCTACTCTTTCTATCCGAGCAAGAACATGACGACGGGCGAGGGCGGCATGGTGACCACCGATCGAGAAGAGCTCATCGAGCCCATGAAATTGCTGCGGAGCCAGGGGCAGTCGCGAAAGTACTGGCACACCACGCTTGGATACAACTTCCGCATGACGGATATTCAGGCGGCAATTGGACGAGGACAACTACGCCGGCTTCCGACCTGGGTTGCGCAGCGGCGTGCCAATGCTTCTTACCTTCGAGACAGACTGTCCTGCAGCGCGCTCTCCGTTCAGCTGGAGCAAGAGAGCTCCGAGCATTCGTATCACCAGTTCAGCATCCTACTGCCCGCGTCCCATAATCGAGAGCGCTTCATGTCTCGCTTGAGGGAAAACGGGGTCGAGTCAGCAGTCCACTACCCGACTCCGCTTCATCGACAACCCGCATTCGAGGTTTACGCTCGCGGCGTCTCGCTGCCCGTTAGTGAAGATGCATCGGACAGGATCCTGAGCTTGCCGGTTCATCCCTATCTCTCGGAGCCGGACCTTCAATACGTCGCGGATAGCGCGCTTGAGGCCCTGTTTGCGTCTAGCTGAGCCCGCCGAGATGGCGCGCGTACGAAAGCGCGCGATGACCTTGGGGTCTCGTCTCGGTTGACAGATGCCTAAAAACGTGCGAAAAATAGGCGGTCTCGGCCCGCATTCGGGCCCATGGGGAGGTTATGCTGCGCGCGGTCGCTCGCTTCGTCAACAGCCAGATTCTTGAGCGACTTCGTCTCCACGGCTTCACCTTCTTTCGCGACTGCATCCTCATATCTGCTGCCTTCTCTCTCGCCGAGCTGGCTCGTTTCGACGGCAGCGTTCCGAGGGTCGAGTGGCGACACCTTGCCATTGTCATGCCGGCCCTCTGGCTGGTCTACTGCACCTTCAGCTACCTCTACGGCATTCACCGGCGCCTGTGGACCTACGCCGGCATGAGAGACTTGCGCGCCTTGCTCACCGCGGTTGTAATGGCATCCGCCACCGGGCTGGTTGCCGATCTGCTGATTTTCGGCAAGGCTCGACCGCTACCCGTTTCAGTGGTCTTTATGGGTGGCTTCTTTGTACTCCCAGCTCTTCTTGCCGCGCGCGTGGGACAGGTCTTTTTCCGCCGGACGAACAAGGTTGAGGGTAAGCTTCGGGTGCTGATCGTAGGCGCCGGCGAAGGCGGCCAGGTCGTTGCAGCGGATCTCCTCAATCACGCGGAATGGAACCAGGCACCTGTCGCGTTCGTGGACGACGACCCTAAGAAGTATCGGATGAGGGTACACGGTGTCCCGGTCCTTGGTACGACCGAGCACATTCCTGCGCTGGTCGATGGTCTGCGAGTGGACATCGTCGGCATCGCGGTCCCGAGTGCTTCGGCTCCCCAGATGGAGCGCATCCTGAAAATCGTTCAGGAAACGGACGTCCGAATCCAGATCCTGCCCACGAGGACCGAGGCTCTGGCAGAGCATCGAGCGCTCCGACTCAGAGATATCAACCTCGACGACCTGCTGGAGCGACCCGGTTCGCGCAGCCACCGAGATGAGGCACTGACGATCGAGGCAGTGCATGGGCGGACCGTCCTCGTGACTGGAGCAGCAGGCTCTATCGGCTCCGAGCTGTGCCGGCAGCTCCTTTCGCTAGAGCCGGCTCGCGTCGTGGCTCTGGACAACAACGAGACGGGGCTCTTTCACCTCGAGCAAGAGATTGGCGCGCTTCCGGACGGCGAACTGTTCGCAACGGTGCTGGCCGACATCTCGAACGAGACCGATCTGGACATGGTTTTCCGTCGCTTCGCACCAAATCTTGTTTTTCATGCAGGCGCGTACAAACACGTCCCCATGCTCGAGCGACATCCGGAGCAAGCGGTCTTCGTCAACGTGCTCGGCACGTTCAATCTCTGCCGGCTGGCTTCGCGTCAGCAGTGCGAACGGTTCGTCTTTATCTCCACGGACAAAGCGGTCAGTCCTGTGAACAACCTGGGCTTCTCGAAGCGTATTGGGGAGCTGATCGTGCGAGCGCACAGCGCGTCCAGCTCCACCGCCTTCTGTTGTGTTCGCTTCGGCAATGTGGTGGGTAGTCGGGGCAGCGCCCTTCCGGAGTTTGTCCGGCAGATAGATGCGGGTGGTCCTGTCACCGTGACTCATCCTGATGTGGAGCGCTACTTCATGACGATTCCAGAGGCTGTCAGTCTCGTCATTTCAGCCGGGACCTTCGCCGGGGGCGGAGAGCTTTACATGCTTGACATGGGCGAGCCGATCCGCATCGATAATCTCGTCAAACGGATGATCCGGCTTCGTGGGTTACGGCCGGGCAAGGACATAGACATTCAGTACACCGGCCTCCGCCCTGGCGAGAAGCTCTCCGAGGAGCTAATTTTCGTGGGCGAGGAATCCTCCCCGACGACCAACCCTGCAGTGTTTGCCTTGCGCGACGAAAGGGCGATTGGCCTTCGGGAGCTGAATGAGAGCGTAGGGCGCCTTGCTGCCGTTGCTAGAAGAGGCGATTCTGCTATGGTCAGCGAGATGCTGAGCAATCTGGCCACCAGCCGTCCCGCCGACCTTCAGCAATCAGATGCTGCCGGCTAGACGACTGTGATCAGCACCCATCACCCGTAGAATCGGCCTTACCTAAATGACCAGACGTCTGTTTGTCGTTGCGTTTTGCGGCGCGTGCCTTCTTGCTGCCTTCGTGGCGGCATCTGTGGCACTGGTGTACGCGCGTCAATCTGTGGATCGCGGGATTCGCGACCTCGACAGTGCCCAGGCCTTCCTCGCGCCTTCTATCGTCAAGAGATCACCAACGACCTCGCTGCTTCGCGCGCAGTCTGACGTTCGGGCGGCTCAGGTGCAATTCTCGGGAGCTCACACTCGAATTGAATTGCTCCGGCCGGTTCTCGAACATCTCTCCTGGGTGCCGCACTTTGGCCAGGATTTGGCGGCGGCGCCATCGCTGTCCGGCACCGCGGTTCACCTTGCGGATGGCCTCGAGCCACTGCTTGCCGGTCTCCGGCCACTTGCTCAGGAGGTAGAGGCTCGCAGCAGTACGCGGCAGAACATCATGACTCGTCTCACCGCTCGCATTCGCCTCTCGGCGCCCAGCTTTCAAACGGCCTGTAACCAATTTGAAGGCGCGAAGAGCGAACGTGCTCAGGTTCCCAAGAGTCTCTCGGGTCCCGCCAGCCGTGCGGTGCGTCGCCTGGATGCTCGTCTTCCGAACCTTCTGAAGCTATGCCGTGGGTTGCTGCTGGCGCCCCGCATTCTGGGCGATCCTACGCCCGCTTCCTATCTGGTTGCCTATCAGGATTCACAAGAGCTTCGTGCCTCGGGCGGTTTCCTAGGGAGCGCGGGAGTGGTGCGAGTGCGCAACGGTTTGGTCACGCAGGCCTTCCAGGGAGCCGAGGCTCCCCATGAGAACGTGAGCATTCCCGCGCCCGAGCCGATGGTCTACTACAACTACGAATTTGCCTGGCTATTCAGAGACTCTAACTGGGCCGCAGATTTTCCGACGACCGCTGCCCTGGAGCGATACTTTCTGTCCCTGGATTTTCATGAGCACGTCAATAACGTGATCGATCTGACACCAGATGGTGCAGCCGCATTCCTGCGCGGCACCGGTCCCCTCTATCTTCCGGAGTACGGACGCTGGGTTAACGCCGGCAATGTGGGCACTCTGGCGGACTATTACGCTCACTGGACGAAGACACCCGGACCCTATCAGCTCGCGAACCCGGAGGTTCAGCGGAAACAGTTCATCCTTATCGTCAGTAGTCACATCCTGCACCGTCTGGATCGTCTCTCCGCCGTTCAAATCGTGAATCTGGCCGAGAGTTTGGGCACATCCATCAGCCGGCGAGGGGTGCAGTTCCAGTTCCGAGACCCTCAGCTCGAAGCCTTTGCCCAGTCTCTGGGGGCATCCGGAGAGGTCAGCCCCGATCGCAACGACTACCTCTACCTGGTGGACAGCAACATTGCCTACAACCATGTCAGCCCATACGTGCATATCGGGCTTTCCTACCAGGCGACGGTGCGGCGTGATCGCTGGCTGGACGTTCACCTCAAGATCCATATGAAGGACGGCCCGGTCCCCCCGAGGGTCCTGACGCAGTACAAGTCCTACGGACCGGGTGCCGGCCTTCTGGGCAAGAATACCGACTACGCCGACTTTGTCCGCATCTTTGCGCCCGCCGGCGCGCAGCTGGTTGATCAGGCCGGCTGGACGCAGCCCTGGACTCCCGGTACGGTCTACCGCAAGACCATGTTTTGCGGCTATGTCATCGTTCCCTACCTGCAGTCACGCACGATCGACCTTCACTACATCGTGCCCCCGAACGTCTTCACGAAGACGAATGGGACGAGCTACCGGCTCCTGATCCAGCGCCAACCCGGGAGCCACCTGGATTGGATCAGGGTTGGCGTGCGAGATGCTGCCGGCGGACCGGTGCGGAGTTGGAATGTACCGCATCCGCAGACCGACAGTCGCTTCTCGGCGCCCGTTCGAGCCTTGCCATTTAGCCCCATTCCGCTCGCCCAGACTGCCCTGCGCCCTGCCGTGAAACCGGGCAGCTTAATCGAACCTCACGCCTTTCTGGCTCGACCGAAGCCCTGACGGGGGTGACTCAATGTCGGGGATTGACGGTTCTCAGTAACGACCTGCCGGCCGCGCAGACCGAGCGGGTATACTGCGGCGCCGTCAAACCGGCGTTTTGGGGTCTGTCATTGTGAAGAACATCTGTGTCGTAGGGACTGGGTATGTCGGCCTTACGACTGGCACCTGCTTTGCCGACATGGGAAATCACGTGGTCTGCGTTGATATCGATCAGGCCAAGGTTGCGAGTCTCAACGCGGGCTCCATGCCCATCCATGAACCTGGGCTGGGAGAGATCCTCGTGTCTAATCTCAAGGCCGGCCGGTTAACCTTCACGTCCTCCTACGCCGAGGGGCTCAAAGATGCTCACTTCGTCTTCATCGCAGTCGGCACGCCGGACGACGGTCAGGGGGGCGCGGATCTGAGCCAGGTGCGATCGGCAGCGAAGAGCATCGGCGAGCATCTCGATCATCCGGTGATCGTCGTCAACAAGAGCACCGTGCCTATAGGGACGGGAGACCTCGTGACAAGCATCATCGACGAATACCGTCGACCGGAAGCCCGCATCACGGTCGTCTCGAACCCGGAATTTCTTCGGGAAGGATCGGCGCTTCACGACTGTATGGAGCCGGAACGCGTTGTATTGGGCTCAGAGGATGCGGTCGCAATGGAAGCTGTCGAGGGCATCTATGCGGGATTGGGCGCTCCCGTAATCAAGACCGATCTCCGCACCGCGGAGATGATCAAATACGCCTCCAACGCCTTTCTGGCGACCCGCATCTCCTTCATCAACGAGGTGGCGGCCATCTGCGACAAGCTTGGCGCGGACGTCAAGCAGGTGGCGCTTGGAATGGGCTATGACAGCCGCATCGGACCGTCGTATCTCGACGCCGGACTCGGCTTTGGCGGGTCGTGCTTCCCCAAGGACGTCAAAGCTTTGATTCGCATGGCGCGGGACTCTGGGCAGCATCCGCAGATGCTGGAAGCCGTGATGGAGATCAACCGCGATCGTCGCCGCTGGGTGATCGACACGTTGGTCCTTACTTTGGGAACCCTCAAAGAGAAGCGCGTTGCGATGCTCGGAGTCGCCTTCAAACCGAATACCGACGACGTTCGGGAGGCTCCCGCGCTCGATCTGATCCAGCGCCTTCAAAATGCGGGAGCTCATGTGCGCGTGTACGATCCTGCCGCCATGGAGAACGCTGCGGCCGCGACCGAAGGCGTCGACTTTGCAAGCGACGCTTATTCGGCGGCTGATTCAGCCGACGCTGTGATCCTTGTCACGGAATGGAACGAGTTCAAGAACCTGGATCTTGTGCGATTGCGGAGACTGGTGCGCCGGCCGGTGCTCATTGACGGCAGAAATGTCTACGACCCGGCAGCTGCGACCGATGCGGGATTCGAGTATCACGGCGTCGCGCGGGGTATTCCACCGCGATCCCTGCCGGTCATCGAGAGTGAGACTCGGGCACGCGGTTAGCCGGCTGCAGCGGAGACCGCGGGAAGGCGACGAAACCATTCGGCGGTGAGGTCGATACCTTCGTCGAGCGATACAGCCGGTTCCCAGGATAGGTGTTCGCGAGCCAGTGTTATGTCTGGTTTGCGCCGAGCCGGATCGTCCTCCGGCAGCGGAAGATGGACGACGCCTGCGCTGCTGCCTAGTCGCGCGGCGACGATCCTCGCCGCCTCCATAACCGTCAGCTCATCAGGGTTTCCAAGATTGAAGACTCGGCCCGTCGTCCCCTCGGTTTCCATAGCAGCGATGATCCCGCGGACCAGATCGTCCACGTAGCAAAAACTTCGTGTTTGGGACCCGTCGCCATATATCGTGATGGGATCGCGTCGCAAGGCCTGCATGACGAAGTTTGGGATGATACGGCCGTCGTCGGGGCGGGACCGAGGACCGTACGTGTTGAAGATGCGCACGATGCGAGCGTCAACTCGACTGCTGCGGACGTACTCCATGGT
>DHWR01000202.1:0-362 GCA_002413265.1 Chloroflexi bacterium UBA5177
TTCGGCGCAATGGTCTTCGACTTCTGGGTGAGTTTCTACCACTGGGCGATTCTCGATTCACCTCGATTCGTTGGATCGGCCAACTTCAACTACCTGTGGCACGTCGACCCGGTGTGGCCGAAGGCCATCTTCAACACGATCGAGTATGCCGTCATCGTCGTTCCCCTCCAGACACTCATCGCGTTCACGCTAGCTCTGATCGTCAACCAAAACATTCGCGGGCGCGCGTTCTTTCGTACAACGTTTTACTTCCCTTCGGTCACCTCATCGGTGGCCATCTCACTGATCTTTCTCTTCCTGTTCAACAACTTTGGACTGATCAACTACGCGATCGGTCTACTCCCCGGACATCCACAGGGACC
>DHWR01000202.1:575-3054 GCA_002413265.1 Chloroflexi bacterium UBA5177
GGTCTGAACATCTGGACCACAACGGGTACGCTAATGGTGATCTTCCTCGCCTCCTTACAGGATGTCCCTCGCGAGGTGCTAGAGGCAGCGGCGATCGACGGCGCAACCGGCGTCAAAGCGGTAACACGCATCGTCGTCCCGCTCATTCGGCCGGCGATTTTTTTCGTCGTCGCGAACGGGCTCATTGGCTGCCTGCAGATCTTCGACCAGGCCTTCATTCTGTCGGGGGGCAGCGGCGGCCCCGAATACGCGACGACAACGGCAGTCCTGTACATCTACAACAACGCCTTCAAGAATGGCTATTACGGAGTAGCGGCTGCCGCCTCATTCATGCTGTTTGCATTCATTTTCGTCGCGACCTTGCTCGTGCGCCGGTTCATCGAAGGAAAGGAGGCACGATAAATGGCTTTCCAAGTTGGCGTCCGCACGCAAAAAACTGGATGGGCGGTGTCGAAGGAAGTCATCTTCTATGGGGTCCTGATTGGGTACACCCTTGTAACAACCATTCCATTCGTCTGGAGCATCCTGACGTCATTCAAGACCCTGCCGGAGAGCGCTCGCCAGACGCCCACCGGGTTGCCGTTGCACTGGACGCTCGATGCCTGGACCGGACCGTATGGTGTGCTGAGCGCCGGCAGCTTCCCGCGCTGGTTTCTGAACAGCATCATCGTCGCATTGCTGGTCGGCTTTGGTAACCTCTTTTTCGATTCGCTGGCTGGGTATGCCTTTGCCCGACTGCGTTTCCCCGGCCGGAACATTCTGTTCTTCATGGTGCTCGGCACCATGATGGTGCCGGCGGCGATGACACTCCTTCCGCTTTACATCATTTTGGTCAAGATGCCGGGCGGCACCTGGATCGACACGTACCAGGGTTTGACCGTCCCCTTCATGGTCTCCGCTTTCGGCATTTTCCTGATGCGCCAGTTCTTCATGTCACTTCCGATCGAATTGGAGGAGGCGGCACGCGTCGATGGCCTGGGGCGCTTCGGCATTTACTGGCGCATAGCCCTGCCGCTATCGAGGCCCGCGCTGGCGACGCTTGGCATCCTCCAGTTCCAGGGAAACTGGGATTCTTACCTCATGCCAAGCTTCATTGCCAGCTCCGACAGCATGCTCACCCTACCGGTGGGATTGCAGCACTACTCCTTCCAGTTCACCACCTTCTGGCCGCAAGTCATGGCCGGCTCGATGATCGTGATCATTCCGATCCTGATTATGTACATCTTTGCGCAACGCTTCTTCATCGAGGGAATAACGAGCTCCGGAGTCAAGGGGTAGGGTTTGGTACGATGTCGGTATTCAAATCCGTAACGTGCACGCGGTCCAAACGACGAGAAGGTGATCATGAGAGCGGGTCGCTGCCCGAAGTGCAGGGGAAATCTCTTCTTCGAAGCTGATCTTGCCGAAGGTCTGCTGCTCAAGAAATGTCTCCAGTGCGGCCTGATCGAGTCGTATTTCTGGATCGAGCGGCTGACCAGGCGCCTCATTCATCTGCCGCCCGACCTCGAAGATCCTGTGCCCGAGTAGCGCATTGGGTTTCACGTCTGCTTGTGTCAGGATGGATGGTGAGGGCTGAAGCAGAGAAGGAGCTGACTTGATTCCAAAAATCCCGTTTGGCCGCACAGGTCATTCCAGCACTCGGACCATCTTCGGCGCGGCCGCCCTTTCCGAGGTCACGCAAGACGAAGCCGACCGGACTCTCGAGGTTTTGCTCGAGTTCGGAATCAATCACATCGATACCGCCGCCAGCTACGGAGACGCAGAGCTGCGCATCGGGCCATGGATGCACGGGCACCGCAACAACTTCTTTCTGGCGACCAAGACCGGTCAGCGCAGCTACGCGGCGGCGCGAGACGAGATCCACCGGTCGCTAGAGCGACTTCGCACCGATCATGTGGATCTCATCCAGCTTCACAACCTTGTAGATGCAGGTGAGTGGGAGGAAGCGCTCAGCGACGGCGGGGCTCTCGACGCGTGCGTTGAGGCCCGGGAGGCGGGACTCGTTCGGTTCATAGGAGTCACGGGACATGGAACGCCGATTGCCGCCATGCACCTGCGCAGCCTGAACCGCTTCGCCTTCGATTCCGTCCTCTTCCCGTATAGCTGGATCACCATGCAGGACGCGCATTATGCGGAGGATGTCGAGGCTTTGATGGAGGTGTGTGTGAAGCGCGACGTCGCTATGCAGACCATCAAGTCGATCGCGGCGCGGCCATGGAACGGTAGACCGAGAACCCATGCGCCGTGGTATGAGCCGCTCGACGACCACCACGCGATTGATGCGGCAGTGGGATGGGTTCTCAGCCGTCCGGGTGTCTTTCTGAATATGGTGAGCGACATTCAGCTACTGCCAAAGGTGCTCGATGCTGCGGCCCGGGTCGTTGAGGAGCCCGCGACGCAGGAAGCGTACGGGGAAGAGCTTGCTCGTCTACAGCTGGAACCACTGTTTGTCTAGCTGACTCCCTGTCGGACGTGCTTC
>DHWR01000214.1:0-1679 GCA_002413265.1 Chloroflexi bacterium UBA5177
CGATGTTGGGTGGAATGTAGCCCAAGCGGAAGCGCATCACGGTTGGGGAACCGCCGACGCGAACATGTGCCAGGTGCAGCGCGTGGGCGCTTCCACATGAATGACCGGACTGCCAATCTTGAGATCGGTCAGGCTTTTCGTGGCTCTCCAGGGTAGGTGCCGAATGACCACAGGTTGCCTTCCGGATCGCGTACTGCGAAGTCACGAGATCCGTAATCCGTCTCGTGTAGCTCACGGACGACCGGCGCGCCTGCAGCTTTCGCTCTGGCAAAGAGAGCGTCAGGATCATCGGTCACCACGTACGCCGCGAAGGTACCGGGGGTCACGGCCCAGGGGTCTTCGGAGCCCGAAACTGGAGCGGAGCCGAGCATCACGCCGCCGCCGGGCGGCCAGGACAACTGTGCGTGATCGACGCGGTCGCCTTCGCCATATACGACAGTCTCTTCGAAACCAAACGCATCGACAAGGAACCGAATCAAGGCGCGAGCATCGCGCGCTCGGAGCGTCGGCCAAACCTGTGGCGGAGGCGGCTCAGAAGTCATGCTGAATGCTAGCAGCGAGAGGAGACGGATAGCCTGCGGCGCTCGAAAGCCTCGTGCGAGCCTGTCACCAAACCGGGCCGCCGACCGAGCGGGTCTTGAAGTTCATCTCCTGGTCAAGGCCCCAGCTGATGATCCGTGTGGGCCTGATCCTGAACATTTCATTCGAGAAAGTGTCCAGAATCTGCTTTCCTCCCGACTCGAGAACCTCAGCCTGCCCAGGATCTCGATCCCTCGTTCGATCCACGGGCTAAACGATGCAAGGTCATCGACGACGATGGCCACCTGTGGATTCCGCTGCACGTCGTGGTACTTCTTACGCTTGGTGAAGTCCTGGCCACCAACGTCGATCGTGTCGTGATCGGGGTTGTAGCGGAACGGCACCGGCGCGACGTGCGGCTCGGCATTCGGTCCCACAGTGCCGAGGCGGCCCAGCCGTTGAGTCTGTAAGTAGGCAATCTCTGTTGCCGTGAAGCTACTCATATCCACTCTCTTCGGCAGGCGGGCCCCGCTCGACATTAGACACGTTTTGCCAAGAGTGTACTCCTGACCCGGCAAAACGGCAACCCAGGCTCGGCGCCGTACGAGGACGACGTGGCGGCGACTTACCGCTCTTACAAGCCGGAGCACCCGCTGACTAGTGACCAGCAGTTCTCGGGAAGGCTCGAGCGGTTGGCCGGGACCGTGGGCGGAGAGGAACGGCCCGGATTGCGCGTGCTTCGACACTTTCGCCCGCGGAGGCGAGAGAGGCGCCGATCGACCTCCACCCCTACTACTAAGGAGTCCTAGCCGTTCGAGGTTGTGACCTCTAGACACTCCCGCGCACAAAGCCCACTGGTCCGAACCCAAGGTCACCGGCTTCAACTGATTGGAACCCGGCCGCTTCGAGCAGCGGTGATAGGTCCTGCGCGCCACGGTGCATGCGCCGGTGAAGAAAGCTAAGCGGTGTGAAATGGATTTGATTTCTCTCGGACCGCTTGATGTCCACCACCAAAAGACGCCCGCCGGGCCTAAGTACGCGTCGCGCTTCGGCGAGCATCTCGCTCCGCAGGGCCTCGGGCAAGTGGTGCATCATGAAGCTGCTCAGAACCAGATCGAAGGTCGAGTCGTCGAAGGGCAGAGCTTCGGCGGCGACAACCA
>DHWR01000214.1:1840-2889 GCA_002413265.1 Chloroflexi bacterium UBA5177
CAAGAGACTTCCGAGTTGCCTTGTTTCGAGCCACCCGTATCATCTCTGACGAAGGATCGATGCCCGTTATCCGGCCGGCGCTTCCAGACCGTTTGCGCGCCAGCATGGTGAGGTCGCCGGTGCCACATCCCACGTCGAGAACGTCCTCACCGGACCCGACGCCGGCCAGCGAGATCGTCTTCTCCCGAATTTTGCGCGCTCGTCCCAGAGTTGCGACGTGCACAAACGCGTCGTACCATCGAGCCCACCCGATCGTATGGCCTTCAGTTTCGACCGTTTCCTCGTCCGGCGCTCTTGTCACGCTTCCCTCACGTGTTTCCGCGGCACAATGCATATAGCCTTCACCCGTTAGAGTAGCGGCAGCGGTGCAACACCCAGTGTGCCGGTTCCAAACATTGCACTTCAGGTAGCGCGGCCTGGCGCGAGTACCATGATCTCATCCGTTACAGCGTTGAGGAGGGGAAGCAAATGGCGAGCGAGATCAAGTACCAGCTGGGTGAGGATCAGATTCCGGAGCAGTGGTACAACATCCTGGCCGACGCCCCTTCTGCCGCGACTCCGGGTCTCCATCCGGGTACGCATGAGCCTCTGGGCCCGCAGGACCTTGCACCGCTGTTCCCCATGGATCTCATCTTCCAGGAAGTGTCGACCCAGCGCTACATTCCTATCCCCGAGGAAGTGCGGAAGCTGTACCAACAGTACCGGCCGACGCCCCTGCACCGGGCCCGCCTGCTGGAACGTGCGCTGGATACGCCGGCGCACATCTACTACAAGTACGAGGGCGTGAGCCCGGCGGGCAGCCACAAGCTCAACACCGCGCTGGCGCAGGCCTACTACAACAAGCAAGCGGGCATGCGCCGCCTGGCGACGGAGACCGGCGCCGGCCAGTGGGGCTCGGCTCTGGCGATAGCCTGTGCCTTCTTTGACCTCGAATGCACCGTGTACATGGTGCGCGCCAGCTACGACCAGAAGCCGTATCGCCGCGTCCTGATGGAGACCTACGGAGCGACCGTGCTTTCCAGCCCGACCGATCGAACCCAGTCGGGCCG
>DHWR01000214.1:3162-4605 GCA_002413265.1 Chloroflexi bacterium UBA5177
GACGACACCAACTATTCGCTGGGCAGTGTGCTCAATCACGTGCTGCTGCATCAGACGGTGATCGGACTCGAGGCAAAGCAGCAGATGGAGATGGCCGGGGAGTACCCGGACGTGGTCATTGGCTGCGTGGGAGGCGGGAGCAACTTCTCCGGTCTGGCATTCCCGTTCCTGCAGGACAAGCTGACCGGAGCAAGAGAGAAGTTGCAGGCACTAGCAGTCGAGCCGGCCGCCTGCCCGACGCTGACTCGCGGCCGCTATGCATTCGATTTCGGCGACGCCGCGGGCATGGCGCCGATTGTGAAGATGTATACGCTGGGCCACACCTTCGTGCCTGCCGCCATCCACGCCGGCGGACTGCGCTATCACGGCGATGCGCCGATCCTCTCCGCGCTGTACGAACAGAAGCTCATCGACGCGGTGGCGTACACACAGGTTCCGGTGTTCGAGGCGGCGGTGTTATTCGCCCGCACGGAGATGATTCTTCCGGCGCCGGAGTCGGCGCATGCCATCAAGGCAGCCATCGACCTGGCCAACGAGGCCAAGGAGTCCGGTGAAGAGAAGGTCATCCTCTTCAACCTGAGCGGCCACGGCAACTTCGACCTGGCTGCGTATGACGCCTATCACAATGGCTCACTGGAGAATTTCGAGCTGGCGCAAGAGCCTATAGACGAGGCGATGGCTGCTTTGCCAGCCGTTTAGGACGGATGGCATCTCAAAAGCGAAGAGTGCCGCTGCGGCACGAGAGAAACGGTAGAGACAGAAGATTCCTCGATGCGTCGATTACCGAAGCCGGCGATTTGCTGATTGAGGGGCAGGATCTCGGTCCATCAACTTCGGTCGTCTCAAGCGACGGCGAGTACGAATGGCGCCGCACGATCAAAGCGGAGCATCTTCCTGCTCTGCTTGAGTTGCTCGGCGCGCCGCCGGGTGCAGATGTGCTGCAGGTACTGGCGAGCCACTGGAGGGGTGCTGCCTCTTATGAATTAGAAAAGCGGATTCGCGAAAGCGACATACCGTCTGAGCTGTCAACTTGGTCCGGTTAGGGCGTCTCAAAGGCGCCGCCCGGCCAGTTCTTCCTTCCCGGAGGCCCATTCCTGGACGCCCACGGGACTCTCTACGTCGCCGACACCTCCACAACCGCATCCAGCGGCTCGCCGGCGTCGGTCAGTAAGCGCGGGCCTGTAATCCCCGATCTGATGGCGGCAGCTGGCCGCCCGCGATCACGTGAGCGCCGAGTCAAAATCTAGTTCACAACCAACCAGGTCCGCCCATCGATGAGTTCACGAGCCGCGTCGAGGTGGCCGGCGTGGGTCGCCATCTCGGTAATCACATGCAGCAGGGTCTGCCGCAGGTTCTCGAGGTGCCAGGTGGGCCAGATATCCTCAGGCCACGTAGCGGGTGGGGTGTCGAGAGGCGTGCGAGCGCTGTCTCTTATACACATCT
>DHWR01000239.1:0-5430 GCA_002413265.1 Chloroflexi bacterium UBA5177
CCGTTGTGGTCGTTGCGCCAGCAGGTTGAAGTCAGAAGCACATTGAGCGAAGGGACGGGTTCCCGCCAGGACAGCTCGGTAGCCTCCTGCAGCCACTTGGTGTGCTGCACGGTCATGGATGCGGAAACCATGGCGAAGGCTTCGTACGTCACGTAGAGTCCGTGACGGCCGCTGAGATTGTATCCTTCGAGCCAGCCCTCACACAGGTGCTCGCTCAGTACCTCCATCACCCTTCCGTCGGGCGAGATATGATCGTCGATGTCTATCGTGGTCCCGACGAAGCATCGGTTCTCGACGTCGAACATGTCTCCCAGGCGGTTTGAGTTGGTCTCGTCGGGACAGAAGACACGGAAGTTCGACTGACGAGAGTTGCTGCTGAAGACGTCGCGCAGCATTTTCCCGAGAGGACGCGTATTCTCACAGCGTTGAGTTCCAGGACGCCCGACCTCGAACGCGTACTGATCAAAGGCCGGCAGATCGAGATCAACCGTGAGCTTGCCTCCATTGGCGTGCGGATTCGCTCCCATACGGCGATCCCCGTGCGGAGCCAGATCCGCTAGCTCGTCGACAATCGCACCCCGAGCATCGAACTGCTTCTCGGGCTCGTAGCTACGCATCCATTCTTCGAGCATTTTGAGGTGTTCGGGGTTGGAGCGGACCTCGGAGAGCGGCACTTGGTGAGAGCGGAAGGTTCCTTCGACGGGCAGGCCGTCGACAACTTTGGGTCCGGTCCATCCCTTCGGAGTGCGGAGGACGATGGCAGGCCAGCGTGGACGGCCGGCGAAACCGGTAGTCCGCGCCTGACGCTGAATGGCGCGAATTTTGTCGTAACAGGTATCGAGGGTGGAGGCAAGTTCCTGGTGGGCTTGCACAGGTTCGTCCACCTCGACGAAATGAACTTCGTACCCGTTCCCTTCGATCACGGCGCGGACGTCTTCGTCGCTGGAGCGTCCGAGCACGGTGGGGCCGCCAATCTTGTAGCCGTTGAGGTGGAGGATCGGCAGGACTGCCCCATCGCGAACCGGGTTCAGGAAGCTGGTCCCCTTCCAAGAGCCGGCCAGCGGCCCGGTCTCTGCTTCACCATCCCCGACCACGGCGGCAACGATCAGGTCTGGGTTATCGAAGGCGGCGCCAAACGCGTGGACGAGCACGTAGCCGAGCTCGCCGCCCTCGTGGATCGATCCGGGAGTGGGAACGCTGACGTGACTTGGGATGCCTCCGGGTGTCGAGAATTGGCGAAAGAGCCGGCCCATTCCGTCGACGTTTTCGGCAATCTCTGGATAGATCTGAGAATAGGTGCCTTCTAGATAGACATTGGCGACGAGAGCAGGGCCACCATGGCCGGGACCGGCAAGGTAGATAAAATCAGCGTCCCGTTCTTTGATGAGACGGTTGAGATGCACGTAGATGAGGCTCAAGCCGGGAGACGTTCCCCAGTGGCCGAGCAGGCGAGGCTTGATGTGCTCGGGCCTGAGCGACTCGCGGAGTAACGGATTGTTTTGGAGGTAGATCTGGCCGATGGTCAGGTAGTTGGCGGCCTGCCAGTAACGCTGCATCCGCCCCAGCATGTCGTCGGACAGTGGACCTTGCATCGGGGTCTCGGGTGACTCATGCTCGCCATTGGCCTCTATCGCGCTGGAAATGCTCACGTCAAACTGGTACATGTAGTCCTCCTGCTTCCGCCATCAGTCGTTGGGTGTGGCCGGCAATCATCAGGTCCTCGTCGGTCGGCAAGACAAGCACTCTGACTGAGCTGCCATCCGCGGAGATACTCCGGCGGTTGTTCTGATTTCGCTGTGGGTCGAGCTCAATGCCCAGGTAATTCAGGCCATCACATATGCGTTCGCGGATCGGGGCGGCGTGCTCTCCGATGCCCGCCGTGAAAGCGAGGACGTCCAGTCCGCCCAACGTGGTAACCAGCGCACCAAGGAATTTCCTGGCCTGGTAGCAGAAGAGGTCGACGGCGTCGGCCGCCTGCGAGCTCGAGGATTCCTGTTCGAGCAGATCCTGCATGTCCGCGCTTAGGCCCGAGAGGCCAATGAGGCCGGCCTTCTTGTTCAAGAGGTCGCTTAGTGCGCCGGCGTTACCGCCCTCCAGATCGAGGAGGTGCAGCACGACACCTGGGTCAAGATCGCCTGCCCGCGTGCCCATCATCAGCCCTCCGGTCGGAGTAAAGCCCATGGTGGTGTCAACGCTCTTGCCGCCTTTGACGGCGGCCATACTGGCACCATTGCCGAGATGTGCAATGACGACGCGGCCGGCGTACGCGGCCGGATCCAGGCAGCGCAGCTGTTCCATGATCGACTCATAGGAGATGCCATGGAAGCCGTAGCGAAGCACGCCTGCTTCTTCAAAGCGCTGCGGCAGGGGGTAGATCTGCGCGACTCTCGGCATGTGGCGGTGGAAAGCGGTGTCGAAGCAGGCGACCTGCAGGACTGTGGGATAGGAGTCGCCAACCGTTTCTATGGCTTCGATTGCCTGCGGGAGATGGGCCGGATCGATCGGAATGAGGAGCCGAAGCTCTTCTAGAAGCTCGTCGGTGATGATGTGAGGCTCGCTATGACGGCGTCCGCCGTGGACGACGCGATGTCCGACAGCGCACGGGCTTTCGTGGTACTCCGTGTGTCGAAGCCCGTCGAGCAAGAACAACAGGGCCGCTCGGTGGTCGGGAACGTTCTTGTGCTCATCAAAAAGCATCTCTCCGTGCGCTGTGGTCAGGCAGGCGTGACCATCGTCCAGTCCGATGCGCTCGACTTTGGCCGCCAGGACCAGTCGAGGGGCGGGGGCAGCCACGTCGTACAGCGCGGCTTTCAGACTCGAAGAGCCCGTGTTGATCGTAAGCAATCTCGACGATTGAGCTTTAGCCATCTGTTCTCCGGGGATTTTTCTCGCTCCCAAGCGGGAACATGCCTACCTCAGCCGTGTCAGTGTACGAGCCGCGCCGCTGGACTTGAGTCGGGTCGTCATCCGATATCGACAAGCAGCGTGGATGAGGCGTCAGACTGCTGCCCCACGCGCTCGGGGCCTCTGCACCTCAAATATCGGGTCCTGATCCTATGGGCACCCTATGCCGGGCGACCTAGGGTGAAGGCGAAGAAGGCGTTTCTGCCCTCATTGCAAAGACTCAAGCCCTCGCTAGGGCCATCTCGAAGGAGGATGACATGAGACGGGTGCTAGTTCCACTCGACGGTACTGACTTGAGTACCGAAATTCTCGAGGACGCAATTCGTCTGGCTGGGCCAGATGGTGAGCTTGTGCTCACATACGAAGTCCGGCGGGCTAGTGGCCGGGCCGCGGCCATTTACGATCCGGTCGCCGATACCGAGGAGGCACGTCAGTACCTCAACGGGGTAGCGGAAGGTTTGCGAGCACGCGGAGTCACGGTGACCACCTCGGCCGGGCTGACATTCCACGTGCCGGCCGCCATTGGCGAAACCGCGCGGACCCAAGATGTCGACATGATCGCCTGCGCCACGCACGGCCGAGGCGCGGTCGGAGGATTTTTGTGGGGAAGCGTGGCTTGGAAAGTCCTTGCCAACAGCCCGGTCCCCGTACTGCTTCGGCACCCGGTGCGTACCAGTCCGCCGGATCCCAGTGGAGCGCATCGTCTGATGGTTCCACTCGACGGTTCGCGGCTGGCGGAGAAGGCGCTGCCTCTCGCTCAGGATCTGGCCGTAGAGTGGCGCGCTCCAATCCACCTGGTTCTCGTCCTTCAGTCTGCAGACGTGAAGGCATCGGGAGCCTCGATGGGAGAGTACTTGATCCGAGTCAAGGACTCCCTCTCAGGAGAAGTGCGGACCCATCTGCTCGTCGGGAGCGCTGTTGAGGAGTTGACCGCCTTCGCACAAGGCGCAGGGATAACGGACGTCGTGATGACGACACACGGACGCGCGGGGCTCTCTCGAGTCTTTGTCGGAAGTGTCGCGCACGAGCTGATTCGACGACTGCCGCTTCCGGTGATCGTAATTCCGGCGCTCGCGACGACCGTCGCCGCGAGACGCGAGAGCGTCGAGGCGGAGAAGACGCCGGCCACAGTCGGGTCCTGAGGGGGCACCAGAATGACAACGCGAGTTGCAATCAATGGTTTCGGGCGCATCGGGCGCCAAGCCTTCAAAATCGCGGCTGACTACCCGGAGCTCGAGGTCGTCGCCATCAACGATATCGGCGACATCCACAACATGGCGTACCTGCTCAGACATGACACGGTGTACGGCGCCGACAAGGCAAAAATCGAGGTGTGCGACGACGCACTCCTGGTTGATGGCATTCGATACCCGGTCTACGCGATCTCAGACCCCTCGAAGCTGCCGTGGCAGGTGCTGAAGATCGACGTCGTCGTCGAATCGACGGGCCGGTTCAAGACTGCTGAGCAAGCAGAGGCTCACTTGCAAGCGGGCGCCAAGTCGGTTGTCGTCTCTGCACCATCGAAAGGCGCCAAGACGATCGTGCTCGGCATCAATCATAACGAGTTGGCTGACGAAGTGCGAAAGCCAAACGGCAGCAGGGTGTTCTCCAACGCCTCCTGCACGACCAACTCGGTAGCTCCCGTTATGGCGGTCCTGGAACGGGAATTCGGAGTCAAGAAGGCGCTGATGACGACCGTGCACTCGTACACCGGCGACCAAGCGCTGGTTGACGCACCACACAAGGACTTCAGGCGAGGCCGAGCTGCCGGTCAGAACATCGTTCCCACCAGCACCGGTGCCGCCCGCGCCACGGGGCAGGTTCTACCCGGGCTGAACGGCCGGTTCGATGGCTCGTGCCTGCGCGTCCCGACGCTCGACGTGTCGATCTCCGACATCACGCTGGTGACAGAGACGTCAACGACGATCGAAGAGGTGAATGCCGCTTTTCGCAAAGCGTCGCATTCGTGGCTGGCCGGCATTCTGGGCGTGACAGACGAGCCGTTGGTCTCTGCGGACTTCATCGGCAGTCGGTATTCGACGGTAGTGGATCTCTCGCTGACGCAGGTGATGGGAGGAGACCTGGTCAAGGTCTTTGCCTGGTACGACAACGAATGGGGATATTCGTGCCGCCTAGTGGAAGCCGTCGTTCTGCTCGGCGATGCACTGGCGCAGCAGCGAGTCCCGGAACTGGCGCTCGCCGGCGCGTAAAGCAGGAAATGGATTTGAGGCCGATCGTGCCACTCGGGCGCGGTCGGCCTTGCCGAGCAGTCGGAGGGACTGGGTCACAGGGAAGCGCTATCTGGACATCCCTGAGCTGCGTCAGTGGCACTCTGAGCATGCCGACACCGGTCGTGGTCAACAATGGTCAGTGATGGTCCCGAGCGCAGGGAGAGAAGGCTTATGCTTCCGGATGTTATTGCGCAGGAGTCGGCGGATCGAACTGAGGCCGACGACGTGCTGCAAGTCGACCGGATTTCCAAGCGCTACGGGGACGTCGTCGCACTGCACGACTTGAGCTTTAGTG
>DHWR01000239.1:5592-20622 GCA_002413265.1 Chloroflexi bacterium UBA5177
GGCAGCAACGGCGCGGGCAAGACAACGACGATGCGCATCGTGATGGGCGTACTCGCCGCCGACGCGGGGGAGGTCCGCTGGCAAGGTCGACCCCTCACCTTCGAGACGCGCCGCCGCTTCGGCTACATGCCTGAGGAGCGGGGGCTCTACCTGCGGATGCGCGTCCGGGAGCAGTTGATCTACCTGGCGGAGCTGCACGGCTGCACCGGGGCCGAAGCGGAACGTCAGTCCGACACGTGGTTGGCCCATCTGGGCCTCACCCAACGCGCCAACGATGAGGTGCAGGAATTGAGCCATGGCAATCAGCAGCGCGTCCAACTCGCCGCTGCTCTGGTCTTTACTCCTACCCTTCTGGTGCTGGACGAGCCATTCGCCGGCCTGGACCCGGTGGCCGTGGACGTGCTCAGCCAAGTGCTGCGGCGGCAGGCGGAGGCGGGCCTCCCGGTGGTCTTCTCCAGTCATCAGCTCGATCTGGTGGAGCAGCTGAGCGATCGAGTGGGCATCATTGCACATGGCCAGATGGTGGCGTGCGGCACGGTGGCCGAGCTGCGGCGGTCCAAGACCGAGCGGTTGTGGGTAGACGTTCCCGCCGCGGAGCCGGGCTGGACCGATGGCTTGTCCGGCGTCACAGTGCTGCGGACCGATGGCTCCTGCTGGCTGCTCGAGCTCGCGCCCGGCTCCGACGATCAGGTGGCACTGCGAACGGCGCTCGCTACTGGTCCGGTTCGTGAGTTCCGGCGGGACGTTCCGAGCCTGAGCGAGCTGTTCCGGCATCTAGTTACCGAGGAATCGCAGGCATGAGCGCGCCGGAGAACCGTCAGGACCTGGCCTCTTTCCGCAGCGTCTACTTGGTCGCCCGGCGCGAGTTCGTGATTCGGCTGCGGAGCAGAGTGTACAGGATTGGCACCGCTCTGATGGTTCTCCTCCTGATTGGCTACGTGGTGCTCCAGACGCGGGCCCTCAACAACAGAACCAGCGTGACCACAGTGGGATTCACCAGCTCCGCTCAGATCCTCGCCCAACCGCTCAAAGGGGCGGCACGCGGGCTCGGACAGATCACGATCCAGCACATCGCCAGTCAGGCAGTGGGTGAGCGCCTGGTCCGCAGCGGCCATCTCGACGTCCTGGTGAGCGGTTCTCCTCTCTCTCCGAAGGTGCTGGCCAAGAGTCAGCTCAACACTGCGCTGCAGGCGTCGCTGACTGGTCTGGTCAAGCAGGAGTCGCTGGCGGCCCAGTTGGCCGCTCACGGGCTGAATCCTCGCGCCCTGGCCACTGCGGTGAGCGGCGCCAGCATCCACGTCCACATCCTGACGCCGGCCAGTCCTCAGAGGACGCAACAGGCGATTATGGGCGTCATCGTGGCTATCGTCCTCTCCATCTCTCTGCAGATCTACGGCATTCAGGTGGCTCAAGGCGTGGCGGAAGAGAAGGAGAGCCGAATCGTGGAAATCCTGCTAGCCACCGTCCGCCCAGGTCAGTTGTTGGCTGGCAAGGTGGTGGGCATCGGCCTGTTCGGCCTCCTGCAGTTGGTGATCATCGGGGCGGTAGGGCTTATCCTCATTGTCAGGACGCACGTGGTTAGCATTCCCGCCGTGGGCGCCGGAGTCATTGCAGGTGGCCTGCTCTGGTTCGTGCTGGGGTTCGCCCTCTACGCGGTGCTGTTGGCCGCCGCCGGCTCGCTGGTCTCTCGCGTTCAGGATGTGCAGCTAGCCTCCCTGCCGATCATCATGGCACTCAGTGTGGCGTACGTGGTTAGTCTCGTGGTGGTACTGCCTGATCCGAGTAGCCTCGCCAGCACGGTAGTCTCCCTGGTGCCGTTCCTGGCCCCGGTGGCGATGCCAGCCCGAATGGCGGCCGGTGCCCCCGAGTGGCAAGTGGGACTGGCGGTCGTGCTGACGTTGGCCACGATTGGTGCCGCAATCTGGCTCGCCTCCCGCATCTATGCCAACGCGGTCCTAAGAATGGGCGTCAGAGTCGCGCTCAGCGAGGCCTTGCATGGCCGGTAATCACCGTGGATGTGGACCAGGCCGCGCCCCAGGCGGCGTGCAATCCACGCCGCGGGTGAAGTGACAGGCGCATGAGGCGCGAGAACCTTCAGATTGCTTCCGGCACCATCTGGATCGCACCGCAGGGGCACTCGATGGCACACATCGAGCAACCCTTGCAGAAGTCGTAGTCGAACTCGAAGCGCTTGCCGGGACCCAGCTTCACGACTGCGTTGTCCGGGCAGACGGCGAAGCAGTTGTCGCACTCGAAGCAGTTGCCGCAGGACATGCAGCGACGAGCTTCGAACAGGGCGGTCGACTCGTCGAGTCCGGCGACCACCTCTTCGAAGGTGCTGCGGCGGCGCACGTTGTCGAGCGTCGGTTGCACGGTCTTGTCTGCATCGCTGTAGTACCAGGTGTTCAGCATCTCGGGAGTGATAAGCTCGTGCTTCGCTTCCGCCTGGTAACTCTGGCCGCGTAAATAGGCATCGATGTGACGAGCGGCCCTCTTGCCGTGGCCCACCGCCACGGTGATGGTTCTTTCAGAAGGAACCATGTCTCCACCCGCGAAGATGCCCTCATGACCAGTCATCATTCGGCTGTCCACTTGCACGACACCGTCGCGTGAAAACTCTATGGCGGGGATCCGCTCGAGAACGCTGACGTCGACGTCCTGCCCTACTGCAAGGACGACGGTGTCGGCCGCAATAGTCTCCAATTCACCGGTCGGCTGCGGCCAGCCATCCTGATCCAGCTCCATCTTCTCTATCGTGATGGAGCCTTCTTCCATATTCTTGATGGTGCTCAGCCAGCGGAAGCTAATGCCCTCCTCGAGCGCTTCCTCGACTTCGAAGTCATGAGCCGGCATCTTCTCCCGGGTTCGTCGATAGACGATCACCGGCTGGTCGCCCAGTCGCTTCGCGGTTCTAGCCATGTCGAGAGCGGTGTTCCCGCCACCGTAGACGACTACTCGCCGGCCAAGTTTCGGAAGCTCCGATTCCGTCTCCATCTGATGGAGCACGGCGATGGCGTCGAGGATGTGACTGGCGTCAGGTGCGGGAATATCGACACGCTTCGCGAGGTGGGCCCCGATCGCGACGAAGCAAGCGTCGAAGCTCCCTTCCTTCATGACCTTCGGGATGTCCTCCACCTTGCTGTTCAGCTCCAATTCGACACCGAGATCGAGTATGCGCTGGACCTCTGCATCAACGATGTCGCGGGGCAACCGATAGGCTGGAATGCCGAAACGCATCATGCCTCCTGCCACCGGTCCTGCTTCCACGATCTTCACGGTGTGGCCCATCCGGGCGAGATGATACGCTGTCGCCAGTCCGCTAGGACCCGCACCGATTACCAGGACTCTGCGGCCAGATCGTGGCCGGGCAGCACTCACCCTCCATTTTTCTGCGATGGCGAGGTCGCCGAGAAAGCGCTCGACCGCGTGGATATTGACTGCCGAGTCAAGGTCGGCGCGGCTGCAGGAGGTCTCGCAGGGGTGGTAGCAGGCGCGGCCCATGATTGCCGGGAATGGGTTGTCGATCATGATCTGTTCCCAGGCGGCGAGATAGTTGGCTTCCTCAGCCTGATACAGCCATGCCTGGCAGTTCTCGCCAGCCGGACAAGCGTTATTGCACGGGGGAAGCCTATCGACGTAGACAGGCCGTTCCGTCCGCCAGGAGCCGGTGTGGTTTGCCAGACTGCTGCCGACGTCGAGCGTTATGGCGAAAGGCTTTGTCACTGAGGAGCTCCTTCCTCGGGCAGCAGATGATATCGAGCGACATTTCGATCGGCCATCGCTTGTAGCGCGGCGATGCGTTTGTCGTCCCGCTCACCTTTGAACAGATGAGCAAAGCGCTTCTGCCGTTTGAGATACGCTTCGACGGGGACGAGGTGACGGATCGGAGTCGAGCTCTTGACCTCGCCGCGTTCGGCTTCAAAGAGTGGAAAGAAGCCGGATTCGGTAGCGAGGCGGGCCAGCAAGATGGTCTCGCCGGGTTCACTGCCCCACCCCAGAGGGCAGGGCACCAAGATGTGCAGATAGCGGGCTCCGTGATAGGACATCCCTCGCACGACTTTTGCCTCCAAGTCATGGAGGTCTGCCACGGTAGCCGTCGCGACGTAGGGAATGTCGTGCGCCATGGCAAGACGTGGCACGTCCTTCCCGGTTCCGAACACATTGCCGGGCGCGGGTCCGATGGCGGGCGTCGTAGCGGTACGAGCTGTCGGGGGAGTGGCGCTGGATCGCTGCACACCGGTATTCATGTACCCCTGGTTGTCGTAGCAGATGTACAGCACGTCATCGTTTCGCTCAAACATTCCAGAGAGGCAGCCGAACCCGATGTCCGTAGTTCCACCGTCGCCACCCTGAGCAATCACGCGAATGTGCTCCTTGCCTTGAGTGCGCAACGCGGCTGCGACGCCGGACGCGACCGCCGCTGCGTTGCCGAAGAGCGAGTGCAGCCAGGGTAGTTGCCAGGATGTCTCGGGGAAGGGGGTCGTAAACACCTCGAGACAGCCGGTAGCGTTGACCGCGACCAGCTGACCGTCGGTGGCTCGCATTGCCGCGTCAAGCGCATATCGAGCTCCCAAAGCTTCTCCACATCCCTGACAGGCGCGGTGTCCACAAGTCAACGCGTTGCTTCGGTTCTGAGAGGCCTGGACGGTTCTTTGGGAGGCATCCAGAAGTCGGTTGCCCACGGTCAGAGTGCCGGTCTGATAGAACTTCACGCGCTGAGCCGTCGGTCGAACGGGAGCGCTACTGCCGTTGCTCATGGAAGGCTCCTCATGGCGTCCTCACGCCCATCATTCGCATGATGCTCTCGGCAATCGGTCCAGAGCCGCGAGTCTCATTCATTCGTTCCAGCTGCTGCTCGACGACGTCCCACTGCAAGTCGAGGAAGGTTAGGTCTTCCAGGTTGTCTTGCTCGGCGGACTCAAACAATGAACGCAGCGACTTCGTCGTAATGGGCCGCCCGCCGAGTCCCGCGATACAGGTGAAGACGGGTGTCGATTGGCCCCTCAACGCCATGCGCACGTTCGAGGCGAGAACGCCGCCTAGCCCGACGGCCAGGTTCTTTTCGATGACGAGAACGCGACGTGCATCTGCGAGTGCGGAGTGTACCTCGGGCAAAGGGAAAGGGCGAAAGCAGGAAATGACCAGCGCCCCAATAGCGTGGCCTTCATCCCGCATCTTGTCAATGAGATCCTTGATGGTCCCGTTCACCGAACCCATCGCGACAACCACGGTGTCGGCGCCGTCAACTCGATAGGTGTGAAGGAGGCCACCCGAGGCGCGACCGAACTGGGCTTCGAATTCGTTTGAGAGCTGTGGAATCAGCGAGAGGGCTTGAAGCTGTTTGTGGTGAGCCAGGTAGCGCACCTCGGCAAAAGCCTCTGGCCCCACCATGGCCCCAATGGACAAGGGCTCGTCCACGTCGAGCACTTGTACCGGAACGTATGGACGCAGATACGCGTCAACCTCCGCTTGCGTCGGAATGCTTATCTGCTCGTAGGCGTGCGTCAGGATGAAGCCGTCGACGCATACCATCACCGGCGTGCTTAGCTCCTCGGCCAAGCGGAAAGCCTGTATGTGCAGATCTGCAGCTTCCTGGTTGGTTTCGGCGAAGAGCATGATCCAGCCGGCGTCTTTGAGGGCCATCGCGTCGCTGTGGTCATTCCAGATGTTGATCGGCGCACCGATGGCGCGATTGCCAAGGGTCATCACGATCGGCAACCCCAAACCCGCGGCGTTGTACACCGCTTCTGCCATGAAGAGCAGGCCCTGACTGGACGTCGCGGTGTAGGCTCGGGAGCCTGCGGCCGAGGCGCCGATCGCCACGCTGAGGGCCGCAAACTCCGACTCCACATTGATGAATTCGCAGCCTTGGAGCTCGCCTGTCTTGACGAGCTCGCCCAAACCCTCGACGATGTGAGTCTGGGGTGTTATGGGATAGGCGCAAATTACTTGCGGACGGGACAGAGCCACTGTCTCGGCTATGGCCCTGGAGCCTTCGATCTGTTTAAGCATCTGCTAATGAATCCCTTCTGCTAGGCACTCGCGGCTTTGAAGGCAGCGGTGGCGGCGGCGATGTTCTTGTCGCCGATCTGGCCGGGGAACTTCTGTTTGATGGCGGCGGAGACCGCTTCAAGGTCGATCACACGGGTGATGGCCGCAAATCCACCGAGCAACGCAGCATTCGGAATGGGCTTGCCCACGTGTGTCAGTGCAAGCTCCGTGGCCTCGATGGTCCGCACGTGACCAGGCGGAAACTTCTCCTTCAGTCCATCGATGCCAAGCTCGTCGAGAGCTCTCGAGGTGTTGAGCAGCACATATCCGTCAGGAGCGAGACCGTCGAACACGTCGACCGAGTGGAGGAGTGTGGGGTCGAGAATGATCACCGCGTCGGGTTGCATCACAGGTTCGCGTGACCGAATCTCCTTCTTGTCGATGCGACAAAAGGCGACGACCGGCGCTCCCATGCGCTCTGATCCAAAGCTCGGGAACGCCTGTGCGTGGCGGCCTTCATGGAACGCTGCGACAGACATCATCTCGGCAGCGGTCACGACGCCCTGGCCACCCCTGCCGTGAATTCGCACCTGGAACACGAGGCAACTCCTCGGGAGAGATTGGCCGACCGGCGACTCCCATTGCTGCTAATGTATTTGCCAGAACCGAGGCTCGGTATCAGGCGCGGACTTGATATGCATGGCCGAAAGGCCTGAGTTTCGGGGCTCGGCTCCCCTGCTTCTGCGACGGTGGCGATATCGGTTGAACATCATGGAAAAATACAGTCGCCACCCGATAGCGCTTTGGGCCGAGCGGACTTAAGGTGCGTATGGGACCGTTTCCCCATCCGACGTTTTCGACGTTGGGTAGGAGTTGGCTATGGCTACCGATACCGAGGTGTATGAACTACAACTCGAAGAAGAGGCCCGGAAGAGCATGGCTCATCGGCTTGCCGAGGGCAAAGGGACTGTGCCGATTGAGCGTAGGAACGAGTCTGACGAGAGATTGCTCTCCGAACAGATGACGGAACGCGCCAAGGCCGGCGAACACTTCCCGTCAAGCCTTCCTCGCACCTAGCAGACATTACCAGACGCGACACGGGGCTTCCGGTGGACTCCTTCTGGAGCCGCGCTCTACGTCTGGAGGGAGCGCAGGGATCGTCGACCTCAGGTATGCAACTAGCAGAAATCAGTCCTGAGCCCGATGTGCCGAGGTCCAAGGAGGGCATACGGTTGGGCGGTAAGGCGTCAAAGATCGCCGAGGAGTCCACGTGACTAACTCTGTGGAAAACGGGTCGAGAAGTCAGCAAGGGGCAAGTGGATTGGGACGCGTCACGGCGATTCGCGGCACGGTAGTCGAGGCGACGTTCGCGGAAGACATGCCGCGGATCAATGAAGCCCTTCTTGCCATGGCCGAGGACCGCAAGATCACCCTGGAGGTGATGGTCCAGGTTGACCCGCACACCGTGCGTGCTCTCGCCATGGAAACCGTCGCCGGCCTGTCGCGCGGCACGCTGGTGGAGCGCACGGGTGGCCCCATCAGTGTTCCAGTGGGGCCCGAGACAGTCGGCCGTCTGTTCAATGTCTTGGGACAACCCCTAGATGGACTGTCTGCACCCGAGTCAGCTGAGCATTGGCCGATTCATCGCTCAGCGCCTCCCCTAAAAGAACAGCATCAGAGCGGCGAGTTCCTGGAGACGGGGATCAAGATAGTTGACTTGTTGTCACCGATGGCGCGGGGTGGCAAGACCGGCGTGATCGGCGGGGCAGGCGTGGGGAAGACCGTGCTTTTGGAAGAACTGATCCGCACGACAGTGAGCATGCACGGAGGGGTATGCGTTTTTGCAGGCATCGGAGAGCGTACTCGCGAAGGGAACGACCTCTGGATGGAAATGGCGAAGACGGGCGTGCTCGAGCACTCGGTGCTCCTGTTCGGACAGATGAACTCACCCCCTGGAGCGCGCTTTCGTGTCGGGCTGTCGGCCATCACTATGGCTGAGTACTTTCGAGACCGCCAAAAGACCGAGGTCATGTTCCTCGTGGACAACATATTTCGTTATGTCCAGGCGGGCTCTGAGGTTTCAGGGTTGCTGGGACGCATCCCTTCTGCAGTTGGTTATCAACCGACTCTGGCAGAGGATATGGCAATCCTGCAGGAAAGGATCGCGTCGGTCGACGGTGCCGCGATCACGTCTGTCCAAGCGGTCTACGTCCCCGCGGATGATCTGACCGATCCCGCCGTCGTGCAGACGTTCGTCCATCTAGACGCCAGCATCGTACTGGCGCGTGGGGCAGCTGCAGAGGGGCTGTATCCGGCGGTCGACCCTCTGGCTTCGACCTCTAAGCTCCTCGACCCGGTGCACGTCGGCTCGAGGCACTACGAGGTAGCACTGAAAGTCCGCCAACTTATCGCGAGGTACCGGGATCTGCAGGACATCATCGCAATGTTGGGTCTGGAAGAGCTGTCGTTGGAAGACCAAATCGCGGTGAAGCGGGCTCGCCGACTGTTGCGTTTCCTCACGCAGCCCTTCTTTGTAACCGAAGCCTTTACGGGGCATGGCGGACGTTCGGTACCGGTGGCACAGACGATAGCGGGATGCGAGGCCATTCTTGCTGGGGCTTTTGACGCGGTAGATGAAGCGAAGCTCTACATGATCGGAGCCATTGAAGAGGTGGCATTGTGAGCTTGTCGCTGGAAATCCTCATGCCCGACAAGACTTTATTGCGCGCTGAGCCCGTCGAAGTTCGAGCTGTCGATGCAACGGGTTCGTTCGCGCTTCTGCCGCTCCACGAGGACTTCTGCACGGCTCTGGTGCCCTCGATCTTGACGTACGCGGAGCCGGACGGCAGCGAGCATTATGTCGCTCTCGACGGCGGAGCCCTTGTATTGGAGGACGGTCGAGTCTCGGTAGTGACGCGGGACGGCGTCGCATCTGACGATATAGATCGCGCCAGCGCTCGGGTAGCCGACATGTTGAGGCTGCGTCAAGTACAAGAGCAGGAGGCCGCAACAACCTTGCGCAAACTTGTCGCCGAGCTGTTACAACGCCTTTCGCAGCTGGAGACTCGCCGATGAAGCCGGAGCAAGACAACGATCGATTTGTCTCCGCGATCAAGAGACAGGCAGAGCGATCACAGAACGTTCAGAAGCCAAATCTGTGGTCGGCCTTCGGCATCGTGGGGACTGTCGGATGGATGGTCGTGGTGCCGGCTCTACTCGGCGTAGCCCTGGGCCGCTATCTAGACATGCATTTTCGCCTCGGCTTGTTTTGGACGCTCTCACTTCTGGTCCTCGGTTTGGCGTTGGGCTGTATGGCGGCCTGGCGACACATGGAGGAGGTGATGAAGCCATGAGCCTCATGTTGGCCGTTGCGGCGGGTTGCCTCCTGGGAGGGGCGTACTCATGGCACCTCTGGCATGACGCCCGCAGTCTGGTTCTCACGGGACGCCGCTCCCTGAGGTGGAGCGTACTGCTTCGCACCACGGGACTCGGAGTCGTACTCGTCATCGCTGGGCGGGCCGGGGAATCCGATCTTTTTGCAGGCGTGGCGGGCCTATTGCTGACCCGATCGGCCCTTGTCTGGCATGTGGGAGGAGTTTCGAATGCTTAGGGACCGTTATCTTCCCCAGATTCTCTTCCAGTTCGGACCGATACAGATTTCCAGCACCGTCGTCTACTCTCTCCTCGCCTCAGTGGTGCTCGTCGGCCTCGCTTTCTCGATCCGAGGACATTTGGACCGCCCCACGGGATGGCGGTTGGGCCTCGAGATGCTCATGGAAGAGTTGGAGGGGATGATGCGCGAAATGCTTTCTTGCGATCCCCGGGCGTATACACCACTCGTTGTGACGCTGGCCTTCTTCATAGGGTTGTGCAACTTAATGGGACAGGTTCCGGGACTGCATGCGCCCACCGCTGATTTGTCCACCGCGGCAGCGCTCGCCGTCGTCGTCTTCTTTGCTGTCCCCTTCTATGGCATTCGGGCTCGCGGTGTCCGAGGGTATCTCGGTCACTACCTCGAGCCGGCTCCCTTCCTCCTTCCGATCGAAATTGTTACCGAGCTTTCGCGAACACTCACTCTCGCCGTTCGGTTATTCGGGAATGTGATGAGCGAGCAGCTGGTAGTTGGCGTGCTATTGCTCCTGGCTGGACTCCTGGTCCCGGTCCCCATCATGTTGCTTTCGGTTCTTACCAGCGTCATCCAGGCGTACATCTTCGCCGTGCTCACAGTCGTTTACCTTGGCGCGGCCATTCGTTCTCAATCGGAACAAGGGAGGCAAACGTGAACGCATACACCATATTCGCGGTCGGCGCCATGATCGCCGCGGGGCTAGCGGTTGGGCTGGGGTCCGTGGGCACGGGGATCGGCCAGGGGCGCGCGGCCATGGGGGCACTCGATGCGATGGCGAGACAACCGGATCAATCCGGCGCCATCACCCGGACGCTTTTTGTCGCGCTGGCGATGATAGAGTCGCTCGCGATCTACTGTTTGGTCATTGCGCTGATAGTGCTCTTTGCCAACCCCTTCGCCGGGTCCGTTCCCAAGTGAGCACCGGATGACCTTCAACGGCTCGACGTTTGTCTTCGAGGTCATAAACTTCCTGGTCTTGGCCTACGTGCTGCAACGCGTGCTTTACCGGCCCCTGCACGACGCGATCGATCGACGGCGTGAAGCGATTGACAGGCGAGAGGCGAACACGGAGCGCGCTCTGCAAGAGGCTCAGGCGCGAGAGCACAAGGTGGACGAGCGTCTCCGCGCCATGCAATCCGAGCGACAGAACCTGCTTGAGAAAGCCAGGCAAGAGGCGGATGTAGAGCGGCAGCGCATTCTTTCTGACGCCGCGAAAGAGACGGCGAGGCAGGCGGCTTTGGCGCGTGAGGCGCTGAAGCGGGAGCGGTTGGAGGTACTGCGCTCCCTGCGGGAGGACGTTGTGCACCAGGCCGTAGCGCTAGCGGAGCGTCTGCTTCGGGATGCGTCCGGTGACGATCTTGACTCCCGCCTGGCGAGCCGTGTAGCAGATACTGTCCGCTCGCTTCCCGAAGCAGACCGAGCGAATCTGGCACGAAGCTGGGGCCGCGGTGACACGGCGACTCTGGAAGCGGCCCACGATCTGCCCGCGGAGGTAGTGAGACAAGTTCGCGATGCTCTGTCGGAGGTGATGGGAGAGGAGGTGTCCTTACAGGTTCTAAGAGTGACGGAACTTCAAAGCGGTGTGCGCCTCCGGCTGGACGGGCATGTTTGGGATGCTTCGTTAGCTGGACAGACTGAGCAGAGCAACGATGAGCACTGAGCTAGGCCGCGCGAATGTGGAGCTCGGAGACATCCGAGCGGAAGTTGCCTCACAGCTTGAGCATCTTCACTGGGACGTGCGTCACCGCGAGGTTGGGGTTGTTACTCAAACCGGCGACGGAGTAGCTCATCTCCGGGGACTTCCCTCTGCCGGTTACGGAGAGCTGGTCCGAACCAGCAGTGGCGTGACAGGGATGATCTTCGACGTGCGCCCCGAGGAACTCGGCATTCTGTTTCTCGATGCGTCAGAGAGCGTGTCTGCCGGGGATGAAATGCACTCCTTGGGACGCGTCCCGAGCGTGGCGGCAGGTCCGGAACTGCTCGGAAGAGTAGTCGATGTGTTAGGGCGGCCGTTGGACGGAGGACAACCCATTCATTCAAACGAGTTCCTGCCGATGGAGCGAGAAGCGCCAGCTGTGGCGGAGCGACGTCCCGTCCGCACGCCCCTCCGGACAGGAACAAAAGTTATCGATTCACTGCTACCCATCGGTCAGGGGCAGCGGGAGCTGCTGCTAGGAGATCGTTCGACGGGTAAGACCGCCCTCGCACTCGACGCGATCCTGGCCCAAAGGAGCAGCGGGGTGATATGCGTATACGCGGCGCTTGGACAGAGAAAGTCGACCGTGGCAGAAGTCGTGGCCACTCTTAAGCGCGGCGGAGCGTTGGACCACACCATCGTACTTTCGGCCGACGCCGACGCGCCGGCTGGACAGCAATATCTTGCACCGTATGCCGCCTGCAGTATTGCCGAATACTTCATGAGGGCAGGCAGACACAGCTTGATCATTTACGACAGCCTCACGGCACATGCGGACATATACCGCAGAATCTCTCTCCTGTTCGAGCGCCCCCCCGGCCGGGAGGCATATCCTCCGGACGTCTTCTACCTGCATGCCCGATTGCTCGAACGGGCGACCCGACTGCGCGACGACTTGGGCGGTGGCAGCTTGACAGCGCTTCCTATCGCGGACACTCTGGGAGGGAACGTCGCAGCCTACATCCCGACCAACCTGATCTCCATTACCGACGGACAAATCATTCTGGACAGTCATTTGTTCAACGAGGGCGTGCGTCCGGCCATCGACGTTGGACTGAGCGTGTCTCGCGTTGGGGGGAAGGCTCAACCGCCAATTCTTCGGGAGCTCGCGAGTGACCTCCGCCTCGTCTACTCCCAGCTCAACGAACTGGAGAACTTTGCCCGTTTTGGCGCTGAGCTCGAGCAGGAAGCGCGCGCTCGGCTGGAACGCGGTCGACGCGTGCGAGAGGCCTTCAAACAAGTGCGTCTTGCACCGCTAACCCTTCTTCAGGAAGTCGGAACGCTGTTCGCGGTGCGCGAGGGGTATCTGGACCGCATCGCTGTTGCCGAAGTGTCGGCGTTTCTCTCCGCCTTGTGCGAGGAACTCAGAGCCGTGCCGGCCGATGTCGAGGCGTCGCTTTACACGGACGCCCATCTCAGCGCGGAGACAGAAGGGATGCTGCGGACCGCCCTGAAATCGGTATGTGGCAGACGCAGCGAGCGAGCCCATCATGAATCTTGAACAGGTCCGTAGGCGGGCAGAGACTGCCAGGACGGTGCACGACGTCGTCCACGCTTTGAGGTCGGTAGCTGCTGGTCGCATTCATAGGGCGCAAATTGCGGCCGATGCGTCGGATCGGTACTACGCGCTGGTAGTGCGCGCTCTCGGGTCACTTGCCGCCGACGCTCTTCCTCGACGGGCCACCGCTTCTCATAGCGGACAAACAGGGCTGCTCGTTCTGACGTCCGAGCAGCCTCTGTGCGGAAAGCTTGCCCAGAACGTTGTCGAGCTGGCAGTGGAGCGTCGAGAGGAGCTAGCGCGGAACGGGCCACCTCTCCTGATGGTCGTCGGTCGACGCGGCGTGCGGCAGCTTGCGTCTCGAGGTGTAGCGGCAGACGTTCAGGAGCCGGGAGCCACTTCCACAGCTGGTTTGCACGATCTCGTAAAGCGGCTCGCAGCGACGCTAGCGGCGCGATACCACTCAGGGGAGTTGGCAGAAGTGCGGGTGATTTACGGCAGGTACGTGTCGTTAAGCGAGCAGGTGCCCACCGAGGAACAACTGCTGCCACCCAATATGGCCGAACTTCAGGCTCAGGGATCGAAGCACCGTCGGATCTACTCTCGCTACATGCCGGCTGACGAGCTCGGTCAGGCCCTCTTGACCGAGTACGCGTTCATCGCCCTGTATCGTATCGCCGCGCAGATGCTGACCAGTGAACAGGCTGCGCGACTTGTGGCAATGGATGGGGCGACGCGCACTGCAGAGCGAATGATGCAGACGCTCAGAGTCCAAGAGAATCAGGCGCGCCAGGAAAAGATAACCAACGACGTGCTCGAGCTGGTCGCGGTCCGGTTCGCCACGGGCACGTGAGCGATGTTCGGGAAAGGTTCGCATTTCATACGGGTGGCCCCTCAAAATCGGGCAGGGGACCGATAGGGTGGTGCTCCCCCCACCCCTATCTTGAACTCAGACAGACCCGCGAACTGTAAGGAGTTGAATCGTGGCAGCAAACCAGAACCCATCGTCAGCCCGCCACGTCGTGATCGCCGGAGCCAGTTTTGCCGGTCTTGGCGCGGCCTACACGCTGCGCAAGCGCCTGCGACCGGAAGATCGCGTTACGGTAATTGCGCCAAACGATAGTTTCGTATTCGCTCCTTCACTGGTTTGGGCGGCGTTGGGGCGGTCCTCGGCGCACAGCAGATTTGCGCTGGAGCCGGCTCTGCGGCGTAAGAACATCGAGTACGTTCAGTCCGCGGTGCGTGAGGTAGACGTTGCAGGGCACACCGTTCGAACCGACGACGATCAAGTGAGCTACGATAAGCTGATCATCGCCACGGGCGGCCGGCCGGACACCACCGCCATCCCTGGCCTGGCCGGAGAGTTCCGAGCTGCCAGTTGGATCGTGAGCGAGAACTCGGCCATGGAGGCGCGCAACGTATTGCGTAAGCTCTTTAGCGAGCCGGGTCCACTAGTAATTGGGGCGGCGCAGGGCGCCAGCTACATCAGCGCAGCGTACGAGTTGGCTCTGGCTCTGGAAACAGCCCTACGGCGCGAAGGACTGCGGGACCGGGTGCCTATTACTTTCGTAACGGCTGAGCCGTTTCTGGGCCATCTGGGATTCGGCCAAACAGCAGCGCGAGACCGGATTCAGAAATTGTTCTCTCAAAGGAATATCGAGACGCGGGTTGCAGTGGCCATCGAGCACGTGCAAGCGGAAGAGGTCAAACTATCAAGCTGCGAGACGCTGCTGGCTAACGCGATCGTGATCATGCCTCCATTCACGGGGGCGGTCGACATCTGGAAGAGCGCCGGATTGACAGATGAGACAGGAATGGTCCCAGTAACCTCCGAGTACCGGCACATCGAGCAGCCCGACATCTATGCAGCTGGCGTCGCTTCCTACTTCTCCCAGCCAGTTCCACCGCTTGGACTCGCGCATGCACCGCACACTGGGTACCTCTCGCTCCACATGGGGAAAGCAGCCGGGCAGAACGCGGCCGCATCTCTGGATTGTGGGACGCCGGCGCCGAGACCTCTTCCGCGAACGATGGACGTGCGAGTACTGGACGGTGGGCGCGTGGGACTTCTGCTGACCTCCCGTGGCGATGCCACTCTCCGACACAGGGCCATGGTCTTGCCCGGCGTGGTTGCCCATCGGCTCAAGAGTGCAATTGAGCGGTATCTCGTTTGGGAGTTACGAACGGGTCGAGTGGCGTAGCGGCCTTTGCTCGTCG
>DHWR01000290.1:0-918 GCA_002413265.1 Chloroflexi bacterium UBA5177
GACAACCCGATCGCATCGAACAACCGACAGCTGATTAGCAGAGACGGAAGCAGCGTCGCGATCTTGGTTTCGAGCGCCCTGAAGGAAGCCGATATCGAAGGACAGATCCCGCACCTGCGAGACGTGGTGCGGACTCCTGGCTTCGCGACCTATGTGACGGGTACGGCGGCTCAGAACGCCGACAATACCAAAGCCAGCAAGGACGACCTCAACAAAGGCGACTCCATCACGGTGCCGATTCTGGTTGTCATCCTACTCCTGGTTTTCGGGAGCCTGGTAGCGGCGTCGATACCGCTGCTGCTGGCGGCTTCATCGATCGTGTTGAGCCTGGCGCTCGTCTATATCTTCGGCCGTTACCTCGATACCTCGGTGTACGTCACCAACATGGTGACCGTGCTGGGGCTCGGCATCGGCATTGATTACTCGCTGTTTATCGTCTACCGATTCCGTGAAGAGCTGCGCGCTTCGGCGGGTAATGTCGAGGCATCCATCGTCCGCACCATGGAGACGACCGGGCGTGCCATCTTCTTCTCGGGGCTGACCGTCGCCATCGGCATCTCCTCGCTGATTCTGACCGGAGTCACCTTCATGGAGTCGATGGGCTTGGGCGGATTGCTGGTGCCGATCACGGCGCTCGCCGTCTCCATGACGCTGCTTCCCGCCGTGCTGAGCGTCGTGGGCACCAGGATCGACCGTTTTCGGGTCGTGCCCATCCGTTTTCTGCAGACCGGAGAAACCGGCATGTGGCACAGATACGCTTTGACCGTCATGCGTCGGCCGTGGATAACGGGCGGCATCGTCTCGGTCGTGTTGCTGGCTCTGATCTTCCCGGTCACCCAGCTGAACTTCGCCTTCGGATCGCTCAAAAACCAGCCGAAGTCGCTGGAATCGATTGCCGGCATCGAGCTGATGCAGAGC
>DHWR01000290.1:1173-4508 GCA_002413265.1 Chloroflexi bacterium UBA5177
TTCGAAAACCTCATCCGGCGCGATCCCGAAGTGAAGCGCGTGACCGGGCCGGCAGACTATCTTCCGGCTTCGGGCTCACCCCCAGCCTCGCAACTCGCATTGGTGACCGGCCGTTATCTGAGCGCGGACCGCCAGACGGCCATCATCTCGGTAGTTCCACGCCACGACGTGGGCACCACCAGTGCCGAAAAGCTGGTTCGCCGTCTGCGCGATGACGCCAAGAGCTACGTCGCGGGCGCTCTGCGAAGCGACGTGGTCTATGTGGGCGGCGAACAGGCAGGTTACACCGACTTCAATGACTCTCTCTACGCCAAGTTCCCACTGATCGTAGCCATCGTCTTGCTCCTAACCTACGGGTTCCTGTTCTTTGCCTTCCGTTCGGCGTTCCTGCCTGCCAAGGCGGTGCTGCTCAATTTGGTGTCGGTTGGGGCAGCCTATGGCGTGCTCCAGCTGGTGTTCCAACGGGGCATCGGGGCCGGATTGCTCGGCTTCTCACCGGAGAGCGGCGTGGCCGGATGGGTACCGATCTTCCTCTTTGCTCTACTATTCGGGCTCTCGACCGACTACGAGGTGTTCCTGTTGAGCCGCATTCGGGAGCGCTGGCTCGCCACCCGCAACAACGCGGAGAGCGTGGCGTTCGGCCTGGAGCGTACCGGACGCCTGATCTCGTCCGCCGCGTTAGTCATGATCGTGGCCTTCTCCGGTTTCGTGATCGGAAGCCAGGTTCAGCTGAAGGAGCTTGGCTTCGGCCTCCTGGCAGCCATCGCGATCGACGCGAGCTTGGTGAGGATCGTGCTGGTGCCGTCGATCATGGAGGTGGCGGGCCGGTTCAACTGGTGGGTTCCTGAATATTTGAAGGACTTCGCAGGCAGAGGTACGAGCTTCGCGGAGGAGGAGTCCCCGCGATCGGTTGTCGAGGAACCAGCTACTGCTTGATAGGGCAGTACGTGTATAGAAAAGGCGAGCGGATCGTCGTTCAGCGACCAATCGCCGACGAATCGCAGCGGTAGGTCTCACGTTGTGGCATCAACGGATACCGTCCGCCAACCACTTGACGCCCTGAAGGGCTGAACTACACCTAAATACGGTAGTGGGTCAGTTTGAAGTTAAGGATTCGTCGTCCAGCAAGGCGACGATCTCCCCGACTGTCCACACGTGATCGGTGACGCCCGCAGGCATCGCAGGAGTGATATGCCCTTCAACGTCTGATGCTTGCGGGCGAAATTGTAGTACATGAAGTGAAGGGCGACGGCGCTCTCCAGGTTTTCAAACTTCTTTGAAAAGGCGTTCGTGAGTCGGGTAAAACGGCGCATGCCCATGCGCATCGTGAGGTTCTGCCGCTCAACGTAGGACGTGGAAACGTGGCTCGGGTCAGGCTGGCCCATGATGGTTCGCTCTTCGGTGCCGGCGCAGATCGCGGGACTGTAGCGGCGCTGGCCCTCTAGGTCTTGGCTGCCGTAGTACTTGATGAGCATGGAATAGTCGATGCCCCCGCCGGACACTTCCTCAACCGCTTCGAGGTAGGGCTTGTGCCCGTCTGTGGTGAGCTGGACACGGTTCGCCAAGCGGCCGGCCAGGTCCCGCATGAAGGCGGTTGTAAACCAGATCGTTCGCTCTCCCACCAGCCAGGTCGGGACGAGCTTGGTATCCGCGTCGATAGCGGTGAACGTCCACACGTCACCGTAGCCAAACTCTCCGACGTGCTCGGGCGCTACGTTCTTCTGCTTCGATTGGCAGAAGGCCCAAATCTCATCGACCTGAAGCCGCTTGCACGGAAGATTGCGCAGTGTCCGATCTTGGTACGCCTCGCAGACGTGGCCCAGCTCAGCAAGCAGCTTCGTTACCGTGTTCTTGGCAACGCCGGTCATGCGAACGGTAGCCCTGATCGAATTGCCTTCGACGAGAGCCGAAACGACGCGGGTCCGCTGTTCCGTGGAGAGCTTATTCACTCCTATAGTATACCTGACCGCTCAAGCATAGGCAAGTATTTAAGTCAATTTGCTTGAGCGGACTAGCGCTGCGAGAATGTGAAACGAGGGGCGGCGAGAGAGACACGGGCCAAGGCCCAGCCCGCTCAGCAAGGTGGGTGCTGCAAACCAGCCCGGTCTCTCTCGCCTGTCGGTATGCGCTACTTGGTGATCGAGTCGATAGTGCGGACGATCCGCTTAAACGTCTCGACCCACTCGTCTAAAGCTTCTTCTTCCCATGCTGGCCTGACCGGCGGCATGGTCTTCAGGTATTCACCCATCAAGGGTTGCTTGTAGTAGGTGGCACCCTCGCCGTCTGAGCCACCGCCTCCGGAGCCGCCATTGGGTGTAGCGCCGTTAGGCTGATCGTCATGCTTCTTGGGGTCGAGTGGCTTTGTGATTGGTGCCCCGAAGGGAGCGACTAGCCTGTCCTTGCCCTGACCAAAGAAGCCCGCCTGCCTAGCTGCTCTTTGGAAGATCTGCCGGGCCTTGGACCTCGTGTTCTTCGACACGCCGAGAGCTTCCATCTCGCTTTCAAGTCCAACATCTCGCGGCAAGGCATAGCCTTTGTATTTGTCGTAAACCTCTTGATAAAGGGGGACCGTCAGGAAGGCATCGGCGCGAGCGGCTGCTTCAGTATCGGCCTGGACAACGCGCCTCCCTAACTCGGTAAGCCGGACCTCCTGCCCATCGAAGTCGATCAAACCATACATCCGCGCCGCCGACAATTTCAGCCGAAATGCACCGCTGCTGATGTTGTCGTGACCAAGGGGCTTCACTATTTGTTCCAGCGTGGCGCGGCTTCCGCCCGTGTCGTGGACGGCCCTTGCCAGTTTCACAACCTCGTCCAGATCGTTGTAAGGGAATTGAATGCGGGACCGCTCGCGCTTGCGCCCCCCAGATACGGGAGCTCCCACAAGCGCAGGATCTTCTTCCACGTAGGCACCTCTTTCTGCTCTCCAGGCTAACTCTGCAATAAGGGTAGCAGGCAAGAGGCAATAACCGCAACGTTATTGCACAAAACTGTAGTAACAGGACCCCGACTATTTGCGGAGATAACTACGGGCGATTATTCCAGCGCTTCTCTGCGGCCTTCTTAGCTATCTGGCTGCGCTCCTCAGGCGTGAGCTTTGCAGCCCTAGCCTTCCCGCCTTTCAACCCACCTAGCCGGCCCAATGAAACGGCAGCCTGATTCTTCTCGCGTTCTGGCACTGGCGCGGCGGTCTCGGGCTCCGGTTCTCTCGTCGCCTCATCCACGATGGATGCGGCGAGCTCGTTGATGTCTCGTGGCCGCTTGGGCTTGCTTGAGCGCTTGAGCATAGCTAAAGTATAGGGCATGCAGAACACGCTCTACTACGGCGACAACCT
>DHWR01000188.1 GCA_002413265.1 Chloroflexi bacterium UBA5177
GAGGATCGCGGCTTCGATCAAGACGGAGACGAGCTGATCGTTTCGGTCAACGGTGACTATTCCTCCGCGAGCACTGAGGGAGTGGTCAAGGTGGAGAGGCGCGCCAAGGGTGCAATCGACGCGAGGAGGGCGACGATGAGGCCACCGAGGATGCTGATTGTGCTTGCGAGCAACAGCGGGAACACTGGTACACCGAGCTGCAGGCCGACCAAGAGTGCTGTGAGTGAGCCGGGGATGGTGCCTAGGAGGCCGAGGATTGCCGCCTCAGTGGCGACTACTTGGACGAGATAACGGTCGCTCCAACCGACGGTTCTCAGTGTGACGAACTCTGCCGCCCGTTCACGCAGGTTGAGGTAGAGGACGTCGGCGAGCGAGAGCGTCGCGAGTAGGACGATCACGCCGACCACAAGAAAGTCGAGGCCGCGTACCTCCACCGAGACCGCGTCGCCGAGCAGTGTGCCGACGACGTGTCCTTGGAACGCTTGGTTGATCGCCAGCAGCAGTGTCAAGGCTGCGGAGGCAATGAACAGACCTACGGAGGCAGCGGCGCTTCTCGCAGGCACGCGGCGGACGTTGATGGCGGCGAGGGAGAGCAGCCGACCAACATGCCTGCGAACTGTGCCGGTTGAGATCGCCGGCAGCACCGCGTCAAGCGCTCCGCTTCGAGCGGCGCGCCATGCGGGAATCACTCCCGCGATGGCCGCCAAAGCAACGCTCAAAGGAATCGCCAGACTCACGCGGGGGACAGACATCTTGAGGGAAAAGAGGTGCGCCGCGATTGCGGCAACGCCAGCGGCTGTGAGACCAGCGACCGTTCCAACGAGCACGAGCTCGGCGAGCACCACGGCGAAGATCGCTTTGCGTGACCAGCCGATGCAAAGCAGCGTGCCTATCTCACGGCGACGACCACGTACGGCGGCGAAGGCCCCGTTGGCGAGGAAGAAGACGCAGGTGACGAGGATCAGCGCGAGGAGCCCGAGCCGCTTCCGGTCGAGCGCTTGCAAAAAGCTCAACGACACCCCCTTCTTCGACCAGCCCTCTTGCAGCACGAGCGCGGGCCGGCCGTACTTCCCCGGTGGCAGCCTGACAGTCAGGCGCTTCGGTGAGGAGCCTGCGGTGATGTCGACCTGCAAGCCGGTGCGATCATGGATTTCGGTTGCGACCTGTCGCACCCGAGCCTGTGACAGCTGATCTGGCCCGCTCACTCCCTTGACGCGAACGCGGATGACGCTGATCGGGGCCTTGGCGTTCGCACCTGCGTAGTCCTTCGAGTTCAGGAATGGCTGCATACCCTGCAGCGTCGTCAGAAAAAGGGGTGGCTGCGCCACGTAGTCACCGATGTTCGTCGACGGGAGCAGTGGCCTACCATGAAGAGCCCGCCCGGTCTTTGGGTCTCCCGGCAACAGCTCCGGCGGGTAATACGTTTCCAACGGGACCTTCGAGAGCGGCGAGAAGCCCGGTAGGCGCTTGGGGTCGTAGCGGCCGACGAAGAACATCGTCGGGGTCTGCAGGACCTCTTTTCCGGGAACATCGGTTCGGCTGAAGAAGGGCGAGCCGATCCGCGGATGTAGCCGTCGAAACTGCAGGTCGGCGTTCGCCTGGGAGATGGAGGTGTAACCGGAATATCCTGGTGTTGGTGCGGAGCGCCAGACTGAGAGTGGGTTCTTGACGACTCTCGGCGCCAGCTCATGCTGGATGAGAGAGCGGTAGCGAACGGGAGATGCCGTCCAGTACGACCAGGAGATCGTCTTCTGTTTCCACTCTTTGATGATCCCTGCGAGCAAGTTGTTGTACATCGCCTGTGCGGAGAAGGTCCGACGTGCGACCTCGTGCCCGCGCAGTCCGTTCAGAAAGGCCAGGGCATTCGTTGCAAGGGCCTCCGGCACGTTTGTACGGGGTTGGATCGAGAGCCGCTCGATGCGGACCTCGGCCCGCTCGTCAACATAGGTCCTGGTGCTCGCGATCACCGGAACGAGGCGATGATAGGAATTCCCTTCGACGTTTCGGAGCCGCGGCTTTTCCCCCTCGCGCAGGTAGCGACCGGCAACCATCGCTCGGTCGAGATGAAGCAGCCGCGCCTCCTGTACGGGGTCGATTGCCGCGAGGAGGATCGGGAACTGAATGCCGACGCTCGATTGAACCCTGCCCGGCTTGGCGCGGTCGGTTCCGTATCCCGGGGAGCGGGCGGAATAACACGAGAGCGAGACGAGCTTCGTCCAAAACGGGCTCGGTGGTCCGTTGGAGTTCAGGAATCCAGCGGGGCAAACTCTCAGCGGATCGGCTTGTCCCGGCATGACCTCGCCGAAATCAGCGCCTAGCCCCGACGTGAGAGCAAAGCGGTGGCGGCGCGTGTAATAGGTGTAGCTGACTCCGTGCGGGTACCGAGATGTGCCGTCTTGGGCGACGGTGGTGGACACGATCCGGTAGAGCTGCACCGGATCGCGAGACAGGAGACTGTTGATCGTGAACGTCTGGGCTCCCGATGGGATGACGTAGCCGATGTTGGCGATCGGCGCCGCGACCTCTACGCCAGGGAGTCGCAGAATCTGGGAGTACTGCATGAGGGTGATCCCGCCGAAGAGTCCGCTCAGGTAGTTGTCGCGCACGAGGCCCTGTTGGCGTTCAAGCAGGAGCGAAGCTCCCTTCGGCCGCACGAGGATGTCATAGGCAGTGCGATAGTTGCTGTTGACCGAGCCGCGAACTCGGATCTCGCTCGTCTTTCCGGCTGCGCTAAGTACGCTGAAACTGGCCGTGGCGACGACAATCGCGGCCGCTAACGCGCCAGCCCGCCACGGACGGAAGCGCAACTGGCTGAGGACGAAGCCGATGATCGTGCAACTCCTAGGCTTGCTCTGCCGCGGTGTCTGGGCTGTCTGCGCCGGCCTTCTCCACCGCGACGCCAGCAACGAGTTTCTCGGCTGTTCTTTCGGCGAGTTCGACTACGCGGAGATCGGCTTGTGTATGGAGGATGGCGGCTTCGATCAAAAGCAGGACGAGTTCGTCATCGCGGTGCCGCTCGCGGAGTTCGCGCAGTGCAGCTAGCTCTCCAACGTAGGCTTGGCGCTGCACGTCGAGGACGGTTGTGAACGTGTCTCGACCGAGCCGAGAGGCGGCGAAAAGCTTGAGAAAGAGATCGTCACGGTAGGCGTGGCGGACGAAGGGCGTCTCGAGCCAGCGCTCGACCTCGGTTTTGCCGGCGCGTGTGAGGCGATAGACGACCCGGTC
>DHWR01000103.1:0-958 GCA_002413265.1 Chloroflexi bacterium UBA5177
AGCGCCGCGGCTCAATAGCCGTAGCCGCCGCCTCCACCGCTGGAGCCGCCCGACGGAGTCGTGGTGGACGTTTGAGGCGTGTTGTTGTTTGCGGCCGGGGTTGTCGACTTGCCGCCGGTCGTCGTGCCAGCGGAGGTCGAGGTTGAGGAACCACCGCAGCCAGCGGCTGCGATCAGCAGCGCTGCGAGTGGGACAGCAGTCGCGGCTGCGAGACGTGAGTTAGGCATTGATCGGCTCCTTGTAGAACGCGGCAACGGCACTCTTCGCCACTCGCCCTGTCGGGGTTAACTAGTACCGGGGGTACGTCGGCCGCCCGCTGACGGTTCAAAGCAGCCAGCTGCATTCGCTTGACGATGGGCGGTACTGGTCTCGAACCAGTGACCTCCTGCTTGTAAGGCGGACGGGTCTTCACGAGCCGCATGTGCTCTTTCGGCTCCACAGAGCCAATCGGTCGAGCCGTCTTCAGCACATTCTCGACTTCAGTGTCCGGCGATGTCCGCGGATCGCTGCGGATCTCGGGCAAATGCGCAGTCCTTTTGCCCGTCGAGGCTCTTCTTCGCATGGAAAGCGGAAGCCCTGCCTCGGCGGTACGCTCGGGGGCATCGTCTCCTCGGTCTGGAACCTCAAGCTCGTCTTCGTTGACACTGAAGACGTCGACTCCGATCGGGCGAACGTGATCATCGAGAAGTTGCGGACGCAGCGGCCCGTTCAGGGTGAAGAGCCGGAGTGGAAAGTGGCCTTCGAAGACGTGTCACAACAGCGTGCGTTCGAAGAACTCGAACAGTCGCTCACGACGATCGACGGAGACTGGGGCGAAGTCCTGATGGTCTACGCCGCCTGAGCCCCAATCACGACCAAGACTCGTGTTCGGTCGGCGACTTTGGAAGCTCTGTCCGTCGGTGCCCCTTCCCCTAGCGGTTAGAAAGCGCTGTTCTTACTCGCTTGTAAAGCCAGTCAT
>DHWR01000103.1:1134-2392 GCA_002413265.1 Chloroflexi bacterium UBA5177
CGCTGGGCCTGGACCATCGTAGGTTTCGGCAAGCATCTCTGTCGCCGCGATCGCCTTGTTTCGCTGAGCGACGCCGGGCAGATAGGACCACGCGAAAAGCCATAGCGCAGACCTCTCCTCCTCGCTTAATCCCGAGGAGTTGATCTCCGTCTCCATCTGCTCAAGCGTGTCGCCTGCCTCCATGCATTCGGCTATCTGGTTTCGCAATGCGACCATCTTCATCTGGTCTCCTTCCCTTGTCTGCCTCCAAGGCTCTTGCGCGGATTCATCTCGCGCTCCTTGGGGTCACGAGTGTGTCGGTACCGGATCGCTGGTTTTGCTCAAAACCCTCCATTTGGGTGCGATCCTCGCCGGTCAATAGAAATATCTCGACCGCAACCTCTTTTTCCAAGTTGGTCTCGGATAGAAACGACTCCACCTGCTCGCCCGTGGCCTGCTCGACCACCGAAACGAACTGGTCGCCTGAGATCTGCTGAAAGCGGCGGCGCGAATGCTGGATCGTCTCAGCGTCGCCATGGCCGATCAGCACCTTCTCGGCGGGGGTAAAGGTCTCGCGCAATACCACCACCACAATCTCGCCGGGGATGACGTAGGCGCGGGCCCCTTTGGGAGGTACCCCGTAGTAGTCGGCCTGCAGGAGGGCAATCTGATCCGCGATGCGGGTCTCAAGCTGGCTTGCCCTGGTCGGCTCGGTCATGCCAACTCCTTCGACGGCATTCCATCCCCTTCCGCCATGGCGGTCACTGTCGGCGCGCTGCCGGGTGCGACACGAAGGTCAAGCCAGCGAGCGTCTAGCGGAAGGGACGTGATGCGATGCAGGGCGAAGCCCAAGCCGCCTCCGCATTGCGGACAGCAGCGGCCCTCGGAGGGCCCGACGCCCGGCAGGTAGAAACGGTGTCCGCACTGCGAGCACGCGAGAAGATCCATTGGTGGCCTCCTTACTCGGAACCCGATCGGGTCCGAAGTCAGATCGCTGGCCAGTGACCGCGATCGTCCTATCGAGGAGAGGCCGAAGGTGTCTGAGAAGGCAAACCGGCGGACCTTTCTCACGATTCGGAGGCGTCCTGGGCAGGCGCCCTCAGACCACTCCCGTTCAGAACTAGCAGATGTGGGGTCCCGTGTGTCGGAGGTCGAGCATCCGATCCCGGTGTTTGCGACGACCGACTGCGGAGGGTCCGCTCTGAGCGAGGAATTGGCGATACCGCTGCCCTGCCGCAGTCTTATCACGCTACTGTGGATGGGCCGCCCGTCGGGTTCT
>DHWR01000103.1:2509-3781 GCA_002413265.1 Chloroflexi bacterium UBA5177
AGACGGCTCAGTTGCCGCAGACGTTTCGCGCGGGGCGGTTCAGCTTCTTCGCGAGTGCACCGGCCGTGGGCCCACCAAGGCCCGCACGGTTATCAGCAAGGACACGGTCGCGATCGTCCTTGGGGACACGCTTACCAAGGGGGACCGCAGCCTCGTCGCGATGGGCGAGCGACAGCATGTGCTTCATACGCGGCACATCCTGCAGCAGTTGATGCGCGACGATTGGGTTGAGCTCGTTGAGCGACTCAGCGGTCGCACGGTGGAGGCGTTTTTCAGCGACGACCACATCGACCCCGACTATGCGGTGGAGTTCTTTCTGCTGCAGCCGCTGCCCGGTAGCAAGAACCAAGCAATCGCAGGGGAAGCAGAGCCACCGGCGTGGTAAGTAACACACCTGCCCTTCGCCGCCGCGCCGGCTCCCAGGAGTTCTTGCTGGCGAGGTACGCGGAGCGCGGCAAGTTGAACAAAGCTGTCTGGGATCTGTTCCACCTGCATGACCACGAACCTGGCCGCTACCGCCAGCTCACTGGGTCGGATGATCTGCCCCAGTACGAGACGCTGCGCAGTTACTGGAAGCAGATTCCCATCGCGCAGCGTCGCGCCGCCAGGCAGCGCTTCCTCGGAAGCTGAAACTGCACCGACAGGATCAGTTCGAACTCCCATTCGATCCACATCTACAGCCCTCTGAGTGAGGGGCAGCAGTTCCCAGCCCGAAGCCAGATTCCGTTCCATGGGCGGTGCCGGGCTCGAACCAGCGACCTCCTGCTTGTAAGGCGCGATGCTGATGCGCGCTCAGAGCCCGCGGATCCCCCATTCCCAAGCGGAATGATCCACCTCCCGCCGCCATTCTGAGCGGTGCCCGTATTGCCGCAGTTTGCGGGCGACTATCGGCTATTTGGGCACTGGTGCCCATTGACCTGGGGAGGGCGGCCAAGAGTGAGGGCGATTGGCTTCGGGCCCGAGACCTCTCGCGTGTGAAGAAACCGCAGAAAACCCGTTAGCCCGGCGCTTCCCCGCGCCGATCTGACAGGTCGCCAGTCAATTGCTAGGCCACGCGCTTCCGGTTGTCGTCCGAAGCGGAACGCGGTGCTTATCGAGGCGGCCGATCAGATCGGTGGACAGACTAAGACGCTGCGCAGAGACGGCTTTTGCGCCGACCTCCGCCGGGCTCGGCGCGCGCTATCCAAGAGACCAATGCTGCGCAACGGCGTCGAACCGATGACACATAAACGACTCCGAGCAGGCTCGATCGTGACCGCGAGGACGTGGCCT
>DHWR01000291.1:0-2555 GCA_002413265.1 Chloroflexi bacterium UBA5177
GAGGAGCCGGGTCTCGGGATCGTCAAGTCTCAAGCCGAACAACGGCTCGACTCGCGAAAGACGATAGCGCACGGTATTGGCGTGTAGTCCGAGCCTCGTAGCGGTTTCGATCGCATTTGCACCACAGTCAAGATAGGTCCGGATCGTCTCCTCGAAAAAAGATTTTCGGCGAGAATCGTGTTCAGCGATTTTCTTGGCGTAATCGCCAGGGAGAAGTTCTGCTGATCGCAATTCTGTGACTATTTGGCGAAGTTGCAGTCGTGGGCCAAGTGACTGCCGATCCGCGACGATGTCGTCTGAGTCGATGAGCAGACGCTCCTGTTCGAAATCGTGTATCAGGAAAGCGAGCACGGCTTCAGAATCAATTCGCGACTGTTCGACTGTGGCGATCGGTGTCGAGCGTCCGAGGCCGGCCAAGACAGGCCGGGAAAGCAGTCGGCGAGAATGACGCGCTATCCGTAGAATGGCGTCACGTTGATGCGACGACTTTGAGGTTTGTGGCAGGACGATGTAGACGATGTTGTCGGCCAGCCCGCACTCTGCCGTCGGTAGCCAGACCGAGCAAGCTGTCCGCACGGCATCGAACAGCAACAGACTGGCCTGCAACGTGTTCGGTGCGTTGCCTGCAGGGCCGCACCCAGTGACCGCGGCGATTCGAACGGAGTCGGCAGAAATACCCAATTGGACGGCCGCAAGCTCCGCCCGGTCGGGTTCGAAGAGCAGTGGGCTGACCAGGTCGATATGCCGAGCCCGAGCAGTGTCGTGGTTGGTTTGGCGATGCAAGATATGGAGGGCCGCGACGTTGGCCGCGTCGAGCAGCATGTTCTCGGTATCCACGCTGTTACTGTTCTCGGGGTCGATCAACCAGAGTGAACCGAGCAAGACACTGCCTGAGCGGATTGCAACAGCCAAGCGAGTCAGGGAGTTCTCGCCGGGCGCGACGCTTACCACTTCCCGCGATGCATGAACACGGCGGTAATCTTTGTCATTCTCTGGCGTATGAGGAACATGTAACTGAAGAATCGAGCTTCGCCGGGTGTCATCGATGGGCTGTTCTGGCAGGGTCGAGTACGCCAGCAGAGTCTGTTCTGAATCAGCAATGGCAACCGCGCCGCCGGACAACGAGGCAACTGTGTTTGCCAGCTCGAACAGGTCGCCTGGGCGAATGTCGACAAGCGTGCGACCCGATTCTCCGTGCGGGATGATCGCTGCGTCGATGATCTCTGCGAGGTGATCCCACCCCACAGAGTCGGACGCGCGAAACAAGGCAATCCCTATCGACCGCGCGGCGCGACGAAGATCTGCGTCGGATGCACCGTGCGCCTTGTAAACCAAAGCTACGTAGCCAGCATCTTTCAGATCCTGTAGCCGGGCGCGCAAGTGCTCGCCGACAACTGAAACACCGATAGCGAGTCCAATCGCACCGGGGAAACGGGGCGGGCGGGCCAAGACGTCATAGAGCACGGACCCTGAAACGGACTGCCGAGCATCCGCAGGGTTCTCCACCATCTTGACGATTTCGGGTCCGATAGATCGGCTTACCTCAGCCAGCGTTGGCAGGAGATCGCCGCCGTTTGATACCCTCACGCCCGGCACAGCGATTCCATCTTCTCGCGAACTTGGTAGTTCATCACAGTCCAACCGCCCTTGCTTCATGTGATCGTCCATAGAGTGCTGGACCGTGTGATTCTAGGCTGACCCCAAGAACACTCGACGCAACGGGGACGCCACATGAGATTCAGCGATGTCAGGCAGCTTGTCCAAATCAAACCACCCATGATCTCTAGACAGCGTCGAGTGCTGGCTAACGCCTACAACGTGGCGGAGTATCGCGCTGCTGCCCGCCGAGCGTTGCCGTCCGGGATCTTCGACTACCTGGACGGAGGCGCCGAAGACGAAGTAACCCTGCGACATAACCGCGCGGCCTTCGATAACTGGGGACTCATGCCCAAATGGGGTCCGGTCACTGGGCCTGACACGACAACCACACTGCTCGGGCGCAGGACTGCGCTGCCGCTCACGCTCACCCCAACAGGCGCGACACGAATGTTTCACCCGGAGGGCGAACTGGCAGTTGCAAGAGCGGCAAGTGCGGCTCGAGTGCCATACGGACTAGCCGGACTGAGCACGGTATCCATGGAGGGTCTGGCGAACCAGTTCCCCGATCTTGACCGCTGGTTCAGTTTGGGGCTCTCCTCCGACCGTGGCTACTTGAACGCCAAATTGGATCGGTGCACTGCATCCGGCTATCACACAGTCGTGGTAAGCGTGGACACACGTGCTCTCGGCTCCAGAGAGCGAGATCGCCGGAACGGCTTTACGGCCCCTCCTGCGCTGACGCTCTCGTCGCTGATCGGCATTGCAGTGAGACCACGCTGGTGGTTCAATTTTCTGCGGACTGAAGGGATTCGCTTCCCGAATTTGGAGCCGAGCCGCTCGGACGAATCGATAGTCTCACCGTCGATGTGGCACCAGATCCTTGGGCATTCCGACTCGAGTAGAGGCTGGGACGACCTCGAGGCGTTGCGTGCAGCGTGGCCCGGCAAGATCGTCCT
>DHWR01000291.1:2863-3595 GCA_002413265.1 Chloroflexi bacterium UBA5177
ACGCATGCTCGATCGGGCGCCCCTACTTGTATGGTCTGGCGGCGGCCGGATCCCCGGGGGTGACTCGGGTGATCGAGATTCTCGCCGACGAGCTGCAGCGCACGATGACTCTCGTGGGCGTTTCTTCGATCGCCGAGTTGAAGGAACAGGGCACAGACATAGTCCGCGAGATCGGCACTTGGCAGAATGTTAGCTACGCGCGAAAGAACCTCCAACTGTTCGATCCCGCACGTCTAAGCGAGTCACGGGAGCCGGGCATTCATGACCATCTAGGTCACGGGGAAGGTGTACCTCGAGGACGTAGCTGGCGCTGACTTCACGGTGTCGGCTATCTCGACCGGTCGCCCATCGACGTCGTAGCAAGACGCGTCACGGTTATGACCGCCACAAGAGCCCCACATCGGATTGACCCCCACACCGACCGGGAAACGCGGCTCTGCTGCGACAACAACATGATCTCGCCTGCCGGGAACCACAAAGACTTCGAGGAGACTCGCCTACCTAGGTGGATCGTCATAGCGGACGGCGCAGGCCCCTGCGTGTCAGGGGATCGACAGCGGGCGACAGCTATTGCGTTCCTCCAAGACTAGACTGCTCAAGCACTATCGGGTTGTCCGGTTGTAGCCGACCTCTCACCGGCTGTTTATGGGGAATACGCACGGAAGTTGTCGGGGGATGGGCATTTTCGCTGGTCACGGGCTTGCCGCCGTTGGTCTGTAAATCCATCGCGAA
>DHWR01000069.1:0-1720 GCA_002413265.1 Chloroflexi bacterium UBA5177
CGTACCGGAGCGCGATCCGGCTGAAGCCGAGCGATCCCGAGCCGAGGGTCCTGGATTCGGTTGCCCTCAGCGCTCTCGGGAAGACGTCTGAAGCCGAGGCTACACTGCAGCAGGTTGAGGCCTCACATCCCGCCTTCGCCCGAGCCTGGTTGCTGGACGGGTTGCTCTCGTCCCGGAAGGCGAAGACGTTGCCGCGTGCCATCGCCGCCTGGAAGCATTTCCTGAAACTTCAGCCGCGGGGTACGGTCGCCGTCACGGTACGCCAGCTGCTGGCGAGAGCTGAGGGGAAGAGATGAATGGGCCGGGAGCGTTCATCCTGGCGTTCTGGGGCGGGCTGCTTTCTTTCCTTTCGCCGTGCATTCTGCCCTTGCTGCCCGGGTACCTCTCCTACATCTCAGGAGTCGGCGTGGAAGAGGTTCAGCAGGGGGAGAACTGGAAGACGGTGCTGGCCGCAGCGGTGCTGTTCGTGCTCGGCTTCTCGATCATCTTCGTGGCGTTGGGGGCGACTGCCAGCTTCATCGGATCGCTGCTGCAGCCGTACCAGAGGACCCTGGAGCGGGTGGCCGGCATTTTCATCATCGTGATGGCATTCGCCATGATCGGCATCTTCAATATTCCACAGTTTTACCAGGAGAAGCGCTTTCACATCGGACGCGAGTTTGGCATCTGGAGCTCGTTCCCGCTGGGGATGGCGTTTGGCTTCGGCTGGGCGCCGTGCATCGGTCCGATCCTCACGTCGATCTACGCCCTGGCCACGCAGGAGGGGACGGCGCAGCGGGGCGCCCTGCTGCTGTTCGTCTATGCCTTGGGGCTGGGCATACCATTCCTGCTGGTGGCGCTCTTCGCCGGCCGCATGTTCGAGACGCTGTCATGGTTCAAGCAGCATTTCGTGGCCATCAACCGGCTGAGCGGGAGCATTTTGCTGGTGATGGGGGTGTTTCTTGTCATGGGGCGCTGGGTGCAGCTGGTCACGCCCGTGATGCGATGGTATGCCGACCATTTGAATATTGGCTAGCTGAAGCCGCTGACGTCGCTTGACGGACGGTCTCCGGAACAGTCTGGTTTAGCGGTCGGAGAGTGGAGGTGGCATAAATGAGGACACGCGCTTCCATCATTGTCCCGATTGCGGCTTTTGCTCTTGTCGTCTCAACTTTGGCTCTGACGTTAGCGGACGTTGTCCCGACAGTCTCCACGGGCGACCGCAGCTCGCCCCTACGAAAACCTTAGCCGGGCCCGCGGTTGCCGGTGCCGCTCTCTCTTCTCGCCGAATCCAGCCTTTGCTCGTAGCGATCACAGGAACCCTCGCGGTCTTTTCGGTGCGGCTTGCGGTCTGAAGATCGAAAGCGGAGCCGGCCGAGGGCAGGAGTCACGGTGGGTCAAGGGAAGGCCGAAATTTCGATCGAGGGTCTGGATTTTCGCGGGCGCCAGGAGCTAGCCATCGGCAGACGGAACCTATCTTCCCGGCAGGCTACCGTTGGGTGATGGAGTGGAGAGCAGCCCGGCCCAGCTCCACCCAGTCGCCGGCTGAGCCGTTAGGAACCTGCACCCATTCCTTCATCGGTCTGCCCTGTTCCGACGGGTCGAAGAGGCGCGCACCCGGCAATCTGAGGGCGCGGGCATGATCCGGCTCCTTGAGCTTGAAGACCATATCGCCATGAAAGTAGCCTCCAAACGCTTTGCCGGCGTCGGTCTTCAGGCACGGCATGCCGAACATCTTCCC
>DHWR01000069.1:2079-3441 GCA_002413265.1 Chloroflexi bacterium UBA5177
TTCCCCATCATCGGAGACATGATGGGCGCGAGAAGACCGCTCATGCTCGCTCCCTGACTGATGCGACTGCCCGCTGCCTCCCAATTTATCTCGCAGTGGAAGCGGAAGGTGGTGGCCGGGATCGGAGAAGTGACCAGGTCGAAGCTGCGACCGGAGACCACGTTCTCGAGACGAATCTTGTGGGTTCCGTTCCCCGTCGTCATGGTGCCCGTGGTGCCGCTGGAGAATGGCCCGTCCAGGGTGATGGAGCGGACATCAGGGTTCCAGCTTGGCCAGGTTGCCGTGTCGGACCAGATCGCCCAGACGCGCTCTGGGGAAGCGCTCGTGGTGTGCGATCGTTCGTGGACAGCCATGTTTCTTGCTCCTCGGCGGCGTTCTTCACCGCATCGTCATTAAATACGACGAATGGTGACGGGTTGGGCAAGACGTGGGTTCGAGAACTTTGGAATTCGCTGCTCAGAAGTCCCGACTTTCTTTACAGTTCGCGGTCCGATAGTTATTCTGAAATCAAGATTTGCCGAGTCGGGAGGAGACGCGGGAGGTCGATGGGGTGAGCGAGCCGCGGGTTTACGAGTCCCTTTTTAGCGATACGGACTACCTAGATCAAGCTGACTTTCGCCGTGCGTTCCGGCTTTTTCTTCGTTACGCGGAGGAGCAGTCGCGAGCGGCGGGCATCACGCCGCAGCAGTACTTCCTCTTGCTGGTGGTGCGGGGACACGAGCATTACCCTAGGGTGAACATCGGAGAGATCGCCGAGGCTCTACAAGTCAGGCATCATGGCGCTTCGCTGCTGGTGGAACGGTGCGTGAGGCGAGGGTTGTTGGATAGGACAGAGGACCCGCAGGATCGGCGGCGGGTCCACGTATGGCTCACGGGCGAGGGCCAGCGGCTGCTGGATCGCGTGATGGACGCCAACAGGCAGAAGCTAGGAGCGTTGCAGGAGGCGCTGTTTCGCGATTCGCTGCGCGGCGCGCTGACCCGCTACAAACAGCTGGAGCACGCAGCCCCAGACGGTGCGGAGAGCGCGGGCGCGCGCTAGGTAAGGCCTGCCTCGGTGTTTGCCGGAGCCTTCTCGTAATCGATCACGGCCTGAAGTGAGGCAACCGCGACTTCGAGCTCCTTCTCGTCGGGCTCGGAGGTGGTGAAGCGCTGCGTCTGCCAGGCGGGCCCGAAGACCAGCTTGCCGATCGGGTGATCTTTCAGGCGGAAGCCGAGCCGGACCGCTTCATAGGCGGCTGAGAGGATCACCGGTCCGGCGACGATGCCCGCGGCCGTCTTGCCCTTGCCGCTGGACATCCGGTTGATGGCGCTTCGCGATAGCGCGCCGCCGACCAGCCCCCAGAAGGCGAAGACCGTGCCGCA
>DHWR01000052.1:0-10069 GCA_002413265.1 Chloroflexi bacterium UBA5177
ACCTGCCAGGCGAACTGCACTCCCGGTATTGGAGTGATTCCGATGTCGACGACCAGCTCCCTGCGCACTTTGCGGCCCACGATCTCCGAGACCACGAGCACCTCGCCGGCCCGCAGCTCGAAGGGGTGCATGTTGAGCAGTGTCCGTCGCAATCGGGCGCCCTCGGGGCCCAACTCGGCGATGCGACCCGCGCTCACGAACACACGGCGCCTCTGTACCTCAACCACGAAGCCGGCCACCGGAGGCGGCTCTCCACCCGCCGGGACGGTGAGAACCACGTCGACCATGCGGCCAATATCCGTCTCGTCCGAGCTGAGCAGCGGGAGACGCACCAGTCGCGAAACGTAGACAAGTTCGTCTGTCACAGAAACTCTCCCTGCCGGGCCGCGCCTCGTGCCTTAGTTTGCCACGCTACGCGCCGTGGAGCCGCTACTCCGTAGACTGGTTGTGCGACAAGCACATGATTGAGCCGGAAGCCACGCTACTGCCAGTCTCAGCACCAGTCTCCTTCACTCTGCGGCTAGGAGACGCTCGGAGTCTGTTGGCGGAAGTCGACGATCGATCCGTCGATCTGCTCCTGACCGACCCGCCCTATAACCTCGGTCGCTACTCGCGCGGCAACATGTCCTTCTCTTGGAGGAAGGAGATCAATAACGACGTGGCTTCCTGGGACACCGACCAGTTCGATCCCGCGTCCTGGCTTGCCGAATTTCAGCGAGTGCTCAAGCCAGACGGAAATATCTTTGCCTTTACCAGTTACAACTTGCTGGGTCGCTGGCACGACGCGTACGATCCGGTGTTCGATACCTTTCAGTTCATGGTCTGGCACAAGCTGAATCCCGTCCCGAAAATACGCCGTGCCGGATTTCTGAATAGCTGCGAGCTGATCGTGTGCATGTGGAATCGGGGCCATTTCTGGAACTTCGGAAAGCAATCCGAGATGCACAATTTCATCGAGTCGCCAATCTGCATGGGCAACGAACGGGTAAAGGACCCGCATCATCCCACCCAGAAGCCCGTCAAGGTCCTGGAGCGCATCGTCGACCTGGCCTCTCCGGTAGGAGGCCTGGTTCTCGATCCCTTCATGGGCGTCGGCTCAACCGGTGTAGCCGCCCAGAAGCTCGGCCGACGTTTCATCGGCATGGAGATTGAGGAACCCTACTTCGATGCTGCCGGCCGGCGCTTAAGTGCGAGCTGCGCGCCCACAGCCTGAGGATCGTAAGGTCATCCTCTCATCCCTGAGCCAGTTCCCGGCTCTTGTTGGGTTTGGCGCTCTCCCACCAACAGCGCAAGAGCAAGCAGGCCGGCAAGAACATATATACATCCCTGAGCATTCAGAACCGGAAGCACGCCCAGCGCGTCCCCCAAGGTCCCGGCCAATACCATTCCAATCAGCTGCAAGAGGGCCGATGTAGTGCCGAAGCTACCAAAAATTCGACCCCGGTATTGATCTTCGACGGACGTCTGCAGCTGAGTCATCAGGGCAGCGCCGATCCCGGCACCCGGGATCCCCGCCACCACGAAGAGCGCAGCCGGCAGAAAGAAACCAGCGACGATCTCCTGAGAGTTCCAGATGCCGAGATCGGCCACGCCGAAGCCGACGAGACTTAGAGCCAGTAGTCGGGGAGCAGGCAAGCGGCTTCCGAACGCGCCAACCAGGAGGCTGCCTCCCAGTCCTCCAATTGCCTGGACCCCTCGAATCCAGCCGACCTCGGTGGCTCCTCCGTGAAGCACTCTGAATACGAAAACCACGTAGAGCACGAGGAAGATCCCCTGCGAGAGAGATGCCAGACTGCCGATGATCAGTAGGGCAAACAGCGAACGCGTCCGGCGCACCAAGCCCAGACCTTCTATCCACTCTCGAAGAACAGAAACCACGGCGCCGACGTCCGAAACGGGCACTGCTCGAACCGCCGCCTCGACGGTTATGGACGCAATCAGAACCGCAGCAAGTCCAAAGGACACGGAGTCCAATAGCACAACCGCTCCGGCTCCCCAAATGCCGACCACCAGGCCACCCGCGGGCGCGCCGACCAGGCGAGTGAGGCTGTTGTTCACGCCCAGCAGAGAATTCGCCGCCAGGATCTCATCGTCTCCGACCAGCGTGGGCAGCATGGCGCTGTTGGCCGGCACAAAGAACTGCGCCAGGATCGACTCTACAAACGCAACCGCGTACACGACCCAGACACCGGATGCGGAATGAACGCTCAGGAGCGGGATCAGCAGTAGTGCCTGCAGCGCGCTGGCGACGATCATCGTTCGTTTTCGATCCCAACGATCGACGAAGACTCCCGCCAGGGAGCCCAAAACGACCGCCGGTAGAAACTCGGCAATGAACAACCCGCTGGTCTGCAGAGCCGAACCGGTAAGCGTGAAGACGTAGACCGGCAGGCCAATCGCGAGCAACCAGTCTCCGGTTTCCGAAATCAGGCCTGCGCACCAGAGCAGCGCAAAGTTCCGCTGGCGAAGGACAGACAGCATCCGGCTAATCCTGCAGGGACAGAAATTAGTACCTGGCCCTAGGCCAAAAACCGGGCGCTAGCCCTATGTTCTTGGCCCATCACTGCATGGTACGAAGGTAGAGAGAGGGCTTGCGGACGCCGTGTCCGCTTGCCGGAGTCCTGCACTCACTGCGGAAACACTCCTGACTCAGCCAGGCACCCAGGCAACCGCCTACGGCTCCGTCTACTGCGCGTTTCACGCTGAAACGGCGCATACCACCGGCCACGGCGTGCGATACGCTTTCGTCCCCCACGTGCCAGATCAGGGCGCCGGCTGTGGAGAGGACACCGTCAATCCAGACAACGCCTTTGGCAGCGGCTACCTCGACGGTTACAGCATCGTGGCCGGCCACGAATACGCGGAAGCCGTCACCGATCCTGACAACTTCAACGGTACCCAGGACGGCTGGAACGACCCCACCACCAGCGAGAACGGCGACAAGTGCGCGTGGATGGGCCTCCAGAACATTCCTCTTGGCAAATACCAATACGCCATTCAGCCCATGTGGAGCAACGAAGCAAACGGCGGCCAGGGCGCCTGCGCTGTCACTCGATAGCGAGCTGATCCCACACGGGAATCGCTAGCGGACGAGATCCTAGGGGCGGCAGATGAAGGTCTGCCGCCCCTGTCTTATGGCGTGTGAGGCTGGCCGGACCAGGCACACAGGTAGAAATCGCACACGTGTTGAAAACCCAGCCGCAGGTACACGGAGTAGCCCATAGTCGAGGATTGTAGGACACCTAGGCGGTAGCCGCGCTCACGCGCCTCCAGCAGCGGCGCCAGGGTCGCCGCCCGACCGATTCCTCGTCCTCGGACTTCCGCCAAAGCTGCAACGTTGTAGATGCCGGCCACACCCGCCAGATACGCCACCGAGGCAGACGCCACGGGTTTCCCGTCCAGACGCACGAGGAAATTCTGCCAGGACGCCTCATCTGACAGCCCGGCGAAGCCCATCAGCCGGATGGTGGGCTCCAGGAGCCAGTCGGCCATGCCGAAGCCCTTCAACACCATTTGCGCGGACTCGGTCAGGCTTCCCAGACTTCGCACCGGCTCGATGGAGACGCCGTCTGGAAGCTCCTCGCTTCGCAACGTCTCCAGATTCACCGCCATGCCCGGGGTCGGATCCTCCACATGAAAACCATGCTTTTTGAGTCTTTCCACAATGTCTCGGGGCGTGCTGCTCGGACCTATCCACCACAGCATGGGGAGCTCTCGCCGCCTCGCCTCGGCAATCAACGCCTCGATGTCCGCGTCCGGTTGCTCCTCACCAAACCTCGCTCGGGTCGTCCCGTTGAAGAGGGGAAACGGCACCCCGGTGAAATACGCTTTTGTGTCGCCAACCGTGATCGTTTCGGCTCCGGGACTACCGCCCCATAGGTCAGTGAAAGCCATCAGATTTTCCTCAACCGCGCGAGCCATCCCCTCGTCTGAGGCGTCCGTCATCACCTGCACCAAATGCTCCTTTTGCGATTATTCAAAGTCCTACAGTCTGCCACACTCACCGGCAGATTACTCGTGTGCTGCCATGCCCGAAAATGAAGAGATTTGTACATGAGGAGATGAGGATCGAATGACGCAGAACGCCGGCGAAGACTACTGGCTCTGGTGGAAACACGGTGTCATTTACCAGATATATCCACGGAGCTTCGGCGACTCGAATGGCGACGGCATCGGCGACCTCGATGGAATCAGACAACACCTCGACTATTTGAGCAAGACCCTGACCGTGGATGCCATCTGGCTCTCGCCCTTCTACCCGTCACCGATGGCCGACTTCGGCTACGACGTCGCCGACTACTGCGACATCGATCCCATGTTTGGCGACCTCGAAGCTTTTGACCGCCTGCTCCGGGAGGCCCATGACAGAGACATCCGGGTCATCATCGATTTCGTCCCTAACCATTCGAGCGACCAGCATCCCTGGTTCCGGGAGTCGCGATCCAGCAGGAACAGCCCCAAACGAGACTGGTACTTCTGGCGCGACCCAAAACCCGATGGCTCTCCTCCCAATAACTGGCAGGCTCACTTCGGCGGAGGCGCTTGGGAGTGGGATGAAGGCACAGCGCAGTACTACCTCCATTCCTTCCTTAAAGAGCAGCCGGATCTCAACTGGAGGAATCCCGAGGTGCGCAAGGCCATGTTCGACGTCATCCGCTTCTGGCTCGAGCGCGGCGTCGACGGCTTCCGGATCGACGTGGCCCACTCGATCATGAAAGATCCCGAACTTAGCGACAATCCGCCCAACCCAACCTACGATCCGGCCGTCGACAGGCCTTTCGACGCGATCCTTCACACCATGGACCACGGCCACCAGGACGTCCACGAGGTCTATCGAGGCCTTCGACGGATGCTCGACGAGTACAGCACAGACCGGCCCCGCATGATGGTCGGAGAGATACATATCTTTGACTATCCACTCTGGGCCACGTACTACGGGCCGCAGCTCGACGAGTTCCATCTGCCCTTCAATTTCGGACTCCTGCAGATAGAGTGGCGTGCTTCAGAAGTGAGAAGCGTGGTCGATGCCGTAGAGGACGCGCTCCGCGTGTCGGGCGCCTGGCCCAACTACGTGCTTGGCAATCACGACGTGCATCGCGTCGCCAGTCGCGTCGGCGCCGACCAAGCCGGGGTGGCCATCATGCTGCTCCTGACCCTGCGCGGCACGCCGACCGTTTACTACGGGGATGAGCTGGCGATGCACGACGTGCCCATCCCTCCGGAGAAGATCCAGGACCCCTTTGAAATACTGACCCCAGGACGAGGTCTGGGCCGTGATCCGGAGCGCACTCCCATGCAATGGGATACCAGTCCGAACGCCGGCTTCAGTCGCCCGGGTGTGGAGACCTGGTTGCCGATCGCCGACGATGCCGATCGCATCAACGTCGCCGTCGAGCTGGAAGACTCTCACTCGATGCTCAATCTGACCCGAGCATTACTTCGTCTGCGGCGCAACGAGCCCGCCCTGCATGCGGGCAGCTACGCTCCGATCGAAGCCGCCCCGGATGACTGCTTCGTCTACCTACGCCAGCTGGGAGATCGCCGTTTCCTGATCGCGCTTAACTTCAGCCACGAGAGCCGCTCACTCAATACTCCGTTCCCCCGAGGTGAGGTGCTCGTCTCCACCGGAATGGACCGTTCCGGTCCCGAGAAGATCGATGAGTTCGTCCTGCGTCCAAGCGAGGGCTGCCTGATCGAACTGGAATAGCGGCCGTTCAGCCGGGCTTCTAGGACGCGATCCACCTCAGATCGAGGTCTCCGCCCAGAAACAAAGCTAGACGCTCTGCTTCTTGCTCGACGGCTTGTCGCGCCCAGGCAGGGAGATCGACAAAGGGCTCGATCTGCACGAGCAGGCGGGAGCGCTTTCGTTCGTATTTCCAGACGCCGTCCATGCGTCCATCGACCAGCAGCACCGGCGACAGCCAGCCCTGAGGGCGGTAGATGCGGTCACTGAACGGGCCCGGCAGGAAGTTGGGCGCATCGCGCGATGCCACGAGGACGTACTGGTCAAACGCGGGAAGCAGCCTGACCGATCCAGGCGGCTGCGACTCGCTGATGCCTTCCAGCTGACCAGTCAGCGCCCAGGCTGGAGTGCCCTCAATATGAACCGCGGTAACATCGTCGCCCAGGGCTTTGAGCAAGTTGCCGGCGCGAATGCGAGCAATGCCGAGCCATTGAGCGTAGACGTCGCGGGTTGCCGGGCCGTAGGTGCCGAGGAAGCGGCGCGTAACCTCGCGCTCCGCACGGTCATCGTCCACCCTCTGCAGGCCGCCGAGCCAGCTCTCCGGGAGTGCAAACCGCGCCTTCGAGCCGAGGCTGGGACCGAAGCAGAGGAGGCATCGGAAGGCGGCGGGCTTGAGCATGCTGCCCCAGCTGAATCGAAGCTTGGCCCCGAGCTCTTCCGAATCAAGCAGTCCGGACACCTCGTCTATCAGCTCTTCTCGGGTGAGTACCCGTCCGTCCAATGCGTCGGCAACAGCGGCCGTCAGACGCTCCAGCTCCTCTGCCGTGATTCCGAAGTACGTCAGCCAGGCAGGCCGCAGGTAGCGGCGGTCTAGACCGGGGACCACCTGCCAAAGATGGAGCTCGGATGACGGAAGCAGATGCAACGTCCCGCGCATCGCCCAGGTTTTGATCAGGCTGCGCTCCTCCCAGAGCGCGCGCGGCACGGCATCCGGCTCCAGGTTTTCGATGCGTGCCCAGAGGGCCAGCTCGGCAGCAGACATCACCTGGGCCTGAATGCCTCCAAGTTGCGCAACGACCTCAACGAGAGCCTCTCGAGGTGCTCGCCGATTCAGATGATGGCGTCGTAGACGCCAGGTCCTGACCTGCTGCCAGCCAAAGCTCGCGTCGGATTTCGGACCTGGTTTTGTTGGAGCAGTCATTCCGTATGCTTCACAGGCAGCGAAACTATGATCTCATCGCGAGCCGAGGCAACTACGACGGACGTAAGCTGCGCAGAACGCAGAACTCGTTGTCCTCTGGGTCAGCTAGCACCACCCACGAGCGTTCACCCTGCCCGATGTCCACGCGTCTTGCTCCGAGAGCGAGCAGGCGTTCCACTTCCTCGTCGCGCCCTCGATCCGTCGGACTGAGATCCATGTGCAACCGGTTCTTAACCGTTTTTGGTTCCGGGACCCTCACGAACACGAGCGTCGGTGGGACTGGCCCGTCAAGAATTGCCTCGGCTGAAGGATCCCACGCTGCTATCTCTACCAAGTCTGAACGTTCTTCTATGACACGGTAATCAAGCACGGCGCACCAGAATTTCGCCAGTAAACCTGGCTGCCGGCAGTCAACGATGACTTCGGTGAGTCTGCTGGACAAGCGGCACTTCCTTTCCTGCCACCATATACTGCCTCAAAAGCAGAAGAGAGCCGGGGAACGAGCGATGCTAATCAGGGGTCCCCATGCCCTCCGCCGGGTGTAGCCTCACGTGTTCCTGATCTGCCCCGGCTGCGGTGAGTGGTCGAACCTACGGCCAGTAGTCGAATCCACAATCGTATGCGAGTGCGGTTACAGGCAGCCCATCACGCTCCGTCCGCTGCTCCTTGTAACCGGTGCCAGCGGAACCGGCAAGAGTACGATCGCGCTTCAGCTCATCCGCCTTTTCACAGAGGCGGTCGTCCTCGATCAAGACATCCTGTGGATGCCGGAGATGGATACGCCTGAGGACAATTGGGCGCGCTTTGGAAGCCTCTGGCTTCGTGTGGTCGCTAACATCGCTCAGAGCGGCCGTCGGGTGCTACTTTTCGGCTCGGCAGATCCAGACCGTTACGAGGCTCTTCCCGAACGACGCTACGTTGGTCCAATCCGCACACTCGCGTTGGTCTGCAACGACGAAGAGCTGACTCTCCGCCTCCGGACTCGCCCGGCGTGGAGAAATTCGGCGGGAGAAGGCTTTGTCAGCTCGATGCTCCATTTCAACGAGTCCCTTCGGTCGTTAGCCGGTCTGCGACGCGAACGCGTCACCCTACTCGATACCAGCCGCGACCGCGTAGAAGCGTCTGCCGCCCAGGTGGTGAAGTGGGCCGCGCCGATCTTGGAAAACGAGCAGGACCTTGCTCGTCTACCTCTCTAATCAACCGCTCGAAGTCAGCTTCCAAGAGATCCCACCTCTAATTGTCGAGCTACTTTTCCATGGCACCCGGCGGCCATCATGACTGCGCATCGCCGGTCGTGAGACGTGGAGGACGACCGCACCCCCTGTGTCCTCTCTATTGGTCCCGCAACAGGCGGCGAGCGGTCTCGGCGATTTCGGGGCTGGCATATGCGTGTCCGGCGATGCCCCAGCCTCCCTCTGGTGACTCGGTGATCAGAACCCACGTGCGTTCCTTTAGACCCGGGTCGCCGGCGGCAGCCGCGACTATCTCGGTCATTTCGTTGACCACTCCGAGCTGCTTCTCGCGATCGAGGACCCCCACGGGGGTAAGGATCTGGACTCGCACGTAGTTGCTTTCGCCCTGTGCGTTCGCCAGCGCGTCGGGTTCCATGTCATGGATGAAGGCGGCGGTGTTGTCAAGGAAGAACGGGATGAGGGGGACCTTCTCCCAGCGCATGAGAGCCTGAGTGAGAGACTTCGTCAGGTCGCGTTTGTTTTCGAATGTTCCCGCGGCGGCGTACACGTCGATCATGGGCATGGCTGTCTCCTCCGATACTTGTGGTGCGAATTCGGCGTTGTGGACGTCGCCCGATCGCGATGTACATCACGCGGGCTCTCGCGGGCTGTGAAACGCCGCAGGACCGTATCTTGTGTGTGTTCGACGTGCTCGGCCAGGTGGTCGCGGAGCCGGGTTTTCATGGCTGCGCCTCCATCAACGCCGGTGTCGGGGCCCGGCCAGGCAGCGCGGTTGCCGAGGCGTCCGACGTGTCCCGCGCGTGGCTGCGGTCGCTCTTCGTCGATCTCTCACGTGAGGCGGGTGCGGCCAATCCCGAGCGTCTGGCCCAGCAGCTGGCGCAGCTCTACGATGGCGCATCGGTCGCCGCGCAGCTAGACGGTGACTACGACGTGGCAGCTGTAGCCCGCGCCGCCGCGGCAAAGCTGCTTGATGCGGCGACCAATCAGTAACGGTATCGAGCCCGTTCACCAGTCGAGCCACCATCCTGCGGCAAACCGCGAAATCTCGTACTCTAGGTGCACATCGAGGTCTCGTCGCGCTCGAGCTAAGCAAATCCGGTCAGGACTGAACGTGGTCGTACCGTCTCCCCTCTCCAGCGCGTCTCTGTTCGGTCAGAGCAGCACCGTGCCGCTGCCCCGCGCCGATACGGTACCGCGCCGCGCGCTACTTGAGCACCTCGACCAGGCCAGTCACGCCCGCTTAACTCTGATCTCTGCTCCGGCCGGAGCCGGCAAGACGACGCTGCTGTGCCAGTGGCTGGCCCAGCACACCGCCAACATCGCGTGGCTGCCCCTCTCTGCGCGTGAGAACGACTCGGTCATTTTCTGGAGCCGCCTCGTTGCCTCCGTTCGAGCCTTCGATGACGACTTCGGCGGTCTTACCATGGCACTCGTCCATGGAGGCGAAGCCTTCTCTGAGCTCGACCTCGCCGCGGCTTTTGCCAGCGATCTTGGATGCTTGATGGGCCACGCCATCCTCGCCTTTGACAACATGCAGGCTATTCAAAACCCAGCAATTCTCGCTGCTTTGGGCTCGGTTCTCGAGCAGCTTCCAGACGACATCCACCTGGTTATGGCGACGCGTACCGATCCGGATCTTCCGCTTTCTCGTCTCCGCGCCTTGGGTCACCTGACCGAGCTTCGATCAGACGATCTAAAGTTCAACCTCAACGAGTCTCGAGAATTTCTCATGAGGATGGATGGTCTCACTCTCTCCCATCGGGAGATCGATCTTCTCCATGGTCGAACCGAGGGATGGGCCGCCGGGCTCCGGCTGGCCGCGGCCGCGCTCGCGGTTCAAGGCGCTTCCTCCACCCTTATCTCGACTTTCGGCGGCAATCACCCGCACGTTTTCGACTATTTCTCCGAAGAGGTCCTAAGAGACCTTCCCGAAGATTTACAGTCGTTCCTCGTGCAAACGTCCATCGTTCATGCTCTTTGCGCGAGCCTCTG
>DHWR01000052.1:10239-11043 GCA_002413265.1 Chloroflexi bacterium UBA5177
CTTATTCCCCTCGACGATCAGTCTCGCTGGTACCGATATCACCACTGCTTTGCCGACGCCTTGGCCGGCCGGCTCGAAGACGAAGGTCCGGAACGCATCGAAGAGCTCCATATCCGGGCGATGCACTGGTATCAGCAACGTGGACTGATGAGGGAGGTCGTCCATCACGCGCTTGCCGCCGCTCAGTTCGAGGCCGCCGCGGACGCGATCGAAACGCTGGTCGACGAGCTGATTTGGGAGCGAGGTGAGATCTCGGAGCTGCTTGGCTGGCTGGCCGCGCTCCCCGCTGGAGTCCTGAGATCCCGCTCCCGACTCTGTCTGGCTCATGCCTGGGCGCTCGCCCTTTCGGGCCAGCTGCAGACCATCGAGGACCATCTCGCTCTGGCCGAAAAGGGTCTCAACTTGCCGGTACGAGCCAGATCCGCCCGACTTCAGGTTGCCCAGACCGCTTCTCGCACCGGTCAGAGCGCGCTGGCAGAGATCGCCGCGGTCCGCGCCATCGCCGCTGGACTCCAGATCGATACCGCTCGCCTCGCCTCTTCGAGCAGCGAAGCAGTTTCGCATGCCCCCGACAGCAGATTTCTCCGTAGCGTCCTCGCCCTCAGCCGAGGCAGGGCACATGACATTGCCGCCGACACGCGTGACGCCATAGTCGCCTACGCCGAAGCTCGCGACCTGAGTGAGAGCGTGGGCAACACGCACATCATGGCGGTCGCGACGAGCCGGCTCGCCGAGCTGTGGGCCAAGCAGGGCGAGCTCCACCAGGCGGCGGACACGCACCGCAGTGTGCTTCGCCTCGCCGAC
>DHWR01000270.1:0-17221 GCA_002413265.1 Chloroflexi bacterium UBA5177
ACCGTCGCCCGCCTCGGAGGCGATGAGTTTGCCGTTCTCCTGCCTGCTACCGACGAGCCGGGCGCTGCCCTGACCGCAACCCGAATCATGGAAGAGATGAGTCAGGCCTTCGTTATCGACGGGCAAAAGTTCGAGTGCGGAGGCAGTATTGGCATCGCACTCTATCCGGAACACGGACAGGACGTCGCGACGCTGATGCGTCGCGCCGATGTCGCGATGTACGCGGCAAAGAGATCCGGCAGTGGCTACACGGTGTATTCAGCGGAGCGCGACGAGGCAAATGCTATGCGGCTTGTCATGACCGGCGAGCTTCGCCGAGCCATTGACACCGGTCAGCTCCTGCTCCACTACCAGCCCAAGATCAATCTGAAGTCGGGCGAAGCGCACGAGGTAGAAGCCCTCATCCGATGGCAGCACCCGGAACGAGGTTTCATACCTCCCGACGGTTTCATTCCGCTGGCCGAAGAAACGGGTCTTGTCAAGCCGCTCACGGCGTGGCTACTCTCTCAGGCCGTGAAGCAGCATCGCGTTTGGAAGGAAGCCGGCTTCGACATTCGGATAAGCGTCAACTTCTCTGCCAAAACCCTGCATGACCCGGGGCTCGTAGAGATGGTGCTCGCGCTGATTGAACGAACCGGAGTGGAACCATCCAGCCTTCAGGTCGAAATCACAGAGAGCGCCCTCATGATGAACCCGGAGAGAGCGCTGCAGACTCTGAGCCAGCTCCACACAGCCGGCATCTGGACGTCCATCGACGACTTCGGCACCGGTTACTCCTCTCTCGGCTACCTCAAACAGCTGCCGGTTGACGAGATCAAGATCGACAAGTCTTTCGTAATGGACATGGCGTCAAGCCGCGACGATGCTTCGATAGTTCGCTCGGTCGTGACACTCGGTCACAATCTTGGCTTGCAGGTGGTGGCCGAAGGCGTCGAGAACAAGCGGACTCTCGACATGCTCGCTGACATGGAGTGCGATCTTGCTCAAGGCTTCTTCCTTAGCCGGCCGCTCCCCGCCTTCGAGATCAGCGAGTGGTTGGTGGCCCGCAGGACCCGCGCCCTGGAGCCTCGCTAGAAAAGCCCAAAGATCTGGGCCGTTTTCTGGCATCCATCTTGCGACTTACCTCTTACCCACGGACCTACAGGACCGAGTTGTAGTTGAAGACGCTAGATCTGTCAATCATGAGAGAGCCCGGAATCCGGAGGGCCTATATCACCTGATTGAGCTTTAGCTACTCCGGAGCGCCGACTGGAGCGCCTGGCTCCAACGCTCGAGATTCATTCACCTCATCGGCTGACGAGACAATCGGCAGTCGAACAACAAACGTTGTTCCCGCGCCCTCCTTGCTGTCCACCGATATGGTCCCGCCGTGCTGCTGCACTATTTGGAGCGAGCCGGCCAGACCGATCCCCGTGCCGGGAATACGTCCCGAGACGTTGCTGCCTCGGTGAAATCGATCGAACACGAGTGCCAGGTCGTGTTCGGGGATGCCCATCCCCTCGTCCCGAACGGCAATCACGGCCTCTGGTTCGGACTCATCGCTTCGGCTCACACGGATTAAGATCTCTCCACCGTGCGGACTGTATCGGACTGCATTGGAGACTATGTTGGTAAACGTTCGTTCCAGGCGCTGCTCATCCCAATAGCTCCTCAGGTCGGTGAGATCCGTTTCCATTCGGATTCGGTGCCTGTCCGTCGTTTGTTGCTGCTCCGAGACCAGCCGGGTCAACAAGTCAATCAGGTCGGCATCATTGCGCACCAAGTCCAGGGGCCTGCCCGTCTGAAGACGCGACACGTCGAGGAGCTCGTTGATGAGCTGCGTCATTCTCGAAGTAGTCGCGTCGATTCGATAAAGACTCTCGGCCATCGCCCTGGCCTCTGGAGCGGCAGCGCGCTCCGCGCGGCGCCGCAGGATTTGAGCCAGTCCCTTGATCGTCGTCAACGGAGTCTTGAGATCGTGAGCGGCAGCCGACAGGAAGTCATCCTTCTGCCGCTCGAGTGTCCGCTCGGCGGTGACGTCTCGAAACGTCACCACGCCGCCCAGCAGCGTGCCGTCGACCGCTCGAACGGGGGAAGCCGACAATTGAACAATGATCTCCGAGCCGTCCGTGCGCCTAATCAGTACTTCACGGTTCTCTGTGACTGCTTGCTCCCGTACTGCTCTGGCTAAGGGGAGCTGGTCGGCGGCGAGAGGCTCGCCCTCGGGCGTGAAAAACTGGTTTCGCGGGGCGCCACCGACTTGATTTCTCGTAACCGATGCCCCACCGGTCAGCCGCTTCCCCGCCTCGTTGATGAACGTGGTGCGCCCCGCGGTATCGGCGGTCATGATCCCTTCGGTGATCTGTCCCAGCACGGCCGCTCGCTCGGCCGCCGAGCGCTGCGCGTCCCAATAAAGCAAAGAATTGTCGACGGCGAGCGCAACTCGCGTCGCTAGGTCCATGGCGAGCGACACGTCTCCGTCTCCGTATCTGCGATCCGATGATTCCGAGACAAAGGTGATCGCCCCGATAGTTCGAGAGCGGGCGATGAGCGGGACCGTCATTGACGACTTGAGTCCGAGCCCCCGAAGTACGCGTACGATCTCCTCATCGGGCGAGGCAGCCAGAATCATTTCATCGGTTATCTCGGATGTCAGCTCCGGCTCTCCGGATCGGATGACCGCAGGAACTCCAGTCTCAGCGTTCGGGTCATAGGGGAACTTTTGTTCAAACTCGTGTGCCAGGCGGACCTTAGCCGGATCCGTGTGAACCACGGCTACCTGACGAACCTGGCCCTCGAGGCTTACGACGTGGATGGCACACCAGTCGGCCATCCTAGGAACAGCCAGCGCCGCAACGGTCTGGAGCGTTGTCTCGTAGTCGAGAGATTGTGCGAGTACCTTGCTTGCCTCTGCGAGAAATTCGAAACGCTTTTGGGCCGACTCGGCCTCTTGTCGTGCCCGCTCCGTCGATTCGTAGAGGCGCGCTCGCTCCAGCGCTTGACCGCACTGGTGCGCGAGCGCCTGGATAAAAGCACGGTCGTCGGCGGTGAAATGCCTCGCCTTAGCGAACGTGACTCCCGCGGCCCCCAGGATGCGATCGCCGGTTCGCACCGGCAAAGCCATCAAAGCCTCGTGGCCCAGTTCGCCGTGAATTGATGCCAAATCCGGATATCTTGCGGCTAGCTCCGTGGCCGTTTCGATCCAAACCGGCTCCCCGGTACGAGCTGCCGAGGTGGCCGGCGTCCGCACCTCGAGTGGGATCTGTCTATAGGCGTCGACGACATCCGCGTCGAAGCCGGAGGTGTAAACAACCTCGAGTCGTTTGCCTTCCGCGTCAAGGACGCTAACCATGCCTGCGTCCGCGCCGAACGCGGCCCGGGCGTGATCCACGATGGTCTGCGCCACCTCCGCCTGGGTAGCTGCTGTGGAAAGGGCTGCCGTAACTGCTTGAAGCCGCGCCATTCGCCCGGCTGTTTGTTCCGCTTCTGCGCGCGCCGCACGCTCACTTGCCAGCAGCTGTGACCGCTCCTCTTCCCTTCTCAGCTCGACGGCGAGATCTTCAGCCAATATCACCGTCCCCAGTAGCCGTCCGTCAGCACCAGACACAGGAGCCGTGGACATCAGAAGCTCAATCGTCGAGCCGTCTTTTCGGAGCCGCGACCTGCGGAGGCCGGTAACCGTCTTACCTCCGAGAACCTCCTTCAACAAAGCTGTCGATTGCTCTCGCTGGTCCTCGGGTACGGTTGGCGAAGGCTTGCCCAGAACCTCGCTCTCTGTCCAGCCAAATATATGCTCGGCTGCAGGATTCCACCCGGTAACGTTACCTTTCGGATCGAGAGAGACAATCGCGGTCGGCGACGCTTCGATGATGGCCAGAAGACGCGCTCCCGCGTCCTCTGGACTCAGGTGCGCGGTAGCAGTCTCCGCGTCGGAACTAGTGCTCTCGTTCGCCATACGATCCTACAAGCCTAAGTCCCAAGAATGTGCCCCCAGGGTAGCGGATTTGACGATCGTAGGCGCGGTGGAACTACTCCCCATTGACCTGAAAATCGTACTTTCGAACCATATGCACGGCCCAAATATGTCTATATGCTTTGACGGAGAGATGGAAGCAGCCGCAAGGAGGAACGAGTGAACGGACTTGCGATAAGGTACCAGGCACAGGTGCGACGCCTCGTGCAGGTCCTCTCCGGGCAAGAAGAGGGGCAGGACATGGTTGAGTACGCGCTGCTTGCGGCGCTCATCTCGATCGTCGCCATCGGCATCATCGTTTTGCTCGGCCCGTACATTAAGGACCTGTTCGAGGATGTCATCAACGCTCTGAACCAGACGTAGCTCCCAGGTAGGAGAGCCTCAAGAAACGGAGCGCCCCAATAGCGGGCGCTCCGTTTTTATAGTTGACCCCTTCGGCCGGGCCTGCACCGGAAGTGCGCCATCGGCCCTGGGGAAACGCAATGCCGTTCCGCCCTTACGGAGCCGGAACACATTTCGGGCCTTGGCATGCTGCACGATGGATTCGAGAGGCAATCGTACTGAAAAAAGGAATTGCCCGCGTGTCGGCACAGTCCGAAACGTCAACAGCCGTCCATCGCTCTCGGGTTTTGCTGCTGCTCGCCCTCTGGCGCGGAGACGCGATCCGCACAATCAAGGTGTTCTGGCGAGAGAATGGCCTCGGCATGGCCGGCACGATCGCGTTCTTCGGCTTCCTTTCTCTGGTTCCACTCGTCATTCTGGTGCTCGCCTTCCTGGGAGACATTCTTGTGGGACGCGTCTCGCCTCATTAGATCCAGCAGGTCCTACACGACATCTTGCCGGGACTGACCGATGGTCAGTTTGTCCACGAGTACTTGGACCCGGTGAGGCACAGCCGGCGCGCTACAACCGTCCTCGGTGCACTCTCTCTCGTCTTGGGGACCTTGGGCCTGCATGACTCCGTCGACTGGTCCGTGAGCCGGCTGTGGCAGTGCCCGAAGTCGAGATCCTTCTGGCTCAATAAGGTGCGGGGGGCACTCGTTGTCGTTTGGGCGGCTGGCCTCGCGCTGCTTACCCTGGGACTCACTTCCATGTGGCTGTTGGCCCTCAATACCGTGCATGCAGGCGATCACGAAATCCTTGGTTGGCTGACGCTGGTTCCATCCCTTGTCCTTGACTCAGCCGTATTTGCAGCCCTTTATCGCCTCACGCCCACGATTTCCGTCCGCACGCGAGCTGCCCTGATAGCCGGCGTCCTCGCAGCTTTGTTTTGGGAAAGCACAAAGCTCATATTTGGCTGGTGGGTCATTCAGGTCGGCACCTACAACAAGGTTTACGGGCCCCTTGCCGCCAGCATCATCGTCATGCTCTGGCTCTGGGTCTCGGCCATCGTCTTTCTGCTCGGAGCCGGTCTTACCGCAACCATACAGAAGCGCTGGGAGGCTGCGGAACTCCCGGTTGTCGTCTGAAGCGCGGTCCGGTCTCGGGTATCATGTCGTGGCCCGGCAGCCGGACAAGGCAGCAAGGGAAGAGATGATCTCCAGGAGCACTGATGCACGTTCCGGCTCGACTCGTCGCGTTTGCCTGCGTCGCTGTTCTGTTAAGCGCCTGCGGCTCTTCCGCTGCCTCGCCTACGCCAACTGAATCTCTTTCGCCGCTTCCTACTCGTGGTTCCTCCATGCTGGTCGTCCTGGTAACGGACATTGGTGGTCTGCACGATCGTTCTTTTAATCAGGAAGCCTGGAACGGTCTCAAGCGCGCCCAATCGGTACTGGGAATCAGCCCTGTTGCACGAGCGAGCCGAACGACGAACGACTATTTTCCGCTGCTCTCCCAGGCCGCGCGAGACAAGGCCGATCTCATCATTGCTGTCGGCTCGACCATGGGTACCAGTGTCTACGCTGCCGCCAAGCAGTACCAGAATCAGCGCTTCGCCATGGTCGACGCTCGTCCGCAATCTTCCCCCGGGCGTGAGGTAAACATGCCCAACGTCGTCAACCTCCTCTTCAAGGAGCAGGAGTCCGGATACTTGGTGGGCAGTATCGCAGGACTTATGGAAAAGCAGCGTGTAGGCGCGGCCACCCACAACACCATTGCCTGGTTGGGCGGCCAGGATATCCCGCCGGTGGACGCGTACCTCGCCGGTTTTGAGGCCGGTGCCCGCAAGGTCGACCCCTCAATCGCGATTCTTCGCCAATTCGCGGGCACCTTCGGCGACGCGGCAACCGGTCGTAACTTCGCCCAGCAACAGCTCTCTTCGGGAGCAGACATATTCTTTCAAGTGGCAGCTGAAACGGGAGCAGCCTACCTTCAAAGGGCCGAAAAGAGCGGCAAATATGGCATTGGAGCCGATGCCGATCAGTCATATTTGGGCAACAACACTATAACGAGTGCCGTCAAGCGCGTGGATGTAGCCGTTCTCGATACAGTGAAGGCCTTGCACGCCGGGCATTTCCAGCCTTTCGACCACCGCTACGGCATCAGAGAAGGCACGACCGGTTACGCTCTGCCCACATCGATTGTGCCCGCAAACATAGTTCGGCAGGTGAACGAGCTCGCGAAGCAGATATCGCAGGGCAAGCTCGTTCCACCCCGCACTCTTCCGACTCGGTAAAAAGCAACACCATGGATGACGATCCGACTTCACCACGAGAGCAGCAGAGTCTTCTTGGAGCTTACGGCGTTGTCGTCGTGCCCCCGTCACCCGAGGGTGGTGGCTGGCTCGTCAGTGTTGTTGGATGGAACGAAGACTCGGAGCAGTACACTACCAGCGGGGAAGGGCCTATCTTCGACACCGAGGACGAGGCCATGCGTGAGGCAATGCGCGTCATTGCCTGGCTGCGAGACGACAACACAGACTTTGATCCCGCGACCGCCTGGGAACGCATGCAGCGAGCGCGGGCAGCAGAGGAACGGCACGACGATCGTCCCCGGCCGTGGGGCCGCTTCTAGCTATCCCAAACCCTCTCGAAGCCGAGGCGCCTTGTTCGCGCCACGAGCTTACAATACGTCCAACCTGACGCCGAGTGTTCTTTACAGACCTCCAGTCGGTCTAGGCGGTGACGCATGAAGACTTTGATCACGGGCGCCGTGATCTTGACCTGCGATGACCAAATGTCGGTGCTCGAGCACGCCGATCTCGTGATGGACGGCGGCCGCATCAGCTTCGTGGGCGAGCGGTACGAAGGCGAGTACGACATAAGGCTTCCCGTATCCGGCAAGCTGCTTCTGCCCGGACTTATCAATGCCCACACTCACTCTGGGATGTCGCTATTTCGCAGCCTCGCTGACGACGTCGATCTCAGGGTGTTTCTCGAGGATCGAGTCTGGCCATGCGAAGTGAACCTGACTCCCGACGACGTGTACGTCGGATCCGTGCTGTCTTCGATCGAAATGCTGAAGTGTGGCGTGACAACCTCAGTCGATATGTATTTCTTCGAGGATGAACTGATGCGCGCCGCCCTCGAGACGGGCGCCAGAACCCTCATCACTCCAACCATCCTCGACGTGCCCACCTGGACTCGTGTATTGGGTTCTTGGGAAGACCAACTACGCCGTGCTCTCGATTTTGCTTCGGCAAACGACGGCCTTGAAGGTCGGGTTCACACAGGAATCGGTCCCCATGCTCCCTACACCGTTCCGCTCGATGCCCTCTCTCTTATCGCCGAGGAGGCTCGCCGGATCGGCAGGCCCCTGAACATCCATCTGGTGGAGACAGAGCTTGAGCGAGACTCCTTTAATGGACGAGGCGCCGGCAGCACAGCCTGCGTGCTCGAAGAGATTGGCTTCTTCGACGGTCCCGTTATCGCAGCCCATAGCATCTGGATCGATCACGGCGACATCGAGATCTACGCCAGGAAGCGTGTCGGAGTCGCCCATTGCCCGCAGAGTAACGCCAAGCTCGCCGCCGGCATTGCCCCTATTGCCGACATGTTGCGCGGAGGCGTAAACGTCGGGCTGGGCACCGATGGAGCAGCCACCAACAACAACCACGACATGTGGGCTGAGATGCGTCTCGCCGCCGTACTCCAGAAGGTTTCCGCCGGTGACCCGAAATTGCTGCCTGCGGGCGAAGCCCTTTCGCTTGCCACCAGAGTCGGCGCGCAGGCCGTGCACCTCGACAACCTGGGTGTGCTGCGGGAAGGCTTCCGTGCCGATGTCGTCACGCTCGACATTGCGGATACTCTCGCCGTGCCTGTGTTCTCTCCCGCCACCTACGTGTCTCACGCTGTGTACTCGTTCGGAGCGCAGCTCGTGGACAGCGTGTGGGTCGAGGGTCGCCAGGTCGTGAAAAACGGGGATATTCTGAGTGTCGATGAAGAGGCTGCTCGACGAGCTTTGCAAAAAGCGGCGCTCGAGATCGCGGAACGCACCGGAGCTGTGCCTGCGTGAATACCACGTCACGCTCTCCCTTCGACCTTGCCAGTGAGGCTGCCGGCCGAATCCGTCACCTCCGGCCCGTTCGCCCCGAACTGGCGATCGTTCTGGGCTCCGGCCTTGGGTCCGCCATGGCGTTGGATGCGGCTGCCGAAATTCCCTACGCGCAGATCCCGCATTTCCCGATCTCTACCGTACCCGGACATGCCGGATCGCTGTATCTACAGGATTTCGAGGGTGTGCCGGCAGCCTTCCTTTCCGGTCGAGTTCACTTGTACGAGGGGTACGACGCCGACCAGGTCGTCTTCGCAGTCAGGGTCATGCGAATCCTCGGCGCAAACACCCTCGTCCTCACCAACGCCGCAGGGGGAGTGAACCGAGACTTTCACCCCGGAGCGCTCATGGTGATCCAGGACCATATCAATCTAACGGGCAGAACTCCATTGCTAGGGCCCAATGACGACCGGCTCGGCCCACGCTTTCCGGACATGAGCGAGGTCTACAGTCAGGGCCTCGTGTCGCTCGCCCACTCATCAGCTCACTCACTGGGGCAGGATCTGGTCACCGGCGTCTACATGGGGCTTTTGGGTCCCAGTTTTGAGACGCCCGCGGAGATCCGGATGGCTCGCCTGCTGGGAGCGGATGCCGTCGGCATGTCGACGGTGCTGGAGGCGATTGCGGCCATTCACGCCGGGATGGACGTCCTAGGAATATCCTGTATCACCAACATGGCGGCCGGAATCCTCCCGCAGAAGCTGAGTCATCAAGAGGTGATCGAGACCACCCGTCAGGTACGCGACGAGTTTGCGGGACTACTGGCAGCAATCGTCTCCAACTACGGGAAGCAACTGGGAGCAAAGACCTGAAGACTCTCGAGTATCAAGACCAAGCCCTTCTTCTCTTGGACCAAACACGGCTTCCGCATGAAACCGTCGTTCTCACGTGCACGACATACCAGGAGGTTGCCCAAGCCATTCGTCGGCTCAGCGTTCGGGGCGCCCCTGCAATCGGACTTTCCGCTGCGTACGCCGTCGTGCTCGCGGCTCACCAGGCCACCTCTTCCCGGGGCCCTGCCGAGTTCACCCAAGAAATCGAGCTAGCGATTGAGGCCCTTAGGGCGACCAGACCGACGGCGGTCAACCTGACGTGGGCGCTCGAACGCATGCGTGGAGTTGTCCGCGCGTACTCGACCCTCCAACCTGCCGATTTGGCAGTCCGGTTGGAGGAGGAAGCCGGTCGCATGATGACAGAGGACTTTCAGGCCAACGTCGAGATGGGCCGGCACGGAGCAGACCTGATTCCTCAGGGTGCCCAGATTCTCACGCACTGTAATTCAGGAGCCCTCGCGACCGGCGGTTTCGGCACGGCTCTCGGCGTGATCCAGACAGCCCATGCTCAGGGAAAGAACGTGCAGGTGTGGGTGGACGAGACTCGCCCGCTTCTGCAGGGCGCGCGTCTGACTACCTGGGAGCTCGCTCAGGCCGGCATTCCGCACACGCTCATAACTGACAACATGGCCGCGCACTTCATGTCACGAGGCAAGGTCGACTTGGTGATGGTGGGCGCCGATCGCATCGCCGCCAACGGTGACGGAGCCAACAAGATTGGAACCTATGGCCTCGCCGTGCTCGCGCGTGCTCACGACCTGCCCTTCTATTTCGTTGCTCCCACCTCGACCGTGGATCTCAATACTGAGAGCGGAGCCGCCATAGACATCGAGGAGCGCTCGCACCAGGAGGTGACCTCACTGCAGGGTGTGCGCACGGCGCCGGACGACACGGTGGCCGCCAATCCGGCATTCGACGTCACTCCCGCCCGCCTGGTTTCCGCGATCGTCACCGAGAGCGGTGTCGTGACCGCTCCATTCGGCGCCGGCCTGAAGGACGCAGTGCATCAATCCACCTCTGCGCGCGGAGCCGCAGCAGCCGTCTGACATGGCAGCCTCGACCGGTGGGCGAATTCGTGGACGATCTGGTGCGCGACAGTGGATGGATAAGACAGCGGGGCGCGTCGCGTCGTTAATTTGGCTTGGTTTTGGAGAGGCGTTCCAACTTGGGATCGAGACCCGTTTGACATAACGCTCCCGGGAGCCGTGGACGGCAGTGCGAGGCATTGTCGTGCCCTAATGAACGCCGCATAGTAGAGCCATCACGTTCGGGAGCCTCTGCATGCCCGCGTTTGTCCTGATCCTGTGGTTGCCCGCGACCATAGCCCTACTCTCGGTCACTTTTGTCATCGCTCTGGGCTCCGCTGCACCCGTCCCGAAAGGCTCAGTCCCCTTGCAGCGAAGGAGCTCGCGCCGGCGGCACTGGCCCCGCCTCTGAAGGTCGAAGTGGATAGAGATGTTCTGAAGCGTGACATGATCTGGCTGGCCCGGTGGTTCGGGCCGTACGTCGTGATCTGGACCGTGGTTGCGCTCTATCTCTCGTCCAGCACCAACGCCGGCTCCTGCGAAGGCTTCTGTGCCCTGGCTCGCGGGGTCATGGCCTACGGTGTGCTGCTGGCTGCCGCCTTTGTCACCGCTGTCGTGGCGTGCGCGCAGCTGTTGCTGATCGCGCGACATGTGACCGGTTCGGACGCGGAAAATAGCACGCGTTCAGGAAGAATTCACCCCGGGAACCCTTGACGAAATCCGGCGGAATTGGTACGCTTAGGTCTATTCATGGGGATGTCAGGTTTCGACAGGGGGTGCGGAGCAGACGCTGCAAGTCGAGGTGCCGGTACGAGGTCTCGCTAAACAACCGGCAACGGCATAACTGCCAACAACAACTACGCTTTCGCTGCTGCTTAACCAGTAGCGACGCCTAACCGACCTTTCGCCGGCGGGTCGGGGACGGTGCCATTTAGCCGGCAGTGCGATAGGGACGAGCGCTCATAGGACCTATCTAAGATCATGAGCTTGCCGGCGAAGACTTTGTCAGTAGGGGATTGGCCGGCGAGATTAACATACTGACTACGCTTGTAGATGTGTCTGTGGCCAACCTTTTGGACGGGGCGTTCGACTCGCCCCCATCTCCACCAAGATCAAGAGCCGGTGAGTGGTAGCTCGCCGGTTCTTCCCTTGTACTGCGGATTTGCCGCCCCGATTACCTCCTGGAGTCTGCGCACGCCCTCGCGTTGGCACCAGGCCTCGATGCCCTTGTCGAGATCTCGCCAGGCGGTCGGATCGACCAGCAGCAACGTGGCGACTGCTATGGCACTGGCTCCAGCCAGGAGAAATTCGATCGCATCTTCTGCCGTCATGATCCCGCCCAGACCTACGACCGGAACCGAAACGGCCTGGGCAACCTGGTACACGAGATACAACGCCAGTGGCTTGATCGCAGGTCCTGAAAGCCCTCCGGACCCGTTCGCGAGCAGCGGGCGGCGGCGGCCGGCATCGATGGCCATGCCGTAGACCGTGTTGATCAGACTGATTGCGTCGGCTCCCGCCCCCTCCACCGCCAGAGCAACTTCCTGAATGTCCCGGACATTCGGCGACAGCTTGACCAACAGGGGCAGTGCCGTTGTTGCGCGCACCGCGCGAGTGACCTCTGCTGCCATGCGGGGGTTCGTGCCAAAGGCGACGCCGCCCTCCTTCACGTTTGGGCAGGAGATGTTCAGCTCGATGCCGGCGACCCCTGGGACTCTATCCAGCAGCGCCGTCACGGCCACGTACTCGTCGATGCTGACTCCACTGACGTTGACCAGGATCGGCACGCTCCACGTGGACCAAACTGGTGCCTTGTCGCGCACCACAGCCTCCACGCCGATGTTTTGGAGGCCAATCGCGTTCAGCATTCCTGCTGCCGTCTCTGCCATCCGGAGCGGCTCGTTCCCGGCTCTGGGCTGTCGAGTCGTTCCCTTGCAGACCAAAGCACCGAGACCGGAGAGGTCGTTCTGAGACGCGAATTCGGTGCCGTAACCGAAGGTGCCGGACGCCGCAATTACTGGACTTTGAAGGGAAAATCCGGTCCTCGGAGCCAGTACGACGTCCATTCCAAAACAGTATGTCACAGGGACGGAAACCGCCGGTACGGTGGTATAATCCGGCCTCCAGATAAAGCTCCCGGTAGCGCAGAAGGTAGGTAGGTTATGCGAGTAGCAGTCCTCGCCGACACCCACTGGAAGGGCGAAGACGCCGTTCCAGAGCCGGTACTTCGGTGTCTTGAGGCGGCCGATGTCGTCGTACACGCGGGCGACCTCAAGTGTGAGAAAGTCCTGGCAACCCTCGGCGGGGACAACCGCACAGTTCTAGCGGTCCGAGGCGACAACTTCGATCTCGATCTCGCGAGTCTGCCCGACAGCAGAGTCGAAAATCTCAACGGCTACCGTGTCGGCATTTGCCATGACATTGGCTCCGTTTCAGACTTCGCCAACTACAAGAAGAAGCCAGAAGAGTTCTTTGGGGAAAAGGTCGACTGCGTCATATTTGGCGGCACTCACCATCCCTTTTACGACGAATTTCATGGTGTCACTTTTATAAATCCCGGCAGCGTGACCGACCACGACCACTCCGGCAGCCGCGGCACCCTGGCCATGCTCGACATCGACGGGAAGCTCGACCAGGTCCTCTTTCAGCATCTATGAGAGACCGCCCCGTCGAGCTCAGAAGTGACACCTTCACAAGGCCCACTGAGGCCATGCGGCGCGCCATGTACGAGGCCGAGGTTGGCGACGACGTCTGGAACGAAGACCCAACCGTCGCCCGACTTCAGTCGCGCGCCGCGGAGATGCTCGGCAAGGATGCTGCTCTGTTTGTTACCAGCGGTACTCAGGGGAACTTGGTTGGCTTGCTATCTCACACTTCCCCTGGAAATGAGGTCATCCTTGGTGACCAATCCCACATGTTCTGGTACGAGGTTGGCGGCGCCGCTGTCGTCGGCGGACTTCAATTTCGCACGCTGCCGAACCGGTCGGACGGCCGGCTAAGCCCGAGTGAGGTTGCCGCGGCAATTCGGTTTCCGCCCGACGTGCATTTCCCTCCAACCGGCTGCGTCGCGATGGAGAACACGCACAATCGCTGCGGCGGGGCCGCCATAAGTCCCGCGGAGGTCGCCGAGGTCGCCGCGGTGTCTCATGCGTCTCAAGTTCCGGTTCACGTGGACGGAGCTCGCGTCTTCAACGCGGCCATCGCCTTCAACGTCCCAGTCGCCGCCATGGTAGCTCAGGTCGACTCTGTCACCTTTTGTCTCTCAAAAGCTCTGGGTGCGCCTGTCGGCTCCCTCCTGTGTGGGCCAAGGGAGTACATCGAACGCGCCCACAAATGGCGAAAGCTACTGGGCGGCGGGATGCGCCAGGTCGGCGTGCTCGCCGCGGCAGGTCTAGTGGCGCTCGAACAAAACGTGGAGCGACTCGCCGACGATCACGCGAACGCCAAGAAGCTTGCGAGAGGGCTCGCTGAGATGCCCGGTATCATCATCGACCCCAACGAGGTGCAGACCAATATTGTGGCCTTCAAAGTGGACGAGAGCGTCGACTTGCAGGCATTCATGGACGAGACACTCGCGGCAGGGGTGCGAATGGCGCGTGCCGCGGGAGTGCCCCGAACGATCCGCACCGTGACTAGCTACGAAGTGGACGCCGCGGACATCGACTACGCTCTCTCCGTCATGTCTCGCGTGCTTGGCGCGCGAACAGTCGCTCTCGCCTGACCCTCCCATGCCCGCAAGCCTTGATCAGCGGGTTCTCCTGCAAAGAGTTCTCGCACTAGAGAAATCTCAGGGTTACAAGAACAGGTCCGCCTCCGGCGGATTACCTGCCTTCCTGCAGGGACAGATTAGGAGAGCCGATCCGGCCACCTCCACGCATCTGGCCGAAGTATCGGTCCTGCTTGCTGGGTACGAGGAGGCCGACCGAAACAGGCGCGAGGAGGCGGTGAAAGCCGCATCGCTGATCCTCGCCCAGGCACCGGGCCATCCAGTTGCGCGCGACAACCAGTCCGCGCAGGTCGCTCGCGACGGATCGACGGCAGAGGCCACTCCCGTGCCTCGAAAGAGGCTACGTCCGTCTGCCACGCCGGCCGCCGACCTCGTCGCCGACGAGGGCGCGGACGTCTTGGATCAGCCGATCGAGATCATTAAGGGCATAGGCGCAGCCGCTGTCGCCCCTCTGAAGCGCTGTGGCGTCGCCACGATTAGAGACCTTCTGTACTACGTCCCGCGGTCCCATTACGACTACCGTGACACCTCGTCGATCGCGCGCATGCGCGTCGGTGAGCCCATGACTCTGGTCGGGACCATCGTGAATGTCCGGAACAACCGGACCGCTCGCGGTTTGAGCATCACCACCGCAACCATCTCTGATGCGTCGGGTGTGGTGGCGGTCCGCTGGTTCAATCAGCCCTACCTGGCGAAAAATCTCAAGGTCAACGCGCGCATCGCGGTGACGGGGGTACCGGAGATCAACAACGGCAACAAGTCGTTTCTCCCCAAGGACTACGAGCTCATCAAGGAAGCCGATCTCACGCACGCCGCGCGTCTCGTTCCCGTGTATCCACTGACCAAAGGCCTCTTCCAGCGTGCCTTGCGTCGTTTGATCAAGGGAGCCGTCGACACCTATGCCGGGGCGCTGGTGGATCCTCTGCCGGAGAGTATCCGGGAGTCCATCTCGCTGATTCCGCTCTCCGATGCAGTTCAGCAGTATCACTTTCCCGACGACGAAGACTCGCGGCGGAACGCGCTCCAGCGTCTCGCCTTCGACGAGCTCCTGCTGATCCAGCTCGGATTCCTCATGCGCAAGGAGCGCTGGCGAGAATACGACCCGTCGATCGCGATAACCGTCGATGAAGCGCTCTCACGGCAATTCCTCGGCTCGCTGCCGTTTCCACTTACCGGTGCTCAGCAGCGTGCTGTCGACACGCTTCTGCAGGACGTGGGCAGACCAACTCCCATGAATCGCCTCCTCCAGGGTGACGTTGGCAGCGGAAAGACAGTTGTCGCGGCCGCCCTCGTGCTGCAGGCCGTTCGCAGCGGAACACAAGCGGTGGTCATGGCACCAACCGAGATCCTGGCGGAACAGCACCTGCGAACCCTCGAGACCTTCCTGCAGCCCTTCGGAGTCCGCTGCGAGCTTCTCGTGGGCAGCATCTCCAAATCGAAGCGCCGGCCCCTGTATGAGGCCGCACAATCCGGTGCCGTCGATCTCTTGGTCGGCACGCACGCCCTGATTCAAGAGCCCGTTCAGTTCTACGATCTGGGCCTGGCGATCACCGATGAGCAGCATCGCTTCGGCGTCGAGCAGCGAGGCACCCTCCGCCAAAAGGGGTTGCACCCGCACACTCTCGCCATGACTGCGACGCCGATTCCCCGCTCCCTTGCCCTCACTGTCTATGGCGACCTGGACGTAACCTCCATCGACGAGATGCCGCCTGGGAGGCTTCCGCCCATCACCACCTGGGTTCCTCGGCCGCAAGACGCGTACTCCGTTATGCGGCAAGAAATCGAGGCTGGACATCAAGCCTTTGTCATCTGCCCAGTCATCGAAGAATCGATCGACTCAGACATGCGCTCCGTGCTCGAAGAGCATCGCGAGCTCCAGTCCATGGTGTTCCCCAACCTCAAGGTCGGCCTGCTCCACGGCCGCATGAAAGCCTCCGATAAGGAATCCGTGCTTCGCGCCTTTCGAGACCGCGAGTATCAGATTCTCGTGGCAACCTCGGTGATCGAGGTCGGCATCGACATCCCGAATGCCACGGTTGTCGTCGTCCGCGATGCGCACCGCTTCGGCCTGGCGCAGCTCCACCAGTTTCGAGGACGCGTCGGCCGCGGTGGAGATCAAGCCTACTGTGTGCTCTTGAGTGCGTCCGAAGGCGATGAAGCTCGGGAGCGCCTCGATGCGCTGAGCGCCATGGACGACGGCTTTCAGCTCGCCGAGGAGGATTTGCGTCTGCGCGGCCCGGGTGAATTCTGGGGCACCCGCCAGAGTGGTCTGCCTGCCCTCAAACTGGCCACGCTCGGCGACCTCGAGACCATCCAGAAAGCTCGCCACGTTGCCCAGGAAATCATTGAGGAGGACGCCGATCTCTCGTCGTCGCAACATCGACCGCTCCAGCAAGCCGTTCGGAGATTCTGGGCTGAGTCCGCGGACATCAGCTAGGGCTATTCCCCGGTCGCTCCATCGATCCGCTCCCGAAGAAGGTCCGCGTGGCCGTCGTGTCGCGAGTACTCCCGAATCATGTGGACGGTAATCCAGCGCAGATTGACCGGCTCGTCGTCCCAGAGCTGTGCAGCCGGAGAGCCGAGATCGGGCAGGGAGGCGGCATTGCGACGCGAGGTCTCGCACGCCTCCTTCCATTTTCGAAGTACCTCGTCCGTGGGATGGCTATCCAAGTCCGTCCAAGCTCGCTCTCCATCCGCGGGGTTCTCCTGTCCCGAATACATCCCCAGATGGCCCGCCTTGCCCAGCAGTATGTACTCCAGCCAGAAGTACTCGACCTCGGTCATATGCCTCAGGAGTCCGAGCAGCGTCAGTAGCGAAGGTGGCGACGCCGCTTCCTTCAGCTGCTCTGGCGTCAGACCGGAGCACTTCCATTCGAGCGTGCTGCGCTGCGCATCGAGAAAGCCACCCAGCATGACGCGCTCGTCGCCGCTGAGAGGCGGCTCAGTCCTCTCTACCGGGGCCACCGCGTACCTCCGTGCAGGAATCTAACTGATTTTGCGCCAAATCAGCTCAGATGCCGAACCTCATGTTGCCTGAAAAAGATAAACGCTAGGCGTGCAGATCCATCTTCAGGTTCCGACAGCCCTCGAGCGCTCTTTGCAAAAGCTCCCAAACGCGCCGAAGATGTCTCTCTTGTGTCCCAAGATTCCCAATAGCCAGTCGAAGTACCACGTGATCGCGCAAAACCGTGTGAGCAATGAACGCCTCACCAGTAGCGTTGACCCGTTCTCTTATACACATCTCCGAGCCCAC
>DHWR01000270.1:17342-25406 GCA_002413265.1 Chloroflexi bacterium UBA5177
CGATCCCCCGATTGATGACGTCGGCCCCTCTCTCGCTCGAACCCGGTGGTAGTGCGCGGAACACCACCGTGCTCAACGGCGTCGGCGCTTCGACGACCCAGTTCGGATCTTTCTGCACCCAGACCGCGAACTCCTGTGCCAGTCGCACGTGCTCCCGCAACCGTGCGATGATCCCTTCTCGTCCGAACGAACGAAGCACAAACCACAGCTTCAGAGCCCGGAACCTTCGTCCAAGCTGCGGGCCATAGTTCATGTAGTTCCGCACGACCTCGTCCTCACCGGTCCGCAGATACGGTGCGACCAGACTGAACGCGTCGGCAACCGTGTCCAGCCGCCGGGAGTAAAAGGCGCTGAGATCCACCGGCGTGAACAACCATTTGTGCGGGTTGACAACTACCGAATCTGCGCGCTCCACGCCATCGATGACCCAGCGCATCTCGGGTACGATTGCCGCCACGCCCGCATAGGCGGCGTCCACATGCAGCCACATATCGTGCTGCTCGCAAATCTCAGCGATGGCGGGAACCGGATCGACGCTGGTTGTGGCCGTCGTCCCTACCGTTGCCACCGCACAAAAAGGTCTGCATCCATCCCTGATATCTCGCTCAACCGATGAGCGCAGCGCTTCAGCATCCATCCTATACTCGGCATCCGTCGCTATCTTCCGTACGGATCCTTGCCCAATCCCAAGCGTGATGGCCGCCTTCTCGATCGACGAATGCGCCTGCTCCGAGCAGTACATCACCAACTGGGGAAGATCCGCTCTGCCTGACATTCCACGCTCGCGGATCGCCAGTCCGGTTGCCTCACGTGCGGCCGCGATCGCCACCAAGCTGGAGATCGACGCCGTGTCGTAGATAAGGCCTTCAAAGGAGGCGGGCAACCCCATAAGCTCTCGCAGCCACGCTAGGGTGGTTTCCTCCAGCTCCGTGGCGGCGGGAGACGTGCGCCACAGCATCCCGTTGACGTTGAGCGCCGCCGACAGAAACTCTCCCAGGATTCCCGGCGCCGAGCCGGTAATCGAGAAATACGCGAAGAACGAGGGATGATTCCAGTGCGTGATCCCGGGCATGATGACGCGATCGAAGTCTTCGAGGATCTTCTCGAATGCCTCGGGCCTCTCGGGCGCTCGATCGGGCAGCGCACTTGAGATTTCGCCCGGTCGAACCCGGCTCAAAACAGGAAGCTCCTCGATCCGTTCCCGGTACTCGACGATCCAGTCCACGAGGTGGCGGGCATGTTCTCGGAACTCCTCCGAACCCATGTCGCCTAGTCCCTCTTGCCGCGTTTCAATATCCGTTGTCTGGCTCATCGCAAAATCTCTCCCACCCTTCGACGGTTCGCTCTTCGCAGTATGCTGGAGCCGCCCCGCGTGGAGCGAGATCGTCAAAAACCGAGGTCGTCGCATGCGAGTCATCGCCGGCAGTGCGAAGGGTCATCGCCTGGAAGCGCCCCGCGGCTCCGAGACCAGGCCGACGTCGGACAAGGTTCGGGAGGCCATCTTCGACATCCTTGCCGGCTGGACGGCTGAGGGTCCAGTGCTCGATCTTTTCGCCGGAAGCGGCGGGCTGGGGATCGAAGCACTCAGTCGAGGAGCAACCGAGGCAGTTTTCGTGGAGCGGCGCCGCCCCGCCTGCGAGATCATCCGTCGCAACCTCAAACACACGGGTTTCGAGGCCTCCTCCCGCACTCTCTGTATGCCTGTTGAACGAGCCCTTCCCCTGTTAGAGGGTTCATTTAGCCTTGTATTGCTTGATCCGCCGTATGCTCTCTCCGGCCTGCACGATATAATGCAAATGGTCTGCGCGGGAGAGTTCATAGGAGACGAAACCCTGGTCGTCTTAGAGCACACCCCGCGTTTTGCTGTTCTCGAACGATACGCGCGGCTGGTTCTGCAGCGTCAGAAGGTGTATGGCGATACAGCAGTTTCGATTTTCGCTGTACAGGAGGAAGAAGACCTGTGACGGTTGCAGTTTTGCCGGCCAGCTACGATCCGATAACCTCCGGGCATGTTGACATAATCAAACGCGCCGCGCATCTCTTTGATCGGCTCATCGTCGCGGTTTATGCACACAATCGGCGCAAGAAGAACGTACTGTTTGGGCTCGACGAACGTCTTGCCATGGTTCGCGAGTCTCTAGAGGATGTCCAGAACGCAGACGTGATGCCTTTCGAGGGCCTCGTTGTCGACTTCGCAAAGGCCCAGGGAGCCCAGGTCCTGGTGCGCGGGCTCCGCGCCATCTCGGACTTCGAGTACGAATACCAACAGGCAAATTTGAACCGTAAGATGTCCCCGTCTCTCGAGGTCATTTCAATGTTCGCGAGCCTTGAGTATGGCCCGTTGAGCTCCAGCATCGTAAAAGAGATCGCCGAGAACGGCGGTGATGTGAAAGACTTCGTCCCGGAGCCCGTGAACCGAAGGCTCCGCGAGAAATATGGCGTCATCTCACGATAAGTGAGTAGAGGAGGTGATGGTATCGACATTCTGATGCTTGTAGATCGTCTCGAGGCAGTCATCAACGGCGCTAACCGCATGCCCATGACATCGAAGGTCTGGATCGACGAGCGCGAGGCGCTGGACGTTCTCGACCTGATGCGCACCACGGTTCCTGAAGAGATTAAGCAGGCTCGTCGCGTCAACCAGGAGCGAGAGAAGATCCTTGCTCAGGCGCAGACCGAAGCGAATCGTGTCGTCAGCCAGGCCCAGGAGCGAGCCGATCGGATCGTCTCAGACGACAACATCGCACAGCAGGCCGAAGAGCGCGCCAGACAGATACTCGAACGCGCACGTCACGAGTCGGAAGAGGTGCGGCATGGCGCCGACGAGTACGCGCTAGACATGCTCGACCGGCTCGATGCGGAGCTGCAGCGGATCCAGAGTAGCGTTCGAAATGCAATCGGAGCCATGCACGTTCAGGGGCCGGCAAATCTCTACGAAGAGCAGGAGCACCCGGAGCAATAAACCGGCTAGAACAAGTCAGAGATCTTGCAATGTCAATTCAATTCAATGTGTCGCAGCTCCTTAAATCGGATGTAGGAGGAATCAGGGAATACGACTTCCGGATGGATGAGCCGCTCAACCTGGACGACGCCATCGCGACCGGGGTCACGGGTAGCGTCAAGTTCACCCTTACGAATTTTGGTATCCTGGCAGCGGTGAGGGCGCACGCGGATGTTCTTCTGACGTGCGCTCGTTGCGTTGAGCCTTTTCAATCGTCGATGGACGTGGCGTTCCAGGAGGAGTACCGTCCCGTCATCGACATCGCAACCGGGTTACCGTCACAGCTGCCGCCAAGCGACACCGCTTTTGAGCTGTCCGCCAATCACATGCTCGATTTGGGGGAAGCAGTTCGGCAGCAGATTCTACTGGGAATCGAGATCATTCCACTCTGCACTCCCGAATGCAAGGGGCTGTGTCCCACCTGCGGCACCAATCTAAATATCAAGCGTTGCAACTGCCCGCCCCCTGAGTCGACGAGTCCGTTCGCGGCGCTTCAGGGCCTGCTGGCAGACGTCGAGACTCGCTGACACCTGGTTAGTACAAGGAGATCGCATGGCTGCACAGCCAAAGAGAAAATCAAGCCGATCGAGCAAGGGGAATAGACGAGGGCACGATCGAGCCAAATTCGGCTCCATCGTCCTCTGTTCCCATTGCCGGCGCCCACAGCTGACCCATCGCATCTGTACCCACTGCGGCTACTATGCAGGCCGTGAGGTCATCGCCGAGAAACCTGCCCGCGACAGCGAGTAGGTCGAGGCGTCCTGAATGGGCCACCTCAGCGACAAGGTTGCTCTCGTCACTGGTGGATCGCGCGGCATCGGACGCGCCATAGCGATCCGCCTCGCCACTGAAGGCGCGGATGTCGCCGTGAACTACCGCACGGACGAGGTCTCGGCCCGTGCTGCGGTCGAGGCCATAGAGGCCACCGGAAGACGCGGCTTTGCCGTTCAGGGTGACGTCTCCGTGGCGGAGGATGCGCAGCGAATGGTGACCGAGACAATCGCCTCGCTGGGCGCGATTCACATCCTTGTGAACAACGCCGGCGTCTCCGCCGATATGCTGACCATGCGGCTTAGTGAAGCGGACTGGGACCGCGTGCTCGATACCGATCTGAAGGGCGCCTTCTTGACCACAAAGGCTGCCATGCGGCCCATGCTGCGCCAGCATTGGGGCCGCATCATCAATATCTCGTCGGTGGTCGGCTACACGGGCAACGCCGGCCAGGCGAGCTACGCGTCCGCCAAAGCCGGATTGATGGGCTTTACCAAGAGTGTGGCCCGAGAAGTGGCAACCCGAAGCATAACCGCCAACGTCGTCGCACCTGGACTCATCGACACCGACATGACGGAGCGGCTGAGCGAGGAGATCCGAAACTGGATGCTCGCTCAGGTTCCCATGGGCAAATCCGGCACACCAGAGGACGTCGCAGCTGCCGTCGCGTTTCTGGCCAGTGATGACGCCGCGTACATGACCGGCCAGACGATCAAGGTCGACGGCGGCATGGTGATGGTGTGACGTGGTGAAGAAGCTTCTAATTGCGAATCGCGGTGAGATCGCGCTTCGCATCATGCGAGCCTGCCGGGATCTGCAGATCCCTCACGTCGTCGTGTTTTCGGAAGCCGACAGAGAATCGCTCCCCGTACTCCTCGCCGATGAGAAGGTCTGCATCGGCCCCGCGCCCAGTCCCAAAAGCTACCTCTCGGTGCCCAACATCATCAGTGCCGCCCTTATCACCGGCTGTGATTCTGTCCATCCCGGATATGGCTTCCTGGCCGAAGATCACTACTTCGCCGAGATCTGTGGCAAATACAATCTCACCTTTGTTGGTCCCTCCACCGAGTCCATTGCCAGGGTGGGTAATAAGACAGAAGCTCGCGCTGCCATGTCCGCGGCCGGTCTGCCCGTTTTGGCCGGCAGTGATGGTTCCGTCTCCTCGCTCGACGAGGCTCAGGCAGCCGCAAAGCGGATCGGCTATCCCGTGATCCTTAAGGCGGCCGCCGGCGGTGGGGGCCGTGGCATGCACGTGGCCGAGGACAGCGACGAGCTTGCAGCCGGTTTCAGCCTCGCCAGGTCCGAAGCCCGGGCCGCCTTCGACAGCGACGAGGTCTATCTCGAGAAGTTTCTCGAGAGTTGCCGTCACGTCGAGGTACAGGTGCTCGGCGATTCCTTCGGCTCAATAGTCCATCTCGGTGAGCGGGAGTGCTCGATTCAGCGGCGACACCAAAAACTGATAGAAGAAGCTCCGTCCAACATCGATCCCGGGGTGCGTGCCCGACTCGGACAGGCCGCGGTTCAAGGCGCTCGCTCCCTCGATTACGTCAGCGCCGGGACTCTCGAATTCCTCGTCGACGACTTCGGGGAGTTCTATTTCATGGAGATGAATACCAGGATCCAGGTTGAGCACGGCGTCACCGAGCTGGTGACCGGTGTGGACATCGTCCGCGAGCAGCTGCAGATCGCTTCCGGTGAACGCTTGTCCGTCAATCAGGACAACATCGAATTGAGCGGACACGCCATCGAGTGCCGGATCAATGCTGAGTCCGGCCGCGACTTTCGGCCCGTGGCCGGGACCATCAAACGCCTCTTCCTTCCAGGAGGACCCGGTGTCCGCGTAGACACTCACCTCTACTCTGGTTACACCGTGCCCGCGCATTACGATTCACTGATGGCCAAGATAATGACCGTTGGCGCCGTTCGTGAAGAATGCATCACTCGCATGCGGCGAGCCCTTCAGGAAACGGTGACCACCGGCGTGGACAACACCGTCCCCGTGCTCCTCGATGTGATGAGCGATCCGACCTTCCTGACGGGGCAGTTCCATACGGACTACTTCAGCTCCCGCGACCTCAGGCCCGCACCGGCCTAGATCCATGATTCAGCAGCGCCGTCTCGGCCGCGACCTCGCCTTTCAAACCCTTTTTGAGCTCGAAGGAAGGCCAGGCAGCACCGTGGACGAGGTGCTCTCGCAGCGAGCGGAGACGCTCGAAGAGGAAACGGGCGAGGTGCTCGAGACTTCCGCAATGGAGTTCGCTCGTCACCTTGCCATTGGAACTAGGCAGGAGCGTACGCACTTGGTAGAGAGGATTGCGGACGCGGCGCCGGCCTTTCCGGTGCACTCCCTGGCTGCAACGGACCGCGTCATCCTGGAAATGGGCGCCTACGAGCTCCTCTATCCTCAGGAGGCTCCGATCGAAGTAGCCATCAATGAAGCGGTGGAGCTGGCCAAGACTTATGGCGGCGAAAGCTCCGGCCGGTTCGTGAATGGAGTTCTGGGTACTATAGCAGAGGGCCTGCCGCGGAGCGGGGCCTCGACTGCGCGATCCGAAACATCACGTAGGCGGCAAAAAGGCCGCTCTTCAGGGAGGTAGTTCGGCATGGACCAGGCTTCCATAGAGGAACGACTGAAGCGCATCATCTCCGAACAACTCGGAGTTGACGAGGCTCAGGTCACCAGGGACGCGTCTTTCGAGGAGGACCTCAACGCCGATTCTCTCGACCTCGTCGAGCTGATCATGTCGCTCGAAGAGGAATTCAACATCGAGATTTCGGAAGAGGATGCGGAGAAAATCCGCACCGTTGGCGACGCCATCGACTACATTCGCGAGCACAAGGGCGAATAATCGATTAAGTCATAGAAGCACCCATTCGGTGAGCAAAGAGCACCTATAATCGAGTACCCTGAGCGCATGCGTGCAATAGGGCAAGGAGTCGATTGTGTTTGGTGTTAGCCACTTTTGGGAGCTGGCGATCGTCGTGATCCTGGCTCTCATTGTCTTCGGGCCGAAGCGCCTGCCGGAAATCGGTGGAGCGTTGGGCAAGGGAATAAAAGAGTTCAAGAAGGGTACCCAAGAGCTTCACGACCAGGCTCTCGGCGACTCGTCCACAGTGAACTCACAGACCGTCACGCCGTCTCGTCCGGTCGAGCCGGCGCGAGTCCCGCCGGCAAACGAGCCCGCGGCGACCCAGCCCGCGGCGCCGCCGCCTCCTCCCGCGGACCGCGAAGCAAGCTAAGCTCGGCTGGTCATCCTCGTTCATCCACTCAAGCTGAGTGGCTGCCCCGGCATATCGTCGTGTCGGGCGAGAATATGACCGCAGTTATTCCGGGGAGTCCTCGACAGAGATGAGCGCACAGCCCACCAGCGGGCCATTTCGGATCCGGGAGCCGGACCCGAAATACATGACCTTTGTGGAGCATCTGCAAGAGCTTCGCACGCGCTTGACCATCTGTGTCTCGACCATCGCGGTCGGCTCCGTGATCGGCTGGTTCTTCGCCAAGCGGACGATCCGGCTGCTCGATGCGCCCTTGAGAGACGCCTACGCCTCCTCCCATCCCGGCAAGACATTGCCACTCTTTTTCAACACGGTGTACGGCGGCTTCACGCTAAACCTGAAGGTCGCCATAGCCATCGGCTTCCTAATCGCCCTACCGGTCACCATCTATGAAGCGTGGGCCTTCGTCGCTCCTGCCTTCGGTGCCCGGGCGGGCCGCTGGGGCCCGGCAATCATAACCTCGTCGCTCGTGCTCTTCCTCGCCGGAGTGGTGACCGGGTACGAAGTCATTCCTCTCGCCGTGAAGTTCTTTCTCGGCTTCGAGACGGGCGACCTTCAAATTCTCCCGTTCGCGAGCGAGTACGTCAGCTTCGTGGCGCTCATCCTCGTCGTCTTCGGCATATCCTTCGAGCTACCGATCGTGCTGGTATCCCTCGCGGCCCTCGGTATTACCTCGTCCCGCTGGCTCTGGTCAAAGCGAGCTCATTTTTTCTTCGGCATCTTCATCTTCTCCATGATCGTCACACCCGGCGCCGACCCTATCTCTCCGATAGTCCTCGGCGTCATCCTCTACATCCTGTACCTCGGTTCAGTCGGTGTCTCCAGAGCGATTGGGAAGTAGCGACCACAAGAATCCCGCCCCGCGCGCATGGTAAAATTAGGACGTTCGTTCGTTACGAGCCCACCCCGTAGCCGCACCCCTTCAGGGGCGCGACGCAACCGCTGTGACAGCGCCTTAAGACAAAAGGTCTAGAGTGCCGAATGAGCCCACCCCGTAGCCGCACCCCTTTAGG
>DHWR01000270.1:25583-31966 GCA_002413265.1 Chloroflexi bacterium UBA5177
CCGCACCCCAGTAGCCGCACCCCTTTAGGGGTGCCACCCAACCGCTGTGACAGCGCCTTAAGACAAAAGGTCTAGAGTGCCAAATTTCAGGGTCGTCAGTGACTTCCAGCCCACCGGAGACCAACCGGAAGCCATAACCGGCCTGGCTGAAGGCCTGCGCTCGGGTAACCGCTTCCAAACCCTGCTCGGCGTTACCGGCTCCGGTAAGACCTTCACCGTCGCGAACCTGGTTCAGGAAATCCAGAAACCGACACTGGTACTTGCTCCCAACAAGACCCTCGCGGCACAGCTCTTCTCCGAATACAAGGAGTTCTTCCCCGACAACGCCGTCGAGTACTTCGTCTCCTACTACGACTACTACCAGCCCGAAGCCTACATTCCCCGTTCAGACACCTACATCGAGAAGGACTCCTCCCGGAACGACGAGATAGATCGGCTGCGCCTCTCGGCGACCAGGTCCCTCTTCACTCGCTCCGATGTGCTGATCGTCGCCAGCGTCTCCTGCATCTATGGGCTCGGCGATCCGGACGCCTATGGCGACGTCGTTGTCAACGTGAAGCGGAGCGAGATACGCAAGCGAGACAAGCTCCTGCGCCAGCTGACTCACATCCTCTATGAACGAAACGACATGAATTTCGCGCGCGGGACCTTCCGCGTGCGCGGCGATGTCGTGGAAATCTATCCTGCATACGAACAGCTCGCGATTCGCATCGAATTCTTTGGAGACCAGATCGATCGTATCGTCGAGCTCGATCCCCTCACCGGTGAAGTCATGGCGACTCGTGACGCCATCGACATCTACCCGGCAAGGCACTTCGTTACGACCGAGGAGAAGCTCAAGAAGGCCATGGTTTCCATAGAGGAGGAGCTTTACGAGCAGCTCTCCACGATGAAGCGTGAAGGAAAAGTACTGGAAGCGGCGCGGCTCGAGCAGCGCACCATGTTCGATCTCGAGATGCTGCGCGAGACGGGCTTCTGCAACGGCGTCGAGAACTACGCTCGTCACCTCTCCGGGCGTCCACCCGGGTCACGCCCGTGGACCTTGCTCGATTATTTTCCCGACGACTTCCTGTTGATCATCGACGAGTCGCACGTCGCAGTCCCGCAGGTGCAGGGAATGTACTTCGGCGACCGGAGCCGCAAAGAAGTCTTGGTAGAGTACGGCTTCCGGCTTCCCTCTGCCCTCGATAACCGTCCCCTGACTTTTCAAGAGTTCGAAGAGAGAATCAATCAGGTCATCTTCACCTCGGCCACTCCGGGCCCGTACGAAGACCAGCACAGCGTCCAGGTGGTCGAGCAAATCGTGCGGCCGACCGGGGTTATCGATCCGAGCATCGAGGTCAAGCCCACCGAGCACCAGATCGACGATCTTCTCGCGGAGATCCAGGCTCGCGCTCTGAGCGGACAGCGAGCCTTGGTCACGACGCTGACCAAGAGGATGGCCGAAGACCTTGCAGATTACATGCGGGAAATGGGCATGAAAGTCCACTATCTCCACAGCGAGATGGATGTCATGGAACGCGTGGACGTCCTTCGCGACCTCCGCCTAGGTGTTTATGACGTCGTGGTCGGAATCAACCTTCTGCGCGAAGGTCTGGACCTTCCCGAAGTCAGTCTGGTGGCGATTCTTGATGCCGACAAAGAGGGGTACCTGAGGTCGGCGCGCTCTCTGATCCAGACAATCGGCCGCGCCGCTCGTCATCTCGACGGACACGTCATCATGTACGCCGACCGAGTCACCGACTCCATGCGTAAGGCCATCGACGAAACCTACCGACGCCGCGCCATCCAGATCGAATACAACGAAGAGCACGGGATCACCCCAGTCGGCATCCAGAAGGCAATCCGCGATCTCTCCGACTCGGTGCGGGCAGTCGCCGAAGAACGTGTCCAGTACGAGGTAGGCGACGACGTGCCGAAGGATGAGCTTGCCAGACTGGTCAAGGATCTGGAAGGCCAGATGAAACAAGCTGCCAAGAACCTCGAGTTCGAGCGAGCTGCCGCCATTCGCGATCAGGTTGTCGAGATGCGAAGGCGAATGGAGGAGAAACCGGAACCAACAACGGCCACCTCTTCCCGGTTCCAATAGCCGCTGGTGCCCAGGCTCGACCTTGATTTCTACGCTCGGCCTGCTGTTGAGGTGGCCCGCGATCTCCTCGGAAAGACCTTTGTCCGCCGCCTAGGGTCGACGATTCTCAGCGGCCGTGTCGTCGAGACGGAAGCCTACCGGGGAGAGTCAGATCCTGGCTCTCACGCCTTTCGTGGCCTGTCGCCCCGTACTCAAGTCATGTTCGGCCCACCAGGCCGCCTCTACGTTTACTTCACCTACGGCATGCATTTCTGCGCCAATGTCGTCACTGAAGAGGAAGGCGTCGCCGGTGCCGTGCTGCTACGCGCCCTTGAGCCCTTGAGCGGCCTGGAGCTCATGGAGCGGAGGCGAGGACGAGGCAAACCGATTGAGCTCTGCAGCGGCCCCGCCAAGCTCTGTTCGGCTTTCGGTATCTCGCGTTCCGACAATGGCGCAACCCTGCTGGGACGGGAATTCAGTATCGAGGACGACCAGTTCGAAGTCGGCGAAGTGCTGAGCAGCACCCGGGTCGGCCTGACGAACGGCAAGAGCCTTCCCTTGCGGTTCTACATCGTGGGCAACCCGTACGTTTCCAAGGGGAGACCTTCGGTCTCATAACGGTGGTGACTCGTCGCGGTCGGCTACGGCCCCCCGGACAAGGTGTATGCCCGTCGCGGCTCTCAGTTAAACACGGTATACTTCGCTCGCGGGCGAGGCGGAAGCTCCAAGCTCCTCCCGCGATAGGGACAGATGACACGGCGCAAACGGCTTCTGCTCAAGGTGGGCGCAGTCCTGCTCTCCGCCACGGTTTCGGGACTCGGGCTCGGCAGTGGCACCCGGGTAGACAGTGCAATCGTTGCGCAGCCGGTGCCGCCCCCCGTTCCAAACGCCTCGAAGGGCAGTACCGGCCCCTTCGCCTGCGTCATCGTGGTCGACGCGGCCCGCTATGACGAATTCAATCTGTCCAGAATGCCGAATCTTGCAGCTCTCGTCGCCCGGGGCACGCAGTTCTCCCAGGCTTGGGACGGACAGCTCCCGAGCGTCACCGAGAGCTCCCACGCCACCATCGGCACGGGGGTGCTGCCCTCGCGACACCTGATCCTCGGCGACACCTGGAGGGTCCCCGGCACGAACAGCATGGCGCCGAGTCTGCTCGGTGGGAGCCTCGTTCGCACCGGCTACATCGGTAATTCCATCCGTCAGACTGGGTCGCCGACCCTCGCTGCCCTCGTACATCGAGCGTATCCGGGATCTCGCGTCGTGGCGCTAAGTGGCCACAAGGTTTACGCCGCCGATGCCCTCGGCGCGGGAGACGCCGACTTCGTTTCCTTCGGCGAGAAGAACGCACTGGGGCATTACATCCCTGCTGCCATTCCAGGCAGGGTGCCCGATCCCAAGCTATTGGCGAGTCCCCAGCTGAATTTGCCTACCTATCCTCGGGTGCCGGGAGTTGAAGATACCTGGACCACGACTCTAGCCCTCAAGTTCCTCTTCAACTACCACCCGAGGGTGATGATGATCAACCTCCCTGAAGTGGATGTTTTTGGACACATGGCGGGAACAGACGCGTCGATCATGACGCCACTCCTCACCAACGTGGATAGACAAATCGGCCGAATCGTGGCCGCCTACGCGCGTGCCGGTATGATCAACAACACCACCTTCGTCGTGACCTCGGATCACGGAATGGTGCCGGCATTGCACACCGTCTCCATCACACGCATCGAGAACGCAATCACGTCTTCTGGCGGCCAGGCGCTTTACGTGGGTCACGGCGACTACTCGCCGATCTGGCTCAAGAACGCATCGGCCGTACCGAAAGCCGCCAAAGCCCTCGCCGACGCAGCCATACCCTACGTCGATGCCGTGTATCAGAAGACGCCGAAGGGAACGTATCAGCTCGTCTCACCGGTTAGTCGTCTGGCCGATCCGTACGTGCGCACCTCGTACTCGGACTTGCTTAGCACGGCCAACGCCGCGGAATCGGCTGACATCGTCCTGTTGTACGACGAGAACACCATGACCGAGACTCCCAACTTCATCCAGACCAAGCGCAAGGGCGACCACGGTGGCGCCACCTGGGGAGCGCAACATATCCCGCTGATCGTCGCCGGTCCTGCTTTCAAGCGGGCGTACACGTCCAGCTACCCTGCCAGGCTGACGGATATCGCTCCCACCGTCGAAACCGTTATGCAAATCCAGCCGCGAGGACAGGATGGTGTCCCGCTGGCCGATGCCATGATCAAACCTCCTGCCTGGGCGTTGAAACAGCAGGATGTGGCGCAGCCACGCATGCTGAGTGACGTGCGCGGCCTCGAAAACGAGGCCGCGATCCGGCCCAACATCCGGCGCTAGATCACCCAGCGAACCTCGCTGGCGAAGCTGCCCAGCGGGAAGGCATCCCGCCTGTCACTGCGGGTCACCCACACCGCGCCTGTGCCCATGTACATAGCTTCGCGCGGCTGCGAGCGCACAAATGCGATGTACTTGTCGTCCGGCGACCACTGCGGGGCCCAGTCGCTGAACTTCGTTTCGGACGTCAGCTTCACGGACTTCTTCGTCCCGAACGCGTAGGTCGTGATCCCGTATATGGGTTCGATGCCTTCTTCGGTGCGGTAGCCCGCGTAAGCCACTGCCTTCCCGCTGGAGGAAAACGATGGTGTGGTGGAGTCGTAGACTCCCTTCGACACGTCGACATAATGTCCGTGCACGAAGACCAGGATGTCTCCGCCCGAGCTGCCCGGCGTCTGACCGACGAAGCTCGCCTTGTCCCCGGCTTGATCGAAACCGGCGTACGCCAGCTCGTTGCCTTCACTCGGTATATGGACCGTGTGCTGTCCTGAAACGTCAGCTGTGGTGAGCGGCGAACCGAGGTCCGTGTAGGCGATCTGACCCGCTGGGGAGAAGTCGATGAAGTTCGTGATCGGCTGATCCGATGGCGACTGGAACTGCTTCACCCGGTGCGATCGCAGATTCAGCAGTTCCACGATGGGGCTCGTTCGATCGCGAAAACATTTGTAGTACTTCTGACAAATCAAGACGTTCTCAGCCAGAAAGGCTATCGTCTGCCCGTCCGGCGAGATGTGAGGCTGACTGATTTGCCAGTCGGACCGCCGGTACACCATCTGAGAGCTGCCGTCTGAAAGGCTGAGCATCCAGATCTCGTCTGTTCGCTCCGCCGGCGCTCCTCGTTTTGCGTACACCGCAAGCGTTTTGTCCAGCGACACAGAGAAATCTCCGACGTTGCCGCCTCCGTCGCCCACCAGCTCTTTCGCTCCGCCCACGGATGCCAACACCAGTCTGCCCCGCTCGTCCCCGCTTGTCCCCAGGTACAAGAGGTGTTCCGATTGCGTCGCGAAGGACGTCGAATAGCTGCGGAACAATGTGCGGCCTCCCACGTCCTTGGCCGTGCCTCCGATCACCAGGTGGTATTTGGTGCCGTACGTCAGGCTGCGGGAAGGAAGAAACACCAGCTCATTGCCCACCCAGTTGAATGCGCCTTTCGCCTTCGGCGTGAGGTGGAAAGCATGCTCCACCGATTGGTGACTCATTGGCTCGGTAAATGAGATGCCGATCGAGGAGTTGACGGATACGCCGTCAAGCGAGGGCAAAGTCCTTATCGTATCGACCGTGGGTCCGAGCCGCGCCGAAACGATCGAGAGGCCCGCTGCGACCATGCCCAGCGCAATGACCGCTGCGACGATGATACGCCCGAAATGAGACACTGATCGCGCTTCTGAAGCCGGCTGAGTCGTTTGTTAGGGACGCTTTCCCAGGTCGACGACGCGCACGGTTATACCTCGGCCCGTGGTCACCGACACATCGGCGCCGAGGATCCACTGATCGAGACTCGGGACGTGTGGTTGTTTGATTACGAAGGATCCGGGAGTCTTGCCCTTCTTCTTGACGTCACTCGTGCTCGAATGCAGCATCTTATTAGCCACGTAGCGATAGTCCTGGAACCCGTTGACTACAAATGAGTGTTTTTTTGGCGAGCTGATCTCGACCCGGTAGGCGTGCCCTGGAGCCAGCCCGACGACGATGTTGACGCTCGTCGCTGCCTTGTTGCTCCTCTGAAAAATCACTTTTGAGCCTGCAAAGGCGGGAGCAGCGAATGCTGCCGCAATCACAGCTGCTGAGATGTAGAGAGCGATGCGCCTCGGCAAGGGGAAACCTCCGCTATGCATGTAAGCGTGTTCTGCTTGATCCGTCAATTGTACCCGCTTACAGCCGCCCTGTGTTGTGGTTAGATTCGCCATTACTAATTGGGTAGACTACACAGTCGCCGCGCCAGAAGAGAATTCGCTCCAACTCG
>DHWR01000270.1:32249-36902 GCA_002413265.1 Chloroflexi bacterium UBA5177
AGATTTCGCGCCGTCCTTCTGGCCGGCGCTCTGTTCACCTTCTTCTTCATGGCGTATGTATTCAGCGCCTCCGCGGATCTGTACTCCACGGGTGATACCGAGATCAGAATCCAGATCGCGGAAAACCTTTCCAGCCGCATCGATATGAGTCTGCATGGCTGGAAGCTCCAGTACCCCAAGCATCTGAAGAAAGAGTTCTACGACCCGCGAATCTCTCTGGGGAGGGGAGGACAGACCTATTCGACCTACCTACCCGGACAACCCCTCTTCATCATTCCGTTCGACTTCATAGGCTCGCGGCTCTCGCCGCATGAGCGCTGGACCTTTGGGCCCGCGGTGATCTGGTTCGATCGTCTCGTAGGGCCCTTGATGGGTGCCCTCGAAGCTCTGATCTTTTTCTTATTCGCTGTCCGTCTCGGCTATGGCAGGCGCGTCTCCCTGCTCCTAACACTGCTGTTCGGCTTTGCGACCATGGCCTGGCCAGACGAGCAAAGTGTCAATGAGCACAGCGAGGTCGCCTTTTTCCTTCTGCTTGGTTGGTACTTCGTCTTTCGGTTTCGAGAACAGCGAGCGCCTCCCTGGTACCTCTTCCTGGCGGGCGCCGGAATCGGCGGCGCATTCATTACGCGTTACCAAGACGCTGCCTTGGGGCTGGTTGGGCTAGGAGTTTATCTACTCCTTCCCTCCCTGCGCACCCCGAGCGTTCGAAATCGGGTAGTCGACTGCATTCGCGTCGGTTGCGGCTTGTTCCCGTTTGTCGTACTCATCCTCTGGTACAACTGGGCCCGGTTCGGCTCCATTACTCAGACCGGCCACCACGAGACAACCTTCGGCTATGCCATCTGGAAGGGTGCGGCCGGACTCCTCATAAGTCCCGGCAAAGGCTTGCTCTGGTACTGTCCGACCATCTTCCTTCTGGTGTTTGCCGGTCCATGGTTCTACCGCCGCTTCTCTGCCATGACCATTGGCATGGCGGCCATGGTCGCGTCTTTCTTCCTCCTCTACGGCTACGTCACCTTCTGGCACGGCGACCCCGCTTGGGGACCTCGATACGTCTACCCCGTGGTGCCCTTCCTCACGCTCCCGCTCGGTGAGCTGCTGAAGCGGATGCGGCGGATCTCCCCGATGACACTCATTAGCAGCCTCGTTATCGCCGGCAGCCTGCTCATTCAAGTCTCGGCCGTCACCGTCAGTCCGTGGCGAAGCTGGTACCGCGTCATCGCCTATGAAGAGAGCCAGGGGTACCAGTGGGAGTGGATCGCCTCTCGCTACCGATACTTCTGGAACGTTCAAGAGAGCCCGCTGAATTTCCAGCTCCACGGACTGTATCAGATGGTCTACGACTCGGTCCTGCACAGTAATAAATATGAGCTAGTGCCTCCCGATGAGGATCCCATCCTCGACAGGATGACCGTGGACTACGCGCTGAACCAGTGGAATTTCTGGTGGAAGTCTGACGAGCTTGACTGGTGGATGGGCCGACAAAAGATCGTGGCCGAAGTCTTGGTCATCGTCGCGCTTGCCCTCGCCTCTGGCACCTACCTCGCCGCGGAGGGTGGTGGCCTCTTCGACGAACCTGACCGTAGCGAAAGCGACACGCCCGTCATGGAGGCCGCATAACGTGAACAAAAAGATCTTTCGCTGGTCGATCGTCTGCCTGATAATGCTCTTCCTGGGCGGTGCCATCGGCGGCGCCGTCGTGTGGGCTATTCCCGATTCAGGCTCGGCTCCCTCGATCTTCGACGACTTTAATTTCAGCTCTACCGCCAACGGCTTCTGGCACGTGAACCCGGTCGGGGCCACCGCTCGCATCTTGCACGGCGTGCTTACCGTGTCCGGCGATTCCATAGAGCTGGACCGCCGGCTGCAGACCGACCCGAATGCGACGGTGGTGGTTGCCAGGGTCCGAGGTCTCTCGTTTCACAAATTTGCGCTCGGCTTGGGCGTCTATCACTCCGGCACTATTAGCCTCGAGTTCGATAGCGACGGCGTCAAATGCGGACGCGGCACCGACCACGGCTTTCGCATCGATTTCGTGAAGGCCTGGAACCCTCCTCCTAACGGAAAGTGGTTCTATGCAGGGATCCGCGTCGTCAATCCGTATCCAAACCCTGCGGAACTCGCGAAGCTCGCCAACGTCGACGCTGACAAGCTCAAGCCGGTCACCATCACCTGCGCTCTGTGGGACGCCTCGGGGAAGCTCCTCGGCTCCGTGACCCCTACCGACCCGAAGCCCAACACCCACTACGCTGCTCTTGACGAGGCGTACCTCCGCACCTGGGACAGCAACAACAAGTACCAGGTTGACTGGATCTACGCGGGTCCGAAATCGGGACTGCCCAAGAGTCTAAAGTTCTAAGGGCCCTTCGGTTCTGCGAAGCCGGCGGGCGAGACTTCCTCGGGCCACCTCGGCTCAATTCGATCCAATTCACCGTCCGTTGTCGAAGTGAGCGCTTCATGTGACGATCCGCCGCGGCGTTTCCGCCGCCCATGCCCGAAAAATACTCTCAGCCATGTCAGCATCGTAGGGGCGAGCTGCGGTCGCCCGCGCGTGCACTCAAACGAGGCCCATGTGCTGAATCAGCTCCCGCTATCACGGCGGCGAGGATCTCCCCGTTTGGCGATCCGGACAAGCCGTTACTTCAGCCGACATCGACCCACCGCGCTGAATATTGTCGCGCCGCATAGCACCGCCGTCAGCGTCGAGACAGCGGATTCATCAGGTGATCTTGTAATGCTTTGACGCAGACTTTGGTGGCTTGCTACCGCTCGCCACGGTCACCGTGACCTTGACAGTCCGGTTTTGGCCTTTGGCTTTGCCAGGCGGCTCCTTGAAGGACCATGTGAACTGCCCCGTGCTGGTCGCTGTACCGTCTTTCGTCTTCTTGCTGCCGTCGGGGAAGCTTACGAGGATCGTGACGCGGACACTTGGCGCTGTGGTAACGGCGACCATCTGCTTCTGTCCAGCCTTGATGCTGCCGTGCGCGAGCTTAAAGCTGATCGCTAGCGGTGAGGGTGCGGCGCCCCACGAATTGATGGCCGGGTCGAAGGCTTCCATCGTGCCGACGAGTTTCCCTGCCCCGTCGAACCGCTCGACTCCTCCCATCGCGTAGATCCTTCCGTTTGGTGCACCGGCCGCCGCGAGACCCCATCGCGGGGTCGGCATGGCCGCCGCGGCGCTCCAGGAGTTGGTGGCCGGGTTGTATGCTTCCACCGCTGCGGCGATGTTGACGGGGTCATTGGCCCCTCCGATGGCATAGATCGTTCCATTTGGCCCGGCGACGGCCGCGAGCGCGGCACGCGTGGAGGGCATTGGTGCTTGGGTGCTCCACGAGTCGGTTGCCGGATCGTACGCCTCCACCGTGGCGAGTATGCTGATGGGATCCGAAGACCCTCCGACGGCGTAGATCTTTCCATCGGACCCAGTGGCGGCCGCCAGGAAATACCTCGCCGTTGGCATCGATCGTTTGGTGCTCCAGGAATTGGTCGCCGCGTCATACGCCTCAAGCGTGCCGGCGGTCTTGGAGTCGCTGTCTGCTCCGCCCACGGCATAGATCTTTCCATCGAGGCCGACGGCGGCTGCAAGGCCCCATCGTGCGGTGGGCATGGGCGCCTCGGTGCTCCACGAGTTGGAATCCGGGTCATATGCTTCCACCGCAGCGAGCGGAGTGCCGTCAGTCGTGGCTCCCCCAATGGCATAGATCCGCCCGTTTGCCGCCGTGACCGCCGCAAGATCATGGCGTGCGGTGGGCATCGGCGCTTCGGTACTCCAGGAGTTTGTTTCCGGGTTATACGCTTCCACCGTGGCTGCCGCGGTGCCGCCGCTGGTTAGACCCCCTATGGCATAGATCTTTCCATCGTGGCCGGTCGCCGCCGCGAGAAAATACCTGGGAGTAGGCATGGGCGCCAAGCTGGTCCCGGTGTTTACAGCGACGCGTGCCGCGGTCACATTCGGCGTCGCCGCACCTATGTCCGTCGCCACAGCTAGCGCGAGACAGACCGAGGCCAACGTCTGCCCGCGTCTCGTCGATAACTTTGATGCCTGTTGAATAAGCAACACCGCAGCCCGAGCCGACCTCCTCAGGCCTTTTCCACTCTGCAGTCGTCAGTCGTTAGCACTCTAGTGGAGATGGCTGTTCGGAGAGTCACGTATGCGCGCGGATCTCGGCCGCTCGATCAGGCAATCCTGTACTGCTTTGAAGCCGACTTGGGCAGCTCATCTCCGCGCTTCACCGTCACCGTGACCTTCGCCGAGAGGTTGTGGCTTTGTGCCCTGCCCGGCGGCTGCTTGAAGGACCAGGTGAATTTCCCCTCGCTGTTAGCGGTCCCGGTGCGCGTCTTCCTACTGCCGTCGGGAAATTTCACGACGACCGTGACACGGACGTTCGGCGCCGTCATGACTGAGACGGTCTGCTTCTGGCCCGCCTTGATCCTGCCGTGCGCGAGCTTGACGCTGACCGTGAGCGGAGTGAGGGCGCCCCATGAATTGGTGCTGGGGGCGTACGCCTCAACCGTTCCCACGATCTTCCCTGCCAACCCAAGAGGTTCTACTCCCCCAATGGCATAAATCTTTCCATCGGGTCCAATGGTGGCTGCAAGGCCCCACCGGGCGCTAGGCATGGCCGCCTTAGTGCTCCACGAGTTTGTGGCCGG
>DHWR01000037.1 GCA_002413265.1 Chloroflexi bacterium UBA5177
GGGCACGCCGGAGGCTTCTGGTTCGAGTCTACTGGGGCCCACCGGACTTGGGACTCGCCAGTCATTAGCCAGGCACGAAGTTTTACTGGAACCTCTACCGCACCAAGCGGTGCAGATAGAGAGAGGTCGGAGCTATGAGGCGCCGGTGGTTTGCGATCTAGCGCCTGAACTGACGGGCAGATTTGCCAGAAATGTTGGTTACGCCTTTCGTCCGCATCTTGGCAGAAAGACCATGCTGTTTCGCCAGCTCTCTGTTTGCCGATACCCATTCGTTCCAATTTGCCTCAAAGTCGGAACCAATGTGGCCTTGGCTAACCATGCGCTTGAAGATCTCGTAGGGGTCGGATCCGGCGCCTCTCTTTCGCAACGTGTTGGCATCGTTCAGGTACAGAGGGATGATCACCCGCTGCACCGATGAGAATGTGTAGAAGAGGCGAAATCGCTCCGGCAAGCCATGCTTCTTCACGCGCCGAAACTTGCTCAGATCGTCCTCCAAAAGGAAATCCCGTGTATTGGGGTCGGCGGGGATGAGGCTCGTTACAAGTCGATGGACGGCGGCCAGAAGCTTGACTTCAGGGTGACCTTCGTACTTTTTCCGAGGTAGCGAAGTGTTGAGCTTTTCGACCCTGTCGACGAGCGTGCGATACCTCTCTTCGAAATGGGCTCCGAATACGACCGTCCAGCCGTTTGCGACAAACGGCTGCTGCAGCTGGGAGCTCAGTCGTCGTCCAATTTGATGCCGGCGGTCAACTTGGCGGAGCGGGCAAGTAGATCAGCGGTCTGCTTCGTCAAAGGCGGCTGCATAATTGTCTCCCGCAACAGCAGGTCCAAGAACGCACCGAATGCTGGCTCGTTCGCGAAGTCTGGCTCGGGAGCTTGCCGAGGCGCTTCGATCACGATCCGGTGTTCAGAACGCACGAGGTCAACCTCCGATCCATCAACCACACTTTCGACCCAAGCCTTGGGCAGGACGACCGAGGGGGATCCCCCTGTCTTGCCCAGCTTGACCCGCTTTCGCTCGTACTCAACCACGATTGCCAGTGTATCCAAACTTGTCCTCATATTGCAACAAGTTGCAACATTTCGCCCGCGCTGGAGCAATTCGCGAGCCGTCGTGGCTAAGCCGCCCTGGGCAAGTTGCCTTGTTTATAGGGCTCCTCTACGATCGCCAATCGGCATCTACAGCCCATGTTAACTATTAGACTTAACGAATCGACGGACTTGTCGGGGCGGGCGAGCCGGGAGGGTGGGGGACGCCAAGCGAAACCAGTAGAGGCAGGCCAACTCGGCTGCTTGATTGGAACCTAGGCCGAAGCGGTGATCAGGAACGCGACTTCGAAGAGGCGACCCCCAGCCCTCAGCTCGCGGTAGTCGTCATCGCACTCGCAGGAGGCCTAGCTTGTCTGCCGGGAGCGGTTGCCATAGCGGCGTTACTGGGAATATCAGCTCCGCTCAGCTTCGGGCTTGAGTTGGCGGGTACCTTCGTAATCTGCCTCAAAGTGCTCTCAATGGCCTGCGGGATCTGTATTCACGTTCGAGGACTGCAGATTGAGAGAGCTTTTGGCGACCGACTTCTCGACTCAGCCTCGGACATACATTAATTGCGGCGAGTCTGGAGCCCGGCATAGCGATGGGCACCCCCGCTGTGTGAGTACCCGTAGCGCGGGTCGGGCAGCCCAACTCGCGCTACGGTATGAATGTCTTAGCCGAGCGCGGCAACCACGTTGGAGAACACGTTCTGAATCTGGTTCCCCATAGTCAGAAGAATCACGATGACCACGATCGAAACGAGAACCAGGATCAAGGCGTACTCAACCATTCCCTGCCCGCGCTGGCGGCGATCAAGCTGGCGACGCATTGCAACTCACCTCCTTTCTCGCCGAGGCGAGTGACTAAGAAACCGTTCCTTGCACAACCTTGCAACGTGCCCCTTTCAGTTTCATTGCGTAAAGGAAACGAAAGGCGATCGCTATCTCGGGTGGTTACTTCGCGCCGTAAGGCTTCGAACCAGCAGGAGTGGAAGCGGCGCTGGCGATCATGCGGGCGCTGGCGGAGGAGATCGATGCGCGGGCGTGCGACTCAGACCGGCACGGCAGCCCTGCTGGAGGCGTCTAGCATGACGGTGGAGGGCGGCCTTCAATTAACGAGGCCGACTTGGATTCAGTGCGTGCTAGCGTTGGATTGAATGCCATCTTCGGAGCGAGACGCGTTGGTCGAGCGCGGCCTGATCGAGAGCGCTGGGCTTGGGCACGACATGATCCAGCGCGTCGCGGACAGTCTCGCGGCGTTCTACGTATGCCGCCGCTGCCTTCTGGGGTTCACGGTTGGCTATCTGGATGTCGCGGGTTCGAGTTCGGCAGAGCGAAGCATGGAGCTGATCTCGGCGCCCGCTTTGACGACCCCATGTTCGGGCGGGGGGCGGGTCGCTACGTGACGATCAGGTCGTCTACTTCGAGGGTCGCATCCTGAGCCTCGATGATGCTTCTGAGTTGGCGACCAGGGGGCTGGTGGGCGCTCGCGAGG
>DHWR01000284.1 GCA_002413265.1 Chloroflexi bacterium UBA5177
CGGCTGGGGAAGCTATGCGGAAATCTCGCGTGGACATGCCTCAGGTGAAGTCGCGCGCGTCTCCAATATTTTTGATCCCGCGCCCGCCGTGCTGTCTCTCGCTTCACCGTTGCCTGCCCTGGTGAGAAAGGAGTGGCTTGGTCTGCGGCGCGATCCGAAACTCCTTGCACAGCTCGCGTACCCGTTGGTGCTGGAGGGCTTCACTCTCTACAAGGCGATTGGCAATCCCTTTACGGCGCACGCGGTCACCGGACGGCTGGAGCGGCTCTTCGCGGGCTCACTGTATCTCTCGGGGACGCTCACAGCCCTCTTCTTGCTGACTATTCTGGCGCTGCCCATGGTCAGTCGCGAAGGTCGTTCCCTTTACTTGCTTGCCATCTCGCCAGTCCGCGCGCGCGACATCCTGCTCGCCAAAATCGTGTTCTGCGCGGCTCCCGTGCTGCTCATTCTGGAGGTCCTCCTGGTCGTGGTCGGTGCTCGTCTACTCCGCTTGAGCCCCTCAGACACGGTCTTCGACGGGCTGGTTCTGGGGGCGCTGGTCCTTGCGCTCTCGGCCTGGCTGGTATGCGTGGGCGTCGTGTGGCCACGTTTGAGCTCCGACGGTTCACGCCGGCAGATTCACGGAACCGCGCTCCTGGTGGGGCCAACCACGGGTGTCGTGCTTTGTGCATTCGTGGGCTACCTTCTCGGTTTGGTGTTTACGACGACCCCCGATCGTGCGTGGGTGCAACCTGTTTCGGCCGCGAGCATCTTCCTCCTAACGGGAAGCATTGTCGCCGGCGTCTGGGTCGCCGGGCCGCGGCTGCTGCGTGATCTGCTCTCGGGAGACCGCCGGCCGGCGTGATCAGGTTTAGGCTGCACCCCGTTTCGCAAACCGAGAGTGAGCAAATCGTTCCGGGACGACGGCAGAAACATCGGTCACTAGCTTGGCGGCCAGCTCGCCGATGGCTGGAGCGAATTTGAAACCGTGACCTCCAAAACCCATGCAGAGCACGAGTGGCCCTACACGGTCTATGACAAAGTGGTCATCGGGAGACGTGGCGTAGAGGCAGGTCTCAACCATGGCAGGGTGAGGATCGAGACTGTCGAGTGTCTGCCTGACGAATTCGTTCACGGGGGCGAGAAGGCGAGTGTCAGCTGATACCTCGGAGTCTGGATCTGTCACCGGGCCGCTGCCGTGATGCGCGATTTTGACCAGACCAGTCCTGCCGTTTGGCAAGCCGTAAATCTCCGGCGATGCGGAACCTGCGTGCCAGATGAAGGGAATCACATCGCTGGGAACCCTTTCTGCGTAATAGCCGACATGTTCACGGGTGATCGTTAGAGGTACCGAGAGATCGAGAGGCGCCAGGAGCCGGTCGGACCAACTTGCCGACGCGATGACCGCCTTGGAGACCGCCCACTCTTCTAGCCCGGTCTCGATCTCTACGCCGGCGGCCGCGACTCGAAGGGCGGTAACCGCGGTTTCATCGCAGATCACCGCGCCCTGGCCGCGCGCTAATTCCGTCAACCCCTGTCTACAGGCGTCAGCCAGCAGCACGCCTCCTCGCTCGTGAAAGATCGCCCCCCAACCTTCCGGCACGCGTATCCACGGGAAGCGAGCGCGCATCTCGCTGTTTCGGAACCGCTCCAGTGACTCGCCCGCCGCAGCGAGAGCCCGGGCCAGTGGTTCCAGGTGGAAGTCGGGCCCAAAGTCCACGGCTCCGGTAGTCATGAGGAGCTCCTGAGCGAGCGCTTTCTCAGCTTCTCTCCACAGTGGCAGAGCGTCCTGCGCCAGAAGCACGTAATCGACCTGCTCATAGGCGAGCCGGAAAATCCGGGATGCCCCGTGTGAAGAGCCTCGGGTGTGGAGGAGCTTGAACTGCTCAAACAGCACGACGGAAAGGCCCCGCTGCGCGAGACGCCAGGCAACGGCTGCTCCCATGATGCCCGCGCCAACTACCGCTACGTCCGCGCGCCGGTCCAAGTCAACAGGCATGCCGAAGTCTAGTTGGAACCGCAGAGATACGAGGCAACCGCCGCGTCCTCAATAGCGCTGCCCACACTCTTGAATATCGTCACGCGCTGGTTGTCTGTTCCGGCGCCGCCGACCGGCACGACGTCGCCATCACTCAGTGCGGAGTCCGCAATCGCCTGAATAATGTCTCCAGCCTCATGAAAGCACGCGTCCCGGTCATCAACGTATGCCTTTCGAGACTCTCGGAACACGCTCGGAGCCACCTCCGCCATGTCGGGCGTGAAGGCCCCCACTGCTGCCACCTTGACCGGCCCACCGTGAAGCATGTCCGCCTCGAGGAAGGCCTGCGACGCTGACGTGCAGCAGAGAATCACGTCGGCGTGCGCCACGGCTTCTCGTATCGAGTTCGCGGCCAGGATCTCCGCTTGGAGTTCTGTTCGCAACACGTCTACAAGCCTATGGCCGTGTGCGGGCACGCGCGAAGCCACCGTTATCCGACGCGGATGAAAGACCGCATCGAAGACCCTCGCGTGCCATTCAGCCTGCATTCCCGAGCCGACCACGGCGACGTGCGTCGCACCGCCTGCAAGTTCCCTGACCGCGGCAGCCGTGACCGCAGGTGTCCTCACGGCCGTGAGGGCACGTCCGTCGAGTAGGCTGAGCGGCTCACCGGTCTCGCCGTCGAACAGCACCGCGACGCCCTGGGTGTTGGGCATCCCTCGCGCGGGATTCTTGGGGACTACCGAAATGAGTTTGACGAGGGCAGTCCTCATACCTGTCAGCCGTCCAGGCATGGTAAGTAGCGTGCCGGAAATCAGGGGGAGTGCGGTTCTCAGCGGCGCCTCGCACTGCCCACTCGCCAGCGCGACGAGAGATCGTTGCGCGGCATCGACCAGGTCGGGCCAGTGTGCGGACGCCATCTCTTCGATTTCCGAAGCCGAAACAATTTTCATCGGGCGCATCCTTCACGAACTCCATCAACCGTTGAGACTACAATCCAGGCAGCCTGGAGACGACGGTTAGAAGGAGGATTCCATGTCAAACGACCCCAAGGAAGCTGCCCTTCGCTACGCGAGTACCTCGGCCGAGGCATTTCGCGACAATGCCGATTTGGTCGGAAGTCTGGGAGCTACCGAGTGGGAGAATGCCACCGGCTGCGCCAAGTGGGACATGCGGGCGCTGGAAGGCCATATCGTCGGAGAGGCCGTATGGTTCCCGCACCTCATTCGGGAGGTCGTCGACGGAGAGCCTCCACTGCCGGGCGAAGTCTGGGGAGAGCTGGCAGAGCTCCCAGGTGACGACCTGGCCTCGAGGATACGCGGGGCCGCCGACGAGCTGGTCCGCAACGTAGAGAACGCGTCCCCGGATGATCTCCAGAAGCCGGCGGACTTGGGATGGATGACAATTCCGCTGTGGCAAGGTTTGTTTGTCGCGGTGATGGAGGGCGTCTATCACAATTGGGACGCGCGAGCGTCACGCGATCCGAGGGCCGCGATACCGACTGCTTGGGCCTTGGTTCTGGCGGAGAGAATGCCGGTCATGGCCGGGTTCCTGGCAAGGCAGGAAGAGCTTCAAGACGCTAAGGGCAGGTATCTGCTCGAAGTAGGCGACGGCGTCGGGCCAGTCAATCTCAAGGTGGATGGCCAAGTGGTCGTAGAGGGAGGAAGTGTTAGCTCTCCGGACGCTACACTGAACCTTTCCGCAGATCAATACGTTCGCCTCATAGTTGGTAGGTTCCCACTCGGACCCGCCATCGATAGAGGTGAAGTAAGCCTTTCCGGGGATCGGAGACGAGCAGAAAGCCTGAATCACGTCTTCAAAGGGATTGCCAACGAGTGACCGCAACAACGGGAGCTGCTACCGCTAACCGTCCATCAGAGTCCGGTCGCGACGGCCAGTTACGTGACTCCGCCTCAGGTTAATCCAACACCGTCTCGACCGAGTACTGCGCGTATCCGGGTCCGGTCGACATCCCCTTGCCCCCGATGCCGGTCACGATGTGGATGCGCCCCTCAACCGTCGCGGTGAAGATCGGCTCATTCTCATGGACCAGGTAGTATCCGTTCCAGAGCGACTGCAGCTCCCAGGAGGGCAGCCGTAGCATCGACCGGGCGTATTCGAGGATGGCGCCGTTGATGTCGCCGTCGGTCCGTTCCTCGAGCGCGCTCAAGTCTGCAGGATCCGCATACTGATGCGAGTCGCCGATGACCACCGAACCGTCCGCTTCCTGCTTAATCGGCTGGTGAATGCCGCACGCCGCCAGCCGCCCGTCTTGCATGGGCTCAGTGAGCATCAGCTCGTACGACGGACAGGAGGCGAAGGCGTGATAACGCCCAATCGAGAGTCCAGACAGGATCGAGTACGGCAGACGGACATCCGGGAGCGGTACGGTGCGCATCATCTGCAGCTTGCAGACGCGCGCCACTTCCCGCCATGACCTGGGGGAAGGGTGTGGCCGTGCCCGCCCCGCCGCAAAGAAAGGCTTGATCGGCCTCGAATGCGCGGCCGTCTGCGGCTCGCACCAGGCATCCCGATTTTCATTACCCGGCGCACGTTCAGCACGCCCAGTCTCTCGATGGCTCGAAAGATCATATAGGGTGCCGGACGCCCATGTGGCACGTCGCTCGAACTCACGACCACATCAACCAGCCGTCCCGGCCAGCGCAATCGAGTCATGATCATGTCCGCGATGGTGGCGTCGAAGCCGGTGTCGACGGCCACCCCAATGCCACGTTCGCGCAGGAAGACGACGGTCAACTCGGCGCCGGCCACCGGAGATAGCGTGCGTTCGTACGTGGAGCGCATGCAGGTCACGAAGGTGGTGAGGGCATCGTCCGCCAAGCGATCGGCATCTCCCGTCGTGTCCGCTCCTGCACGGTTCGCAAGAAGCTGGAAGGCATCGCGCTTGTTCATCCCCATCAGTGCGTTCAGCTCCTTGCGCGAGCCCGGAGACCATGGCGCGAGGTCGCCTCACTAGGCAGTTCAGTACCGCGCCGTCATCCTGCACAGTCGTTCCCGCCAGATCAAATACGACTAGCTCGATCGGTCCCATGCACTACCCCTTCTCGCATATGAGAGCGACGTCACGCCGAGTAGCTCGCTGCAAGCTCCTCAATCGTCGAGCTCTCGTCGTCTGCCAGATTGATGAGGCGCGGCGCCGCGGGATCCCATCCGAGAGTAACTGCAGTCCCAATGCCGAGGGCCAGGGCGCGTGTGGTGGGAATGTCGGCGAAGATGGATGCCACGGGCGTCTGAATGCTTAGACGGGTGACGGCTCCCAGGAAGGTATGCGCCGTCACGCGTCCCGCCAGCGGCCGCTGCGGCGCCACGTCCGTCCCCTGCGTCTCCAGCTCGATCGATTCCGGTCTGATGAGGACCACCACGCGCCGCCCTGCGGGAAGCCGCGCCGCCTCCTCAACGGGAAGCATGGCGCCGTCGGCATCGACTAGCCCCGCGCCGCCCGGAGCAACACTCCCGCACACACGGTTCATGGTGCCGATGAACTCGGCCACGAATAGCGTGGCAGGGTTGCCATAGATCTCCGCCGGCACGCCGACCTGCTCGATCTGCCCCTGCGAGAGCACGACGACCCGGTCGGAGATCGAGAGTGCCTCCTCCTGGTCGTGAGTCACGTAGAGCGCGGTGATGCCCAGCTGCAGCTGAATCCGGCGGATCTCTTCGCGCAGCTGAAGGCGTACCTTCGCGTCGAGCGCCGAGAGCGGCTCGTCGAGAAGCAGCA
>DHWR01000161.1:0-2793 GCA_002413265.1 Chloroflexi bacterium UBA5177
ATCCCGATCTGAGCCACAGGTAGCAGAACACCGGCGAACCGCAGCCAAAGACAAGCAAAGCGACGCCATACGCAGAGCCGTGCGCTCCGATGCTCACGCGCGCCAACGCCGCCAATTCATCGGAGTTTACGGTCGTGAGATAGCTCGCCCCGCTGAGAAGACGCAGTACGTAAAAATCGTTGAGCACCGCGACGAAGAGGATCGTGGTCTCGATGAGGCGGAAGAACGTGGCAAGCAAAGCCAGTCGCCGATTCACCTTCTCGAGGACGACATAGAGTGCAGTGACCAGCACCACATCGGCCGCAAAGACCAGCAGGTTGCTGGCAATGCCGAGTCGAAATAGGCGTTCGTGCGCAATGATATTCTGAGCCGTCACGATGGCGTTGTCGGAGACGAGCCGACCCGACACGTAGAACTCGGCGAAGACCGACGGCAAGAGTGCGAAGACGTAGCTGAAACCCACTACTCGAGCCCATCGGCGCTGAATCGCGTCCGGCTCGGTCATCATCGTGCCGCCGGATTGATCGTGGAAGGGCGCGCTGTCGTCGATCGCCACTGCTCGACGTTCACGCCTTTCAGAAGCAGCCACAGCGCCAGCGAGCCTTCTCCGAGCAGGACAATCGGCAGGAGCAGCGGTGCCAACCGGTCGCCGAGGGCCGGCGACATGAAGTTCGTGAACGAGATGATGAGGAAGCACGAGCCTCCCAGCACCAACAGCACTCCGATTGCCCGCGGGATGAAATGCGAGCGGACGATCAGATAGCCAACGGATAGTATCTGAAATCCAAACCACACATCCTCACCGCTGAATCGGGGTACGGTACCGAGGATGATCTTCGCCGCTCCCTGCAGCTGGCTGGCAACCGCCTCGGTTGCGCGTCGCGATTCCTCGAGCAGTGACAGGGCGGTGAGCAGGTTGATGTGGCCGGCGCCCCCGCTCAGGAGGCCGGCAAGACCGCAAAACGCGCCGAACAGGGCGACGCTTTTGTTGACCGGGGTGAGCAGCTCGTAGAGGAGGACCGTGACGCCCAGGTAGCAGACCTTGCCGAAGAAAAAGAGGACGAAGGTGAGACGGATCTTCGACGCGGACGCCAGGGCATTCGCGGCCAACGTTCCCGGGTCGCCGTGCACGTCGAGGGAGGTGCCACCAAGGACGGCTACGATGCTCACAAGGATGACGGTCAGCCACAACGCGCCGGCCATACGGGCGCCGAATTGTGGGGATGGTTCGGCGGATATATCCGACGGCATGACGGGTGTCCTCGAGAAGAGCGTTGTGGGCAATACGAATAACTTAGTTTTTAGTTTCAGTCAAGCTAGGGCCGGACGGCGTGGCCTGCTCGTGGTCTCGCGACTAAACCCGACCCCTCTTGTCGGGATTAAAGTACACGGTTAGCTTCCCGCCGTTCGAAGCCTCACCTACCCAAGCTGACCCATGCCAAATCGTCGCCGCTACCTGCTTTCCTTTGCCATCATACTTGCGAGCCCTTTATCAGTCGCATCGGCCCAGCAGGGTTATGAGTTTGAGGTATACGATACCCATCTCACAACGCCGGGAACCACGGAGTTCGAGCTGAACGCAAATTTTGTGGCGTCGGGCCGCAAGCAGATCGAGAACGGCCTGTTCCCCACGCACCACATGTTGCGATCCAGCTTCGAGATCGGACGAGGTCTTACAAATTGGCTTGAAGCGAGCGCGTACGTGCTCGGTGTCCATCAATCCGGCATAGGCAGCTCATATGTCGGAAATCGCATACGGGTAACTGCATCGGCGCCCTCCGCCTGGAACCTGCCAGTGGAATTCGGACTGACTCAGGAGATTGGTTACGCTCGCCCCGGCTTCGCGGAAAATCGCTGGACGTATGAGCTCTCTCCCATGATTGGAAAGACCTGGGGTCCCTTAGCGGTCGCTTTCAATCCGGTGTTTGAACGGAGCCTGGCTGGGGAGACTTCTCACCCGGTGGAATTTGAGCCGAAAGCCCGAGTCGGTTATGGCATCGGAGCCGAAGGATCAATCTCTCTGGAGTATTACAGTACCCTTGGGCCAACGTCCGGATTTGATCCACGCTCCGAGCAGAAACACCAGCTCTTCGTTGCATTCGAAAAAGAGTGGGCGGAAGATTGGGAGATGGCGGTCTCGGTGGGACGCGGGCTGACTTCATCATCAGATCACGGAGTAGTCGCAACGCGATTCGAGTACCGCATCGGTCATTAGCTTCCCGCGGCGAGACAACGTCAGAAACTGCCCACATATTTCCCTTATCTCAAACCCATCAACTATGAAAATCGATCGCCGTGGTTTCCTGGTAGCGTCGTCTTCGGCATTGGTGTTGGGGAAAGCAAAGCTCCTGCCGGCGGCATACGAGCAACCAACCGAGACTCCCGAGCCGCCCGAGCTCGAGCGAATCGAGGCAAAAGAGATAGCGGTCTACACCACCGCCGACAAAACAAATTACCGCCTCTCTGCTACCGACAAACTGACATTCAAACCAATGGGCCAGCCGCTGGAGACCCAGGTCTGTGTCTTCGTCGATCCCTCAAAGAGATTTCAAACGCATCTAGGCATCGGCGGCGCACTCACGGATGCCTCGGCGGAAACGTTTTCAAAGCTTCCCCCCGCGAAACAGCGGGAAATTCTGGATGCCTACTTTGATCCCAACAAGGGCATCGGCTACACCATTGGAAGAACCAACATCCACAGCTGCGATTTCTCGTCCGGCAGCTACACCTACGTCAACGAAGGCGACAAGGAGGACAGAGCGAGACTCCGTCAAAAAAAAAAAAAAAAAAAAA
>DHWR01000161.1:2844-3487 GCA_002413265.1 Chloroflexi bacterium UBA5177
TGGATGCCTACTTTGATCCCAACAAGGGCATCGGCTACACCATTGGAAGAACCAACATCCACAGCTGCGATTTCTCGTCCGGCAGCTACACCTATGTCACCGAAGGCGACAAGGAGCTCAAGTCCTTCACCGTCAACCACGACAAGCAATTCCGCATTCCGTTTATCAAGCGGGCGATGGCCACCGCCGGGGGGAAGCTCACCCTCTTCGGCAGCCCATGGAGTCCACCGGCATTCATGAAGACCAACAATGACATGCTTCATGGTGGAAAACTGAAGCCGGAGTTCTATCAGTCCTGGGCCAACTACTACACGAAGTTCATCAAGTCATACGAGCGGGAAGGAATCCCCATCTGGGGCATCAGCGTTCAGAACGAGCCGATGGCGACGCAGACATGGGAGTCGTGCATCTACTCCGCGGAAGACGAGAGAGACTTCCTGAAGAACCACCTCGGCCCGACGATGAAGAGAGAAGGGTTGGGCGACAAGAAGATCATCGCCTGGGATCACAACCGCGACCTCATCTACCAGAGAGCGAGCACCATCCTGGAAGACCCCAAAGCCGCCCAGTATGTATGGGGCATTGGTTTTCACTGGTACGAGCCATGGAGCGGTGGCGACCAGATGTTCGACAACGTCAAGCT
>DHWR01000161.1:3752-4118 GCA_002413265.1 Chloroflexi bacterium UBA5177
ACAACTGGAGATTGGGCGAAGCGTACGGACGCTCGATGATCAATGACTTCAACAGCGGCGCCGTTGGCTGGACAGACTGGAACGTATTGCTTGACGAGCAAGGTGGGCCAAATCACGTCGGGAACTTCTGCTTCGCCCCGGTTCACGCGGATACGAAAACGGGTGAGCTGACCTACACAAACTCGTATTACTACATCGGGCACTTTTCAAAGTTCGTCCGTCCGGGCGCAAGGAGAATCGCCAGCTCACCGAGCAGAAGTGCGCTGCTTTCCGCCGCCTTTGTCAATCCTGATGGAAAAGTGTCGGTGGTGGTAATGAACAAGACCGATCAGAAGGTTTCCTATTATCTCTGGCTGGACGGCAACG
>DHWR01000094.1:0-976 GCA_002413265.1 Chloroflexi bacterium UBA5177
CGAGCTGCGGTCGCCCGCGGTGGCCGTTCAAAGACGTTTGACTCAGGCTATCCGGACCGGTGTGGCAGCGAATCCATGACCGGATCAGTCGACACGGGCCGGAACTGCGGCAGTTCCGTGAGTTCGTAGCGAACAATCCGTTGCGATGGGAAATTGACGTTTACTTCGAGCAGGTGGTCGAAAGCCGAAGAACGTAGGTGGGCGGACGTTGGCGGACGCTGCAACGCGGGCGACCGCAGCTCGCCCCTACGAATTCGCTGGTTCTAGCGAGACGGAAAGCCCGGCCTGAGCACGCCCCACGAGAAATTCCCACCTTCGCCCGACGAATTCCGTAGGTCAGTCGTCCATGCGGTTCCCGACACAACATCGCATGATATTAGGCTTCGTAGACGCGGCTTCAAGACCGCAAAATGCGGAACCAAAACGTTGTCATCTCGCGGCCATCAAGCGCATCTCATCCATCATCCAGCAGCATCCGCTGAAGAACCCGCACCCTCTCCCCAATCCCCGCCGTCAGCCTCTTGAGATTCGGATTATCCCGCTCGCTGAGAAACCACGTGAGATCCTGAACCCTGCGCAGCATGACGAAACTATCGATCCGCGCTTCGTCGTCGGCCGACAGATCGCGTACCCGCCGATACCCATTCAGGAGAGCCGCACGCAACTCTCTGCCGCGCGGCACGAAGCTCGTCTCGTTAATGGTCACCGCGAAATCGTAGAGATGGTAGCCCCATCCGCAGTCGCCAAAGTCGATCAAGCCCACCTGGCCCTTATTGAACAGGTAGTTCTTTTGATGGATATCGGCGTGGATGAGCCCAAACTCCGAGGGACCCTCCCCCAGCTCCTCCTGCACGCCACGAACCCGCCGCATCACGTCCCGCATCGCAGTTGCCGCTTCCGCCGAGAACTCACCGAACAGCCGAATCAGCGACTCCTCGGTCTCTGCGTCTGCCCTGTCCACTCTCGGTCTGTCGAA
>DHWR01000094.1:1177-2226 GCA_002413265.1 Chloroflexi bacterium UBA5177
CAAGCCCCTGGAAAAGGAAGCGTCCGTCGATCCAACGAAAGAGCGTGCAGCGTCGAGGGCTCAGACCCTCCACCGCGACGCTGACCACGCCCTCCCCGCCGCGAGTGCGCTCGACCTGCGGCAGGACGAGCTTGAGATCTTGCCGCAAACGGTCCAGCCACCACAGCTCTGATCGAACTCTCGCGCGCGAACGCTCTTCGGTAATCGGTTCGTCCTCGGGCCGAAGGATGTGAAGCACGTACCGTGTCCCGTCCGTTCCCGTAACCTTAAACGTGGTGTGGTAGAAGTGCGCCAGCAGAGAGAGTGAAGCCGGCTCAACGCCGTACAGGGCCAGAGCATGTTTCGCCAGGTCCCGCATGCGGAAAAGCTGCCCGCGTCGGGTCAAGGCTGCGTCGGCCTCCGCCGGTCCGTCCACCATGACCGTTATGTACCGGCCTCCACCTCGCTCAGGACTCCGTCACACCACTCTAAGAGCGACTCAAAATACCGCTCGGCCCGCGCCAGATCATCTAGCGCCACGGGCTCCGGATCCCAGGATTCGTAATACCGCTGTGCCTCCTGCAACACCGCATCCGCCTTCCCGATCTGCCGCCGAATCTCCCTTCCCAGCGATGGCAGAGCCAGCTCGAGCCGGTCACGGCCGCGTTTCACAGCCTCCTTCTCCACGTCCACGCGAAGCACGTTCGATCCGATCCATTTGCCGAGACTCTTCCCCGCTTCCCTGCCTGCAACGCCTCCATCCAGCGGCCTTGTCAGAATCCCGCCCAGCTGTCCCGGGAGCTTGTTGGCGGCTCGCCATGGCAGGTCCAACTCCGCGTGGAACGACCAACTACCAAGATCGACGGCCGGCGTCGACACGCCCGCCTGCACCCCCGCCAGCTGGACTTCGTCATCCAATGCCGAGCCGAGAAAGTCGAGCGACTCGCGATACGGAACCTCCGACGGTATCTCGCGTTCCTCCGCCAGCTCCCGTCGCAGCGTGTCCAGAGAATCTGCAACGAACCGATCGAGGAGCGGCTCCAGGGCTTCAGACCTGTCTCTTATACACA
>DHWR01000094.1:2427-2572 GCA_002413265.1 Chloroflexi bacterium UBA5177
GCTCGCAGCGACTGGATTGCCGCGCCGAGGTGCGTCAGCCGCGAGAGAGCGACGACCTGGTCACCAAACGAAGACGAGGTGACGCGGTCGAGCACGGCCCGAAGGGCCTCTAAGCCCTCACCCGCCCTCGGAAGGTCACGCGTGG
>DHWR01000267.1:0-1140 GCA_002413265.1 Chloroflexi bacterium UBA5177
GTTCACGCCTCTTCTCATTCCTGAGTACGTCGATCTACTGATTTCCAGGCCCATCGAACTGGTGTATCCTGACCATCAGCGAACGACGACCAGAAGAGGCCTTGGGACCACCCCCAGATCCTCGAAACACCTCCCCAGATTCGCTTGCTCGGCGGGACGCACGAGAGGGAAAGATACCATGCAAGCATCAAGCCTGCATCTGTTGCTTCGAATCCTGCAAATCCTTTCCCTCATCGCACTGCTGGGATCCGGAGCGGCCTTCGCCGGCGCCGCTTCCGCGAAGAGTTTCAACACCAAGGCGGCTCCCGGCCCCTTGCGCCGAGCCGCAATCGTCTCGCCCTTGCTTCAAGCCCAAATGGCTCGGCTACTGAACCGAAGTCGGGGGCGTTTCAATGAACAGCTCGCAGGGCCGGAGATCACCGTGATTGTCCGCTCGCATCATGACGTATCACGAGCGATCGAGCAGCTCGGCGGCACGCTCGTAGCCGACATCCGGGGCAAAGTCATCGCTACTCGACTGCCCCTCTCGAAAGTATCCGACCTGGCCGGCACCACAAGTGTGAGCCGGCTGGACGCGGATCAACGCCTGCATCCGGCTCTGGATCAGAGCATCGCGGAGATACGCGCGGCCCAGGCCTGGAGCCACACTGATAGCTCCGGCATGCCACTCAAAGGAAGCCACGTCCTCGTCGGCATCGTTGACAGCGGCATCGATTACCACAATCCCGACTTCAAGAACCCCGACGGCAGCACCCGCATCAAGTTCATCTGGGATCAGTCGCTCGACGGACAGGCGCCCAACGGTTTCGATTTTGGCTATGAATGCGACGCTGCGTCGATCAACGACGGTAGCTGTCCCGAGAAGGACACGGATGGACATGGCACGCACGTCACCGGAATAGCGGCGGGCAACGGAGCGGCGACCGGGGGACGAGAGTCCGGAGTCGCGCCGAAAGCCGACATCATCATGGTCAAGAGCAGCCTGAAGACATCGGACGTCATGGCCGCCTGGCAGTACCTGCTCGACAAGTCCAGCCAGCTCAACGAGCCGATCGCAATCAACAACAGCTTCGGCGGGATGATGAGCCCTCACAACGGCTCATCGGACCTCGATCTCGCAGCCGATGATCTGGCCGGCCC
>DHWR01000267.1:1319-9510 GCA_002413265.1 Chloroflexi bacterium UBA5177
TCGACTTTACGGGACGCGACAGCACCTTGACCATGGGCATCTACTATCACAGCGTCGATACCGTGAGCATTACCCTCCACAATCTGGACTCCGGTCAAAGCTACGGACCCATTTCTACGGGGGGACAGATTGACAATCTGTCCAGCCACGACGATATTCAGGTAACGCTCCTCTCCGGGAAATGGGACAACACCACGAGTGAGGTCGATGTCCTCGTTCAAACCAAGTCCGGCAAGCCGCTGACCGGTCGCTACGGCGTTGAGCTTCAAGGGGCAAAGATTGCCGACGCGGGGCGCTATGATGCCTGGATTGACGAAACTATCTCTGCCTTCTTCAGGAGTCCGGACCTCGCGGACTCCATCGCCGAGCCCGCCGACTCCAACAGCATCTTGGCGGTGGGAGACTACGTTACTCAGCTGACCTGGGTAGACGAGAAAGGCGCGACCCACACGTACTGCGACTTCTACTACTGCGGCCCTTCCGGATCGCTTCAAGTCGGGCAAATCGTCGCATCTAGCTCTACGGGTCCCACGGCGGACGGGAGGCAGAAACCCGATATTTCTGCGCCTGGAACCATGATTCTCTCTTCATTGAGCTCAGATGCACCGGTGTGCGCCTCCCCTGATGACACCGACTGCCTGGATCCGCTTCTCATTGCCTCCGATGGGGCGAGTCTGGCGGATACCGGCACCAGCATGGCGGCGCCGCACGTGACCGGGGTGGCTGCCCTCATGTTGCAGGCCAACCCAACTCTCGATCAGCAAGAGGCAACCTCGATCCTTCGTTCAACCGCTCGGCACGACAGCTTCACCGGCACCGCTGCCTGGAGTCCCAACTACGGAGCAGGAAAACTCGACGCGGCGGCCGCCGTTGAATCCGCGCTGGGCACGCCTCTACAGGCAACCGCAACACCACGACCCACCGTGGCAGCGCCGCCCACCAGCACTCCCGTACCCACGGCGACATCAGTACCCGTCACTGCGAGCTTCAGCATTTCAGAGGTACGGATCCAAGCACTTAATAGGGATAAGGCGCCTGCCGTCTCACGAGCCAAAGCCGGATCCCAGATGTATCTGTTCATCTACTGGCGAATTGCCGGGATGCCGGATAACGCGAAACCGGTCTATTCATACGTGGCTACTCGCTCCGGCAAGAAAGCGTTAAACGCAACGTTCACGGGATCCAAGCCCGCATATCCACCCGGCACCTACTGGGCGGTTTTTTCCTTCAAGCCGAAGAAGGCCGGAACCTTCGTCTTCAAGGCAAGCGTGACCGTGGGCAGTGTGAGCAGGACCGGCAGCTCCACGCTTCTCGTGCATAAGTAAAGCGGCGAGGCTCTCGCCAGGCTTGCCATCGCTCGTGCTGCCGGCAGAATAACCCGCCAGTCGAGTGTTGCTGTTCCATATCGATACTTTTGTGTGGTTTCCAGACAGGTTCTTGAGCCGGGATCAGCTACATCGCCAGGGCGGCCGCTTCCGGCGCGAGTAGCTGCTCGTTACTCCCGCTCCGAACGAGCGCCACGAGCCCCCGCACGATCTGACTGCGAGCCTCGCGGCAGCGCTCGACCAGATCCTTGTCCCCGAGGCGCAGCAGCATGCCCTCGAACTGATCCACCAGATCTACCGTCTTGTTGAGCAGACTCACTATGTCGCCCTCGCCGAGGTCGATTTCCTCCGTGATGTCTCCGACGGAGGCTCCTCTACACCAGGCCAGAGCCGCTCCATAAAACCAGGCGCTCGGTCCTTGAGTCAGCTCGATGCCGGCCGCCTCCTCGGCTCGCGCGATCTGAGAAAACGTTGCGGCCGCGTTGCGCCGAAGCCTTTGCATGTCTCGTGGCAAACGGAAGAAATTATCCCGACGCCGGTTGGAGTCGGATGCAAACCAGGACATGGCTTCCGCAAGCTCCGCGGCATCCAATCGGTCAAACGCTCGGTCCGCGTGTAGCTCACAAAGCACGATCCCGCAAGGTGCCACGATCTCCTGCAGGCCACGCGCCTTCTGAGATAAGCCCTGCTTCGTCACGTAACCGAACCGAGTCAGCACCGAGCGAACTGCCCGAGCCGTCTCTTCCGCCGCCTCGTCGCACTCGGTTTCAGCACGCTCGATCGTTTGTCGGAGCCGCTGAAGCTGGCGCAGAATCTCAACCCGTTCCGGATGCGTGCGTTCGAGAACAATGGCTGTCGCGTGCGCCGGGTGCGCGCGCAAGCCCCGCATGAGACGTTCCCGCTCGCTGCGCGCCCGCTCATGGCGGGTAACCGTCTGCCTATTGCGAGGGCTCTTGCTGCGAGCGTTTTTCGCGCGCTTTTGTTCCTTCTCAGCCAGGGAAAGCTCCATCTGTAGGGTGAAGTACTCCTCCAGATCAGCCGGCTCATCTTCATGTCCGACGTAGGCCAGCTGCTTCTCGAGAGCCGCCAGGTCCACCTCGGCCCTCCGCGCGCTCGCCTTCATCTGGAACTGCCGCAAGCTCGACCTCACCAGGTACTCGAGTCGCTCCGGCGGCCCTTCGAGAGAAGAAAGCAAAGTACTGTACCTCAATCGGAATGCCGACAGCACAGGCTGGAGCGGCCCCGTCACAACCGCATATGCGCTCTCGAATGAGTACGACTTGCCCGGCAAGAGCACCACTGCACCCCGCTCGTCGATGCCGCGGCGCCCGGCTCGACCGGTGAGCTGACTGAAATCGTTGGGAGAGAGCAATCCACCAAACGGCCGGGCCAGATTGCTGATTACGACGCTCCGCGCAGGCATATTGATGCCTACGGCAAGTGTGTCCGTCGAGCACACCACGGAAAGCAGGCCGAGATTAAAGAGGCGTTCAACCAGCTCCTTCAAGGGAGGCAGAAGTCCGGCATGGTGGAAGGCCACGCCACGTCGCAGCAGCGAGAGCAAGTGTGAGAGCTGGGGAAGGCCTCGGTCCTCTTCCGGCAAGCCATCCAGAGCGAACGAGATCGCGGCGTCGATTCGCCTGGCGTGGCCGTCACTGAGTCTCGGGGCTGCCTTGAGGCAGGCCTGGGCCGCGGTCTCCGCCCCCTGCCTGGAGAACGCAAACCAGATAGCGGGGAGCAGCTCGGCCTGCGCCATCGAGCGCAGCACATTGGCCGGGTGCGGCGGGTCCGACTTCGTGTCTCCGGGGAAGGTTCGTTGCCGGCGGCCGTTGACGTCGCTTATGAGCTCGAGGCGCTGGCCGCGAAAGAGGTAATGCTCGAGCGGCACTGGCCTCACGTCGTGCCGAACGAGCGCGATCTCGCTGTGAGTCTGAGCGATCCAGGCAGTGATCTCGTTGGCATTGGCTATGGTCGCCGAGAGGCACACCAGCTGCACGTGTTTGGGACAGGTGATGATCGACTCTTCCCAAACAGTTCCCCGGTCGCGATCGGCCAGATAGTGCACCTCGTCAAAGATCACACACGTGATCTGACGTAAGTCTCCGCTCCCTTCCACGAGCATGTTGCGCAGTACCTCGGTGGTCATCACGACGATTGGGGCGTCGGGCTTTTCACTTCGGTCACCGGTGAGAAGGCCGACTTGTCCGGGAAAGATCGCTTCCAGGTCCCGCCGCTTCTGATTCGAGAGAGACTTGATGGGCGTCGTGTAGATGGCTCGCGAGCCCAGCTCCATCGCCCGCCAGAGAGCGTACTCGGCGACAAGCGTCTTTCCAGAGCTGGTGGGGGCGGCAACCATCACGGAGCGTCCGGCTCGGAGGTGAGCTATCGCCTCCTCCTGGAAACGATCCAGATGAAAGCCGAATAAACGAGAAAACGCCGGCTCAACCGGCGCTTCATCCAGTGGTCGCCCTGTATTCACCCTCTCAGGGTAGGCCCTCTCCTCAAAGAATGACAAGTGTTGACGCCTCTATTTTCCGCGCGTACATGCACGAAAGGGGTATTGACGGTTACCGATCTCGGACTTACAATCGCTTGCTAATGGCGGCTCATACGCGCAGCTGGAGGAACGCTATCAAGCCTGTCGGGACATTGACTCGGCGCAGCGAATGGGTCCGGGAGCTGCCGAAGATCGAGCTGCACCTTCATCTCGAAGGGGCCATGCGGCCGGAGACGGTACGCGAGCTCTCTGTGGAGCGGCTTGGCTGGTCGGGAACCCTCGAACCGGGATGGGAAAACAGCTACTACACCTATACGGACTTCTCCGGTTTCATGGCCCAGCTGACCCCCAGGTTTCCGGGTCGAGCCGACGAATACGGGCGCATCGCTCGAGAATGCATCGAGGACCTCGCGGCCCAAGGGGTCGTCTATTCCGAGATGTCGATCGATGTGCCGGTACGTGAGGTCGGCGACGACTCGTTCTTCTGGCCGGTTTTCGAAGCCATGGAGTCGGAGCGCAGAGCCGCTCAGGAGCGTTTGCCGATCCGCATCAACTTCATCGCCGGACTAATGCGCACCCTGCCGGTCGAAGTGGCGATCTACCGGACCGAGCTTGCAATCGCGGCCCGCGACCGCGGAATTGCCGTAGTCGGCATCGACCTCCACGGCGATGAGCGGCTCGGTAACACCGATTCTTTCGCACCTGCATATCGCCTCGCCGAGGCCAACGGGCTGGGACTACGCGCCCACGCCGGCGAGGCTGTAGGCCCGGAGAGCATGTGGAGCGCAATCAACGCCCTCGGCGCTCGGCGGCTGGTGCACGGCGCCAGGGCCGCGGAGGATCCGGCCCTGGTGGAAAGATTGAGGCTAGGAGACGTCACACTCGAGATGTGCCCCACGAGTAACGTCCGCACCGCCTCGGTGCCCGATCTTCCCTCGCATCCGGTACGCCGTTTCTACGACATGGGGATACCGGTGACCGTCAATTCGGACGATCCACTGCCCTTCTTCACCAACGTCGAACGCGAGTGTCGGCTGCTGGTCGACGAGTTTGGCTTCAGTCGAGGAGAGCTCATGAACCTGATGCTCACTGCCGCCAATGCCGCTTTCCTGCCCGCCTCCGAGCGCCAGGAGCTTGCCGAGCTCCTCGAGACCTCCTACGACCCGCGGGCGCGGGAGGCTGTGTAGGAGCGAGCTCCTAGGGCCTCGCGGCACGCGCCGCACTGCGGACAATCTCGGCGAACTCCTCGGCCTTGAGACTGGCGCCACCGACCAGCGCTCCGTCGATGTCCGGCAGCGAAAGCAATTCGGCGCTGTTGGCTGCCGTCACGCTTCCGCCATATTGAATCCTGGTAGCGCTGGCGATCTCCTCGTCATACAGAGACGCAAGAACCGTTCGGCAGAATGCGTGTGCCTCGCGCGCCTGCTCGGGGCTTGCAGTGTCTCCCGTACCGATAGCCCACACGGGCTCATAGGCGATCACCACCCTCCCCATATCCTCTGCGCTTACCTCCGCGAGCGAGCCCTTGAGCTGCTCGCCCAGCACCGACTCCGTCCGTCCTCCACGGCGCTCCTCCTTCGTCTCTCCGACGGCCAGAATGGCATGCAAGCCGTGACGAAGAACTGCTCGCAGCTTTTTATTCACCACCTCGTCTGTTTCCCCCAGGACATGTCGCCGCTCAGAGTGGCCGGTCAGGACCCATTCGCAGCCCACCGCTTGCAGCATTGGAGCCGAAACCTCTCCAGTGAACGCTCCCGAGTCCTCCCAGAAGACATCCTGGCCGCCCAGACGGATCGAGCTGCCGGTGATTGCTGCGTGCACGCCCTGGAGATTGGGGAAAGGCGGAAAGACCACAACATCCGCTCCTGCCTCCTCTCCGATGAGCCGCCGCAAGTCGACCGCAAGCTTCTGCGCGCTGTCGATCAGCGTGTTCATCTTCCAGTTGCCGCCGATGATCGGTTTCCGTCTCGTGCCATGGCCGACCAAATCCGAGTCGCTGCGCGAGATCGACAAAGCTACCCAGCCTCTCGACTGATCTCGGGCGAAAACATGTAGAGACGCCCGAGAAAATGCAGCCAACCGGCCAGATGACCTTCTCTGTCCGCTATGTCCGTATCCGCGTACGAGCCTTGCTCGAGGGTGAGTTTCGTTCCGCCTTCGGGAAGCGGATCAAAGTGCACGTCGACGCGACGGTCGGGAGACGTCTCGTGATCCCAGATCCAGCCGAAAGACAGGTGAGTGTCCGGCTCGACGGTCACGTACTCTCCGCGAAGGTGCCAATTCATGGAGGGCCACGAGAAGTGGTAGCTCCCTCCCTCCCGGAGGTCAATCTCTGCTTCGTTGGGCCACCACCGTGTCAGGAGAGCCGGTTCCGTCCAGGCTCGAAACATGACAGCCGGGGAGAGAGTCAGGAAAGGGCACGACACAATCAAGCGGTCCGGCCCCGAAGGCGTCTGCGTCACGCCGCCTTCCGCCATTAGTCGATTGGCTCCAGCCCGGCATAAGACACCAGGAGCTTCTTCGTCACCATGCCCTTTGGCGAACTGAATTGGACTTCGACTTCCTCGTCGTCCGTGCTCAATGCGCTCGAGAGTACGGTCCCGGTACCAAAATGCTTGGACCGCACTCGGTCTCCTGCTTCAAACCGCTGGGCCATCGGCGCTCTTGCAATCTGGCGTGCCGGCTCGGAGTTCACGAGATTGAAACTGCGCCTGACCGGAGTCATCTCGCGGCGCAAGTAGTCCCTGGGTCGCACCCCGCTCTCACTCCAGAGTTGTTGCGGCACGTCCCCGAGAAACCGAGATGGGAGATTTGTTTGCGTGATGCCGCGAAACTGCCGGCGCGCCGCGTGAACCACGTAGAGCCTTTCCTTGGCACGAGTAAATCCGACGTAGCAGAGGCGCCGTTCCTCCTCCATTTGCTGCGGATCGTCGAGGGACCGCTGATGCGGAAAGATCCCTTCCTCCATGCCGACTAGAAACACGACGCGGAACTCTAAGCCCTTTGCAGCGTGAAGCGTCATGAGCGTCACCGCCTGGCGTCGTTCATCGAGATCGTCGGCCTCTCCCAACAATGAAACGTTCTCGAGAAACTCTTTGAGTCCCTCGGGGGGCGGCAGATGGTCGTAGTCCTGCGCCACGGTGACGAGCTCGAGGACGTTGTTCCAGCGCTCCTCACCCTCTTCGGTGCGGTCATTGATGTAGCTCTCGTAGTGTGTCCGATCGACGACGTACTTCAAGAGATCGCTGACTCGCATCTCTTCAGCACTGTCACGCAAGTCCTCCATCAGGTGCGCAAAGCTCTCCAGAGAGTTCCGCGCGGCGGGAGCCAATCCGTGAATCTCGCCGGCTCGCTCTACCCCGGCCCGCAGCGGCGCCTGGTTGCGCTCCGACCAGGAACGAAGTAGATCAAGGCTGGTCGACCCAATTTTCCGCGGAGGCACATTAATGATGCGGCCCAGGGTAACGCCGTCGTCCGGGTTGAGAATCAGCCGCAGGTAGGCGAGAACGTCCCGCACTTCGCGCCGGGTGTAGAAACGCGTGGCTCCCACCAGGTGATAGGGCATGTTCGCTCGAATGAACGCTTCCTCCAACGCGCGGGACTGTGCATTCGTCCGGTACATCACAGCGCACTCGCGCGGTTCAGCCTCCATGCGGCTCACCAGCCTGGAGATCTCCTTGGTGACGAAGCGTGCCTCGTCCTCTTCGTTGTATGCGTGGAACACTTCGATCGCATGCCCCGCGTCGCGCTCAGTCCAGAGCCGTTTCTCCTTTCGCGCTTCATTCTTCGAGATGACGCCATGCGCGGCATCGAGAATGTTTTGCGACGAGCGGTAATTCTGCTCGAGCTTGATTTCGAAGACGTCCGGATAGTCCCGCTCGAATTCAAGAATGTTCCGAAGGTCGGCGCCCCGCCACGAGTACACCGACTGGTCGTCATCGCCAACCACGAATAGGTTCTTGTGCTCCGAAGCCAGCATCTTCACCAGCTCGTACTGAACGTGGTTCGTGTCCTGATACTCGTCGACCAGCACATGCTCATACCGATGCGCGTAATGCTCCAGCCGGTCGGGATTCTGCTGCAGGTAGAGCACCGTCTCCATGATGAGATCGTCGAAATCGAGCGCATTGTTCGACCTCAACAGCTGCTGATAAATGGGGTAGGTACGCCGCACCAGTTCTTGAAAGTAATTACTGTCTCTGTACCGCTCCGGTGTGATCAGCTCGTTCTTGGCATCGGAGATGGCGGCAAGTATCGCAGCCGGGCTGGTGCGTTCGCCGACTCCGGCATCTTCGACGGCTCGCTTGATCAGCGCTCGCTGGTCATCCGTGTCGTAGATCGAAAAGTTCGGCATGTGGAAGCGATCGCC
>DHWR01000143.1:0-16131 GCA_002413265.1 Chloroflexi bacterium UBA5177
GTGTACTGGGTCGGGCTTTGGATCATGCTGGGCATCAGCGCTTCGGGTTTCGGCGTGGCAACTGTCCTGATGCACGGCCGCGACGTGGGAAGCTGACAACGGTCTTGTCACGCGGCAGTCACGAGGATTAAGGCCAACGCAGCGGTCTCGGGCAGTAACTTGCGTACTTATGGAGCTGGACGCCGCTAGCGCGAGAATCTTTGAAAGTGCTCGTATCCAGTGGGACGTCCCCTGCTGAAAACTCAGGCGCATTCCAAGCAGATTTACGATCCCGGCCCGATATTCAGGGTCTACCCGTCTCCCTAGACTGGGGTCGTAAATACGTCTCACAAGAGATTTCGAAAGGGAGCTAATCATGACACGGGAAATCAGATGGAGAATTCTGACCCTTCAAATCGTCGCCACGGTCGTGCTCGCGGTAGTCGCGGGGATCGGCTATTGGGGACACAACTTCACACAGGATCAGGTACGAAGCCAGCTGACCGGGCAGCAGATTGTCTTCCCGCCGGCAAACAGCCCGGCGATTAAAGCGCTGCCGGCGGCAAATGCCAGCGAGATGACGCAGTACGCCGGTCAGCAGATGACGACCGGTGAGCAGGCTCACACTTACGCGCAGAACTTCATCGCAGTCCATCTCAAGGAGATCGGCCAAGGGAAGACTTACGCGTACTGGAGTGGCAAGGCGCTGACTGAGGAGAAGACGAATCCGAAGCAGTTCGCCATCGATAACGGCATCGCTCTCACACTGTTCCGCGGTGAGACATTGCGATCGCTGCTGCTGAATGCCTGGGCCTTTTGGTTCGTCGGAACCCTGGCACTGTACGCGACCATCGCCATGACGATTGGCGCCGTAGTTGTCTTCTTCGCATTCCTGTACGAACTCCTGTTGGTGCCGAAGCGAGAAGGCGTAGTAGAGCTAAAGGAACTTTCCCTGGGCTCAGCCAGCCCCGTCGCCTAACGCCGACGCCGTCGAACAGAAATGGACCCGGCCAGAGAATCGGGTCCATTTCTGTCATCGGGGCGAGAACGACGAATCGCCTCTCTGTTCTTGGTTCCTGGGTATTCAGCCGCAGGAGGGCAATATATCGGGCGTGCGACCGATATCACTGCCGCCCACGGCGGCATAGGTTAGGGGGAAGGAATGGCTCTACGTTTACGGGAGAATGACAATGAGACGGGTGTTAGTGCCCCTTGATGGTTCCAAGTTTGCGGAGGCAGTGATCTCCGATGCTCGACGGCTGAGCGGCGAAGATGGAGAACTCATTCTGGTCCGCGAAGCGAGCTGGCCGATCCTGCAACGAGATATCTTCGTCGATACTTCAGCGCTGGCCGTGGAAGACGCCGAATGGTATCTGGAGCGGGAGGCGGAGACTTTGCGCGACGAAGGAATCTCCGTTCGGACCCAGTCCCTCATATTGGCCAACGCGGCTTCAGCTATCGACGAAGCAGTCAAAATCTTCCACGCGGATATGATTGCGATCGCGACGCACGGCAGGGCTTTGCCGGCTAGATTAGTGCATGGGAGACCGCCTGGCGTGCCCTGGCTCACAGTCCCGTACCTGTGCTTCTGCGGCACGTTGAGAGCGATGCCTTGGAGCCGGCGGCAACTGAAGGGAAGAGACGAATCTTGGTCCCACTTGACGGTTCCGCTTATGCGGAGAAGGCGCTGCCACTTGCACTGGAGCTGGCGGCTGAGTGGAACGCTCCTCTGTGGTTGGTTCGAGTGGTCCCCGGGTATCCACTGCGAGACACACCGAACCCCGAAGTGAACCTCATTGCCCGCGCGCATGACGAGGCAGTGAAAGAAGCGCAGAAATACTTGGAATGGGTGAGCTCTTCTTTACCGGGCGAAGTGCACATCCATGCAGGTTTCGGTCCCATAACCGACGCTCTCGTCGACTACGTCAACCGCTTCTTGATTACCGACACCGTCTTAGCGAGTCACGGTCGCACTGGTCTGTCGAGGGTGATTCTCGGCAGTGTCGCAGACGAGCTCATCCATCGCCTGCATAGCCCGGTGATCGTCATTCCAGTGCTCGCGGCTGGTCATTTGGAGGAACGGGCAGAAAGTGCCACCCCACGCGAGGCAGGCGTCGGTTTGGATTAAAGAGAAGCACATGAGACGAGTGCTCGTTCCACTCGATGGATCGCCCGAAGCTGCGTCGATCCTCCCTGAGGCCAAGCGTCTGGCGGGGAAAGACGGAGAACTGATCCTTCTACGGGACCCGATTGGCTCCGCATGGAACGGGACGCGTCACGGCACCGACGAGGCTGAGTCAGTCCGGCAAGCGGTCACGGATCTGGAAGGCTACGCCGAAGCATTGCGCGTGCAGGGCGCGAGTGTCGAAACGCACGCTCTGGTCATGATTGATCCCGCCTACGCCATAGACAGTGCCGCTCGTGTCTATCACGCCGATATGGTGGCGTGCAGCACACGTGGAGACGGCCAGCTCGGCCGTCTCGTCCATGGCGGTGTTGCGTGGCGCGCACTGGCCGGCAGCTCCGTTCCAGTCCTCGTACGGAACGCCGCTCCTCCCTCAGACTATCGATCGATCTTCGCTCCCGAGCCACGGATCATGGTTCCGTTGGACGGCTCGCAGTACGCGGAGAAAGCCCTGGACCTCGCACAGGAGCTCGCGGCTGAGTGGACTTCCTCAATCTGGCTGGTTCACGTGGTGAGTCACTATCCGGTCACCGGACTCGCTCACACGGATACTGATCCGGCTTCCGTCACCGATGAGGAAGCGCGACTTTCTGGAAAGGCCTACCTCGATCAGGTTGGCAAGAGCCTGACTGCAGAAGTTTACAAGCGTGTACTCTTCGGACCAGTGGCTGAGAGATTGTCGGCCGCAGCCCGCCACTGGAACATTGGTCACGTAGTTATGACGAGCCATGGCAGGACAGGATTGAGGCGCACGCTGCTCGGCAGTGTTGCCGATGATCTAATTCGGCGCCTGGATTGCCCGATCATTGTGACCCCGGCACTTGCTGCCGAACGCATTCAGCGATCTGTTGCCGGGGAGAAGAGGCCTGCAGCGCCTGATTTCTTGTCCGGGTCCGGTCAATTCGCTCGACGAGCAGAGGGGCCAAATGGAATGGGCTCACGGCTTGGCCGCATCTTCAGGACCGCGCGAGCAGCTTCGCGCCCTTGCGCCATGGCGCCCACCACAGTTGACGGGCCGACGAGAGCGTCGCCGGCCACCCAGACGCGATCGTCGTACGAGGTCGGCGCGGCAGCTAATCCGCCCGCAGCTTGGCGGCGCCAGAGGGTCTGCCACCAGGTTGTCCTGAAGAAGGAGTTCGGTTTGGTCGACCCGCTCCTGAAGCGGACCCACCATCCGCCGCGTGTTGGCGAGGCTGCGACGGCGAGCCCAACTTCACGGCGCAATGCCTGGCTTCCCACCTGTGCAGGTGATTTACTCGGTATACCGCTAGCCGTCCAGCGGCGATCGGGAATGGTCCTGCTCTGATCAATGCGCGGCAATGGGAGGTTGACAAAATCCACCGCCAGCTCCGAATCGACACGGTAGCCAAGGGCAAAGATTACGCGGCTGACGATCACTCGTTCGGGCACGCCACCAAGGACCTTCGGGAGCCGATCGATGCGGTCCTGTCGAGTTCGCCGAAGCAACGCAGAGCAGACCAATCCATCAATGCCCGCCAATCGCTCAACGGTGGTCGTGAAGCGAATGGTCACTCCTTCACCGCGAGCCTCTTCAAGCTCGTCCGGGCGGACGCGAGCGAACCGCTCATCCATCCACTCGACCGTCGTGACCTCGCCACCAAAGCGACGGACGGTTCGAGCAACGTCCATGGCCGTGTTGCCGCCCCCAAGAACCAAGACGTGAGCGCCGGCTCCCACCTCCGGCAGCGACCTGCCATCTCTGAGAGCCTGCTTTCCCCGCTCGAGAAACTCACGAGCGTCCTCGACGCCATCCAGCTCGCGGCCGGGAATGGGTGGGACGATCGGCTGAGAAGCTCCGTGAGCCAGGATGACGGCATCGTTATCGGCCAGAAGCGCGTCCAGAGAGATATCGCGGCCCACCGAGCATGAGGTCTGGAGCCTGAGACCTGCATTCAACAATGCCTCGATGGGCCGTCGCATGGGGGCATCGGGAAGCGTGAAGGAAGGAATGCCCCACTGGAGCACCCCACCGGGAACCGCGTCCTTTTCGAGCATACGGACCGTCGCTCCCGCCTGTAGTAGCTCCCAGGCTGCTGCACAGCCCGCGGGCCCCGATCCAACTACGGCGACTGAGAGCCCATGGCCGTCCTTCCAGGCTCGCTTAACGGCCGGCACCGTCCGGTTGTCGGCGACGAACCGCTCCAGGAGGCCGATGGAGACAGGTCGTTCGCCCGCAAGAGCCCAAGAGCAGGCCCCTTCACACTGCACACTCTGATCGCAGACCCGGCTGCAGACATCCGGGAGGATACTCGTCTCCTGCAGGATCTCGTGCGATTTTTCAAGATTCCGTTCTCGTATGGCGGAGATGAAGCCGGGGATGTCGTTGTGCGCTGGGCACCCTTCCATACAGGTCGGATCAGGACAATTCAAACACCTGTCCGCCTCGAGTAGCGCGTGCGGCCAGTCAGAGAAGCCCTGACGCACCTCGCCGGTTTCGCCGAGGATACTGTCGAAGTGGAGGGGGGCTGGTTCCTGACGTGCTGCGACTACGACGGGCCCCGTGACGGCAACTGCCGTAAAGGGACAGACCCGCTCGCATTGACGGCAGCCCACACATAAGTTGTCATTTGCCTGTGCGATCCAGTTCTCAGAATCAAGAGTCAGGGCGCCGGTCGGACACCGGATGATGCACTCCTGACACCCCGCGCAACGCTCCCGGTTGATGTGGACGAAGGCGTGTTCAGGCGTTCTGTCAAATCCAGTCAACGGTTGGGCGATCATAACCGGTGCTCCTTTCGGCACCTGGTGACTCGCAGCAATGCCCTCATTCTCACACCAACCTCCGCCGCAGTCTCTCTCATGTCGCGGCTCCCATAAGCACATAGAGGTAGGCAACGGGGGCGCATACCGCCGCCACTGTGAGGACGACTACGACCCTAAGCCATCCGATATGCGGGGTAAGACGGCTCATATCGCGAGGAAGGACCTTCATGGTCGCGTAGAGAGTGGCGAGCGCACCCAGTCCAACCACGATCACCTGGCTGATGACGACCCCGTTGGCCGAGAGGATGGAGACATTGGCGCCAGACCAGTGGGCGGTGCCGAAGATGTTCCAGCCAAAGCCAAAGGGATCGGAGATGCTGGCAATGACTTTGGGCGCGGAGAACCAGAACTTCGGGAGCTGTCGGGCCAGATAGTCGGAACCAGTCAGAGGAATAAACGCGTAGGCGAGCGGCATCAGCCAGCTCGTGAATGAGCTCGTCTTTCGTACGCCACTGCTTGGCGCCGGCTCGCGCCGGGCGAGGACAGCTCGGAGGAGCCAGACACATCCAGCGAATACGAGCGCGAAGGCCGCGATGAAGCCTACGAAGTCGATCGGGTTGGGGTATGCCCAGCCGGTGTGGCTATTCAGCCAACCGTCAAGGTTTGCGTAGATTGGGAGCGCGTTGACCTGCTGAAAGACCACCAGACCAAAAAGCAACAGGACCGACCAGGCGATGTCAACCCGTCGTCGCAGGGGAGCAATGACCGACGTTAGAGGCTTCTGGACAAAGAAGCCGACATTATTCGATGGGCAGTTCTTGACGCATTCTGTACAGAGCCCGCACATGAGGTTGGAGGTCGCGCTCCCCGGCCATTCGTACCAAGGGCAGGGATAGCCGCGCTCACTCCCGCGCATGCAGTCCTTGGTCTCGCAGGTCAGACAGACGTCGCGGTCACGAGTCCGCAGGCCTGCCGCCATGCCGACAGCGCCTACGGTGCCGATCAGCCCCGTTAGGGGACAGAGGTAGCGGCAGAACGTGCGGCGCTCGAAGACCAGGAACATCACGAGAGCGAAGCTGATGATGAAGAGCACCATGTAGCTCGTGTAGCGGGGGTCGCCAGGCCCGGCGATACCCCAAAATTCTTCCGCCCACGTCAGAGCAATGAAGGCGCAGATGGCCGGTAAAACGCCGAAACGACTCAAGGCTTGTGGCCACTTGAGGTTGAGGCCGATGCTCCTGGGACGTCGACCCATGAAGCTCAGTCGCTGGACCCATTCGCCGAAGCCGCCGAACGGACACATGAGACACCAAGCGCGACCCACACCAACTATCATGACGAAGACCATGCAAAACCAGATGAACCAGGTAACGGCGGTCGCGAAGTTGCGATTCGGATCGGCGGTTCCCAATAGCCCTGTAAAGATCACAACCCAGAAGATGATCTGATTTGGCAGAATGGCAAGGAACTGAAACCGCCTGCTCTTCATCGCCCTCATAAGGGGCCTCCCGATTACGGGCATGGCGGTGAGCTCGATCACCTGATCAGTGGGAGCGAAGTGGCGTTCCAATCCATTTCTCTGAGGAGGTCGCAACCGGCGCGCGGGTGAATCCGCGCACGTCGCTTCCTCCGGCCGTTCCAGAAGTTCTACTGGTTTAGCCATCCAGCCCTCCAGAGGTGAAATTAAAACAGAGTACTTCTATAAACGTTAAGTCAGTGACTCTACGTGTAGCACGTTACCATGTTTTTTGGGATCCCGTCAAGAGAGTATTTTTGGCTCAGCCAATTCGGCCAACATGGTGCCGTTCGAGACACATTCCGATTCCTGGCTCGACTATGGTTTCGCGGAATCTCACGGAGGCCAGGAGTGCACCAGCGCCTACCTTACTCGCCTTCAGCGAAGCTTGAAAACGCGTGCGAGGTGGGCCGGCAGCTTCGGACGAAAGCTACTCCTCTACGGCATGGGAGAGCACCGGTCCGCGACCGTTTCCTTCCATGCCAGTCGGTGTACGTGCGGCGCCGTCCGTGCGACCAATCCGAGCCGCCGCCCGATGGGCGTTGCCTGGAATCGCGAAACGGCCGGCTTCGAGGGCCTCGTCCACCAAGACCACGCCGGCAAGTGTCGACTGTTGCAAGACCAGGCAGATGGCCTGGGTCGCGGCGCTCCACACGGGGTGAAGAGCACATACGTTCTCCCAACGGCAGGGCCCCCCGCGTAAAGCGCAGATACTGGGACCCAACGGCCCCTCGCCTGCCTCGACGACGTCGAGCAAACTGATCGCTTCCGGTGCGCGGACAAGCCGGTATCCCCCATCGCGTCCTGCCCGCGCTTCCGCGATGCCAGCCTGCGCAAGCGCCGACAGAATTTGAGGTGTGTAGCTCAAGGGAAGGTCCATCTCCTCGGCCACCTCGCGGATCTTTCGGTAGCTGCCATCTTTCCACGCGCGGGCGAGGGCAAGGGCGGCGCGGACGACGTAGTCGCCTTTTTTGGAGAGAGTAAGGTCCACGAGTCCCACCTCCCTGGGAAGAAGTAACCGACGACAAACATTATTCAGTAATACACTACACGTTTATGAGTGAGTCCAACAAAGGACCCAACGGGGGTGCGACGCAAGTTTTTGGACAGACACCGAAAATCGCCTCCTTGTCGCTGGATCGGACGGGGCACACCACAAGATGTAGGGCCTGCTGAGCCGCTCGCGGCCGCAAGGAGGCACCCGCTTCCAAAACTTTGATACTGTTGGCGAATTGGAGCGCGTCAGGCGGCTGCGGGGAAAAGGGCAAAGAACGGAGACTGTCGCGTCTTGGCGAGGCGGGGATCCTCCAACCACTGGAGCGGTTCCCCGGAAAGCTGAGAATGCCGTGCATCTCCTTAGAAGGCATTCTTGCGTTCGATGTCCGTGGAGCTCGAGCGCACCTTCTTGAAGAGTAGGAACAGGTCCGAATCAGAAATGACATCGGGTGGAGACCTGATTTTTGATTGAAATGCGCCTTGGACCACGGGTTGGAGGCTCACGGACTGAAGGTGAATTGCGAGCGTGTACCACGGCCTCCTCCGAGAGAGTTCTCCGACGTCCTTACGCTGCCGGCCGAGGTCGATGGCAAGAAGGCCGAGGCAAGCTACGTCAATGGGATCCTGACGATCACTCTGCCCAAGGCTGCAAACGCCCTCCCGAAGGCCATCAAGGTCTCGACCACGTTCTAGGATCCACTCCCAAGCAATGAGGATCCCCCTCCCGCTCTCGAAGGGAGATCCTTCTAACTGGCGCTAGCCCATTCGGAAGCGATTTGCCATTTCGGGGGCTGAGGAGACCCCGGCCCCGTGCCACCAACCCCCGTGGGAGAACCTCCCGTTCTACAGAACACGTAAGGATGAGGTGCTGGTGATCTCGTCCAAGCGCGTATCGCGGATGCCTGTGACCTGGATTCGCACACCGGGTTGGAGATCGGACAGGGATCCCTTCTTTCCGTTCTTCAGGATGATGTGAGCGCCGGGATCGAGATCCACGAGGAAAGGTCGGTTCCCGAAGCGCACGGTGTAGACTCGGCCCGCTTTGCCGAGATTGAAATCACCGGTGCCGTCCTGCCCCACGCCGAAGATGACGCCACGATGATTCTTGAAGGACACAAGATCCGTGTCTTTCACGGTCGTCGCCCTGAAAACCAGTTGGTGTTGAGGGTCTGGCACGGCCGCTACCGTGAGCCTGTCTCCCGAGCGCATATCGGACAGGGCGGCGGCACGTCCACCGGTCATGGAGATGTGCGTGCTGCCCGACAGCGTGAGAGTGGCAACGTCCCCCGCTTGAGTGCGCATTCTCAACTCAGTCTGCCCGCGCACTGTCGATATCTTGAGCATCGTGCCGGTGAGGCTCTTCTGGGCAGACTTTTTGCCGACGTGTAGAACCCGTACGACCCGGACAGAGCTTGCGGTGGTAACTTCGCCGGTACGCTTATTGAGCAAGCCCGTTACTCGCACCTGAAGTCCAGCCCGCAGATCCGAGAGCGATCCTTTCCGGCCATTCTGGCGGGTGATCTGTGATTTCGGGTCCAGGTCGACCAACAGCGTGCGCTTGACGAAACGTACCGTGTACGCCCGTCCTTCCTTACCGAGGTTGTAGTCTCCCGTGCCTTCGGCCCCCACGTTCACGATGACGCCTGTTTGATTCTTGAATGGAACCAGATCCAAGTCCGTCATCGTATTGACCCCGTATACGAGTGCGTGTTGCGGATCCGGCCGAGCCGAGACAGAGACGTGGTCGTCGGTTCGCAGGTCGGCAAGTGAGGCCCGCCCGGCGGTTGCGTAGATGGGCGTCCCGCCCAGGAGCAGAAGGGTGGCTATGTCGCCTCCTTTAACCCGCATCCGCACTTCGACATTGGCGCGGGTCACGGTCAGCTTGAGTATGTTTCCGCTGATGGTCGTCTTGATGTTCTTGTCCCTCGCCGGACACGACTGATGAAGCAGGAGCGGTGGCAGCGGGCTCTGCGTGAAGTCCAGGGAGGACAAGAGAGACGGCGCCGTACGATCGTGGACATTTAGAGCAGGCAGATGAAAATCTTGCTCGACAAACTTCAGGATCGACGTGAAGTCCATGGTGTGGTGATCGACGTACCCCGACCTCGCGTAGGGCGATATGAGGATGGTAGGGACACGTGGGCCGAGGCTGATGTGGTCGCGGACGGGTGGCGCCATATGGTCGTAGAACCCTCCGAAATCGTCCCAGGTGAGCACGATCAGCGTCGACTTCCAGTACTTGCTCTGCATCACTGAATTGATCTGCTGGTCGACCCAGCTTTGACCCACGCAGATACTGTACGGGGGATGGTCGCTCAGCTCCTCTGGAGCCACGAGCCAGCTCACCTGTGCCAGCTTGCCGGCCTTCACATCATTGGCAAACCGCGTGTAGGCGGGGACGTTCGTTTTCCAGAGCGACGAATCGCGGATATGCTTTATGGCATCGAACGAAGACCAGACGTAGCCGGACTTGTACTGCCCGGGAGCGTAGTAGTTCCATGACGTGTAGTGCTTCTGGAAGGTGTCGGCCATGGTCGTCATGTTGAAGCAGGGCTTGGTCTCGTAGTTTCGGCCCGTTTTCGGGTCCATGGCACTCACCAGCGAATATGGCCCGGCATCACATCCCCACGCGTGAAAGGTCTCGCCCGACGGATTGTCCACCACGTTTGAGGAGGAGGCCGCAATCGTTATCAGGTGGTTAGGAAAGCTGGGGCCCATGATGGTCGAGAAGAAATGATCGTCAAGTGCAAACGTCTGAGCGTACTTCCAGTAGCTGGAAATGTCTTGCTGCGCGTATCGAGACGTCGCTACATCAACTCCGTTCTGGATAGCTCCGGGAAGGATGTTGAATTGGTTCATCTTGCCGCTGTTGACGGCGAGAGCGGCTGAGCCACCAGAGTGGTCGATATCGAGCAAGGTGTGATCGGGCGTGTGTCCGAGTTTCACCACCTTTCCGGTATCTATACGTGCCGTTGACGCGCCGGAGGCTCCGGGAAAGTTGCCGAAGAGATTGTCGAAGCTATGGTTCTCTCGGACCAGAATCACAACGTGATCGATGGGGTATGCGGGCTTGGGTGACGTCGACGCACTGATGGGAGACGAGCTCGCGGGAGCGACGACGCCGGCTGACCAGCCGCTCCAGAGTGTCAAGAGAACGGCAAATAAACCCAGGGCGATAGCAAGTCTAAAAGCGGTGCGCTGCATCGTGTGCTCCCTTGACGAAGAATGAATCTAGGCCCTGTTCCGGCGGTGGAAGTCAAAACGGGTCCCCAAGAGGCCGGCCACAGTACGGACAGCTCAATCTAGGTGCGAAGCGAATACGCCGGTATCGGTTATCCGCCCGATGTTTTCGTCCCTCAGACCCGAAGTTTCCCGTGCTTGCCAGCCGATATGCGACGGGACAGGCCAACCTCCTCGTTGACCTGTCCCGTCATGTCGCGGGCCGGTGCCCTCGGCCTTAGAACACTATGAGTGGCTTCACTATGCCGTCGAGCTTCTTGTCCATGAAGTCAAAGGCCACGTTCAGCTCACCGAAGGGGAAGGTGTGAGTGGTCATGAGCGTCGGATCAACGCGGCCGTTCTCGATGACCTTGAGCAACCGCTGCATGCGCAGGCTGCCCCCAGGGCAGAGCCCGTTGACGATCGATTTTTCGGACATCCCTACACCCCAGCCGAGGCGGGGAACATGCAGGAAGTCTCCTTTGCCGTGATAGCCAACGTTTGCAATCGTGCCGCCTGGCTTGGTCACCGTGATCGCATTCTGGAATGTAATGTCGGAGCCCAGAGCCTCGATTGCCGAATCGACACCCTTGCCGTTGGTGAGGTCGAGAATGGCTTCGATCGGATCGACCTTGCTGAAGTCGACGATCACGTCTGCACCGTACCCGCGAGCGAGCTCCTGACGGTGGGGGACTGAGTCGACGCCGATGATCAACCCCGCGCCTCGCAACCGCGCACCGGCGACCGCCATGAGGCCCACGGGTCCCAGAGCGAAAACGGCAACCGTGCCACCGATTGGAATGTTGGACAGCTCAGCGCCCAGGAATCCGGTCGAAAGCATGTCGGCGCAGTAGACGGCAGCGTCGTCGGAAACAGCGTCCGGAATCTTCGCCATGTTCGCGTCGGCCTGGTTGACGTGGAAGTACTCCGCAAAGACTCCGTCTTTGATGTTGGCAAACTTCCAGCCCCCAAGGGCTTCATTCGACTGAGACGAATGGCCGGCCTGAGAGGCTTCGTCGAACCAGTCGGGTGTGATTGCTCCAACCAGCACGCGATCGCCAGGCTTGAAGTTCTTCACCAGTGACCCAACCTGGTAGACAACACCTACCGCCTCGTGACCGAGGGTGAGATTCTCTCGGGGCCCGATGGCTCCGTTCACCGTGTGGCTGTCCGAGGTGCAGATTAGGGCGCGCGTCGTCTTGACGACCGCGTCCGTAGGTCCCGCCGTGGGGATCGGTTTGTCGGAGAAGCCGACCTTGCCCAAGCCGTTCATTACGAACGCCTTCATGGTCCCGGTGGCAAGGACCTCTTCCCGCGTGAGCTCCTCTGTCGTAACACTCATCGCCTTATCTCCTTTGTGGCGAGGATGTTCCCCGCACACCTGAAGCGTATGCGTGAGTAAAGGACACCCGCATCGGGTCAACACCTGATATGCATGGCATCCCGGGCCGAATCCTTGGCCTGTATTGGCGGAGCCCGGGCCGCGGGCCTCTTGTCGACTAAGCGGCGAAGTGACGGTAGAACCAGCGCTTCACTGTCTCGACGAGAGCCAGATAAGTGACCACGGCCCCCAGTAGAAATGCGAAGAAGCCAGGGGGCAATGGCACGAAACCCAGAGTATGTGCCACAGGAGAAAACGGAAGGATGAAGGCCACTGCGACGGCAGCTAAGATCGTCGCCACGAGAGCCTTGCTCGGTCGACTGCGCCACGGAGAGGCAGAAGTGCGGATCACGAGAATTACAAGCGTTTGGGTAGCCAAAGATTCCGCAAACCAGCCCGTATGGAACAGCTGTGCCGAGCTGTGGAAGATCCAGAGCAGGGCCCCGAACGTGAGGAAGTCATAGATGGAACTGATCGGTCCGACGACGAGCATGAAGCGCTGAATGAAGCGAATGTTCCAGCGCTTGGGGTTCTGGAGATAGTCGTCATCTACATGGTCGCCAGGTATGGTCAGCTGCGAGAGATCATAGAGGAGGTTGTTCAACAGGATCTGAAGCGGCAGCATGGGGAGGAAGGGCAAGAAGAGGGTGGCTCCGGCCATGCTGAACATGTTTCCGAAGTTGGAACTGGTTCCCATCATGATGTACTTCATGATGTTTCCGAAGCTGCGCCGGCCCTCGAGCACCCCCTCGTGAAGAGCGCTCAGGGAGCGTTCGAGCAGAATGATGTCCGCCGCCTCCCTCGCCACGTCGACCGCCCCGGCAACCGAGATGCCGACATCGGCGTTGTGCAGCGACGGCGCATCGTTAATTCCATCACCCATGAAGCCAACCACGTGACCACGCCGTCGGAGGGCCGCCATGACGCGGTTTTTCTGTTCGGGAGACACCCGTGCAAAGACGGTGGTACGCTCAGCGAGCGCTCCCAGTGCGGCATCGCTGGCAGCGTCGACGTCCGGTCCAAGAACCATCACCGCTTCGTCAAGTCCCACCTGGCGGCAGATGGTCCGAGTGACGAGCTCGTTGTCGCCGGTCATGATCTTGACAGTGATGCCGGCTCGCCGCAACTGATCGAGAGTCTGCGCAGCACTCTCCCGAGGCGGGTCCAGGAAGCAGGCAAAGCCTACAAACGTGAGAGCGGCTTCATCGTCCACTGAATAGGCGGACCGGCGATCCACGCGTCGAAAGGCGACAGCAAGGACACGATACCCATCGCGACTGAGCTCCTGAAAGGTCTCTGCGGCTGTCTTGCGTTCCTTGTCGCCGAATGTTTCAACGGCTTCGTCAAACTGGCAGTGCGAGCAAGCGGGCAAAACGCTTTCAGGCGCTCCCTTAGTCACTAGCAGAGGCTGGCCACCGCCGATCACGACAACCGATGATCGTCTCCTTCTAAAGTCGAATGGAATCTCGTCGAGCTTCGAGTACGAAGCCATGTCAGGGTGGCGATGCTGCACTATGGCGTCGTCCATGGGGCTTTTGATGCCTGTTTCGAACGCCCCATTGAGAGCTGCATACAGCAGAACCTGCTCGCACTGCGCTCCCTTTGCGTCGACATAGCGCTCGAGCGTGATACGACCTTCGGTGAGGGTGCCAGTCTTGTCGCTGCAAAGGATGTCCATCGAACCGAAGTTTTCGATAGCTGCAAGACGCTTGACTATGACCTTTTTGTGAGCCATCCGTAGAGCGCCGCGTGCCAGAGTCACCGACATGATCATGGGCAGGAACTCAGGAGTAAGGCCCACGGCAAGAGCAATGGCGAAGAGGAATGATTCGAGCAGAGGGTCGTGCTTGATGATCGCGGTCACCACGAACACGAACAGAACCAGGAAAAAGACGGTCCTGGTAATCAGGAGTCCGAAGGCTCGTGTTCCTCGCTCGAACTCGGTCTCCGGTGGTCGAGCGGCTAGATGGTGGGCAACGCCGCCAATCTGGGTCGAGCGACCAGTATGCACCACCAGGGCAGTTGCGGCACCGCTAATCACGGACGTGCCGAGAAACACCGCCCCCGCGGAGTCGCCTGTGGCGCCCGGGCTCTGAGACGGCTGGACTGCTTTCTCTGCGGGCAGCGATTCTCCTGTGAGAGCCGCCTCGTCGGTGAATAGATCGTGTGCTTCCAGCAGTCTCCCGTCGGCAGGTATCAGGTCTCCCGCGGCAAGCCGTATGACGTCGCCAGGGACGACTTCAGCTCGAGGAAGTTCTGACCAGTCGCCATCTCGGAGGACAGTAGCCGTGGAAACGACGGACTGACGCAGGCGATTGGCCGCCTGCTGAGAATGAAATGCCTGAAGGAAATTCAAGGCGACGCTGACGACGACCATGACTGAGATCAATCCAGCGTTGACGTACTCGCCAAGAACCCCGGATACGATGGCCGCGAAGAGAAGGATCAGGACTAGCGGGTTCACGAAGAAGCGGAGGATTTCCAGAGCCATCACGCCGTGGCGGCGGTCGAGTTCGTTGGCACCGTACCGAGAGAGACGTTGTGCCGCCTCTGCAGATGAGAGGCCGGCAGGCGTAGCATCCAGCTCGCGGCACAGTTGCTCGGGGGGTCTGAACCAGGAGGGCCCGGATCCAGGAGCGTTCGGAGGGGCCGTAGGGGCGACTGACATTCCCCATCCTCAGCACCGATTTGACTGCTCAGCCGCTGTGACCTACACCTGGCTTAGAGAGCAGACATGCGACATCCTAAGCGACACGGCTGCGGTTCTCCATCGGCTCTCGGCCCGATATTTGCACGTGTGCCAACGTAGTTCGTTGGCGACTAGCACGGAATCCGCATGCGGTTGCATGATGTACGAGGAGAAGGGACCGACGCTTGGACACAACTGTGCTCCTCGTAGACGATCACGCAATCCTGCGTGAGGGGCTGCGCATGGTTCTCGACGCCCAGCCGGGAATCAGTGTTGTGGGCGAAGCTGAGGACGGACGCCACGCCGTGGAGATGGCGGAGCGGCTGCGACCTCAAATCGTGGTGATGGACATCGCCATGCCCAATCTCAACGGGGCCGAAGCAACCAGACAGATCAAGCGCCGCTTCCCGGGTACGAGAGTCCTTATCCTGACGATGCACGAAAACCGAGAATACCTCGCGCAGATCGTGGAGGCGGGGGCAATCGGCGCCGTGCTGAAACGGGCGGCGGGTACTGAATTGGTTGAGGCCGTGAAAGCTGCGGCGCAGGGGCGTAGCTTCTTCTCACCAGCGATCGCCACGATGATGCAGGAAGATTACCGATTTCAATTGTCTAAAGAGGGCCGGGACGAGGCGGAGCATCTGACGGCGCGCGAGCGGGAGATCCTGCAGCTCGTGGCCGAGGGCAAGAGTAACCGAGACATGGCGACCATCCTGGATCTCTCGATCAAGACCGTACAGACGCACCGCGCCCATCTGATGCACAAGCTGGATGCCCACGACCGAATGGACCTGGTCAAGTACGCGATTCAGCACGGAATCATTGCCGCTCCGTAGCGAACGAAGGAGAACGCCGGCTTAGCCAGGGGCTCCTTTCCCAGACCGCAGAGTGGCTAGCAACCAGTGGCGGATGGACGAGTAACGCTGCTCTACGCCGCTGCCATGCTCCCCAACATAGGTTCGTCACCCGATTTTTGGCTCGATCGCCTCTGGTGAAGACGGTCGGCTGAACTCGTACACGGACGTGGGAAATCTCAGGTGGAGGACTGATAGCGGTTCAAGCACGCGGAACCTACAGTAAGGCCATGAAAGCGAGCAGCGTGGCTTCAACCGAAGAGTCAATACTCCGAGTTCGCAAAAGGAGAAACATGATGACAGCAACAACTGTCCGCGAAGACGGCCGGTCCGTGGTTGGATTGAAACCGGACGATATCGACCAGATGCTTCGAAAGGCTCTTGAGTCGGGGGAAACCGACCGAAAGGTCACCGTCAATCGGAGCAACCTCATCGAGACCTGGGGTTCCTACTTCCTTCAGATCACACTCCCCGGAGTGGACCCAGGCCACTTGGAAATCGAGATAGTCGGGCGGCAAGCCATCGTCAAAGGGCGCTTTCAGGTCGCGACCATCGAAAGCGGAACCGATCTGTGGCGCGAAATTCCGA
>DHWR01000143.1:16339-17589 GCA_002413265.1 Chloroflexi bacterium UBA5177
ATATTGACGATTCGGATGCCAAAGGTCGCTTATCTCAAGCCGAGGTTCCTCAAGGTACAGGTAGCCGACTGATAGCTCTTCGGGCTGACTCGGGTGAGCTCAGACACATGCCCGGTTTGATAAGCCAGCGCCGATACCGCACCCGCTAGCCACAGGCGGGCGCGGTATCGGCGCTGTCCCCATGCCTCGCGTCTCGACAAATGAGATCCCCGCCTTATACAGTCCTCGGCTAGGCACCCTTATAGTGTGTACAGCCATTGTCTGCAGTTGAATGATTTCCGTCCGGGAGGAGACTTGTCCATGAACGGTGTGCAGCATTATTTCGACTGGGGCGTCGTGCACATATCCATCGCTAACCTCATCGTGATCGTCTTGATGATCATTGTCTTCGCCCTCGCTGTGCTTCTGCCTTTCCCCGGCGGTCGAGGCACTGAGCAGTGAGCCTGACGAAGCGCGCGCAAGAAAGGCTGGCAGAAAGTCTTCCGTACGAGGAGCTGCTGCCGTACGAACAGCCTAGCTACGTGCACAGCTACGTGTACCTGTTCGGTGTGGCCTCACTCGCGAGCTTCATCTTATTGATCGCCACCGGCGTAGTGTTGTCGGTCTTTGGTCCGCAATGGTGGCACTTCTCAGTCGTCGGTCATTTCTTCAATAGCCTTCATTTCTGGTCGGTTCAGGCCTTTTTCTTTTTCATGGTGGTGCATCTCTGGGCCACGTTCTTCCAGGGCGCTTGGCGGGACGGGCGCGGCCTAACGTGGGTCGTTGGCGTCATCACGTTTCTGGCCTCAATCGTCACAGCCTTTACCGGGTACGTTTCGCAGCAGAACTTTGACGGTCAATGGATCGCCGTGCAGGGTAAGGATGCCATGAATTCAGTCGGCGTCGGAGCGTTCTTCAACGTGCTGAATTTCGGCCAGATGTATGGGTTCCACATCTTCGTCCTGCCACTCGTGGTGGCGGGACTAATCGGCATTCATTTGACGATGGTCAGACTCCGAGGAGTGGTGAAGCCGTACCCACTCGAGGACCAAAGCCCAGAGGTCGCGTCATGACGACGTCCAAGCATGAGTACTACCGGGGAGTCCGCATGGCTCCGTACGACCTCGTGAAAGAGTTCCTCCTTGCCCTGGGTGTCGTGACGGTGCTGGTGGTCGTCCTCTCTGCCCTACTGTCGTCGCCAGATGAACCTCCCCTCACGCTTCAAAGCGTGGCTCGAACCACTCCGGGCATCTTCGTGCAAACGTCTCTCG
>DHWR01000113.1 GCA_002413265.1 Chloroflexi bacterium UBA5177
CAGCCGTCGGCTCATCGAGCAGGAGCACCTTCGGATCGAGCATGAGGACGCGCGCGATCGCAGTCATCTTGCGCTCGCCTCCGCTTAGCGTCTCCACGTAACGGTTGAGCTTGGAGCGGAGCTGAGGGAAGACTTCAAGCGCCTTCTCCATCCGGGTCGCCCGCTCGGCTCTGTCGGCGAGATAGCCGCCCATGTCCAGGTTCTCCCGCACTCGCAGGCCCTCGAACACGTCCTCCACCTGCGGCACATAACCTATCCCCTGCCTTGCGAGCCTGGAAAGTGGAAAGCCCGTCACGTCGTTTCCATCGAGCTCGATGTGGCCACCCAGCAGCCGCGCAATGCCAAGAATCGCCTTCAGCAGAGTGCTTTTGCCGGCCCCGTTGGGCCCCACCACCGCCACGACCTGGCCGTGATGCACCTCGAGGTTGACGTCAGTCACGATTGGAATCTCGCTGTAGCCGGCCGTGACGCCCCGGATCGCGAGCGCGACGCCGGCTGCCGGCTCCGATCTGGCGGGCTCAGCCGATGACATAAGCGTCCTGCACCTCTCGGCGGGTGCGGAGCTCGGCCATGCGGCCCTCCGAGAGAACCTTGCCTTGGGCCATCACGATCACCTTGCCGCAGATGCGCTCCACTGTGTCCAGCCCGTGCTCGACCAGCAACAGCGAAAGGCCGCCGGCGCTCAGCTCGAGGAACATGTCTTCGAGCTGCCTCGAGAGGCTTGGACTGAGCCCGGCCATCGGCTCGTCGAGTAGAAGGAGCTTGGGTTTCATCATTAGGGCGCGCATGGTCTCGACCGCGCGCTTCTGCCCACCGCTCAGGTTGTGAGCGTATTCGTCCTCCTTGCCCGCCATGCCAAACGAGGCGAGCAACCCGCGCGCCTGCTCGACCAATTGCCTTTCTTGCTGCCCCCAGTACCGCTTCCCCGCGAGGATTCCCAGGGGGCTGTCGCCACGATGGGCGGGCGCTGCGACCAGCAGGTTCTCGATCGTGGTGAGGTTGCCGAACACCCGCGCGAGCTGAAATGTCCGGACCAGGCCGCGCCGTGCCAGGCGGTGCATCGGTTGGCCCGTCACATCGACGCCGTCGAACACGACGCTGCCTCCCGCCGGGGGGAGAAGACCACCGATCACGTTCAGTGCGGTCGACTTGCCGGCGCCGTTGGGACCGATCAATCCGGTGATGGAGCCTCGCTCGACGGAGAACGACACCACATCCACCGCTTGCACGCCGCCGTAATTCTTGGACAGGTTTTTGACCTCGAGGATCGGCCTCATCGCCGCGGTCAACTGGCCTGGCCGCCGTAACGGGGACGCCGCTCCGGGAAGATCCCCTGCGGGCGAAGCCAGATGAACACGATGGTCAGGGTGCCCAGCACGATCCAGCCGAAGTCGTGAATCAGTCCGGCGCGGTTGGCGTACGACTCGAGCGCCCTGAGCGCGGGGACGTCGTTCAAGAACTGGACTCCCTGGAGGATCAGGATGCCGATCAGGAACATGCCGACGGTCACTCCCCTGTCGTTGCCCATCCCGCCGACGATCACCGCTGTCAAAAGGGCGAGGGTTTCGATATACGCCCAGGCGCTCGGAGACCAGCCGCCGATGAACGCGACGAGGAGTGCGCCGCTGAGGCCGCCGAATGCGCCGCCGACGGCCTGAACGGCGAGTCGAAGGCGGACGACATCTTTTCCGACGGCCTGCGCAGCGAGGTCGTCATCGCGCATCGCCCGCAGGGTGCGGCCGAACGGGCCGGCCGTAAACCGGCGCAGTAGGAAGTAGGCCCCGGCACAGGCCACGAACACGATTCCGACGTAGGCCCACCGTTGGACCTCAGAGTCCTGGTCTGAGAAGGGCGCGAATGAAGGAAAGATCACCAGCCCGGCGTTTCCGTTTAGGAAAGGCGTATCCGCGGTGACCACCGTGGCCGCCATGAGCGAAACGACGAGCATGGCCATCGCCTGGTAGTCCTGGCGAAGCCGCTTCAGGCCTGTGATCGCGATCAGGACGCCGACCACTGCGCCCGCCACGACGCCCGCGGCGAGGGCGATTGGAAAGGAAAAGCTGAAGCCTCCGACGTACTGCTGGAAGTTGCCGTTGGAGGTCGGGGACCCGATGGTGAAGACGGTGTAGGCATAAGCGCCCGCGGCTATGGTGACAATGAATGCGAGGTTGGCAACTCCGGCGACCCCGAATTCCAGATTGAGGCCCCACGCCGCCAGAAGGTCGGTGCCCAGATAGATAAGAAGGACGACGAGGTAGAACTCCCAGGCGCCGATAGCTAAGCTCCTCCCCGCCGAGCTCTCACGCCATCAGCCTTCTTGTCGCCCACGCGGCACCGAACAAGCCCCTGGGACGGATGAGGAGGATCGCGATGAGGATGCCAAAAGCGACGACCTCGCGGTAAGCGGGGTTTGTGTATGCGGCTGCGAGCTCGCTCGCGAGCCCCACCACCAGGCCACCGACCATCGCTCCATATGGCTGGCCGACACCTCCCAATACTGCCGCGGCGATCATCGGTATGAGGAAGACCTGGCCGATACTGAAATCGAAGCCGGCGGTGGTGATCGCCAGGGCTACGCCAGTTGCCCCGCACAGCCACCCAGACAGCAGCCACGCGACATCGCTCATCCGGTCCGTGTCGATACCGCAGCTCTGGGCCAGGATCCGATTCGACGAAGTTGCCCGCATCGCCCGCCCCAGGGTTGTCTGGGTGAGAAGGAGATGCAGCGCAAGCATCAACACGACCGCCAGCGCGACGATCGCGACCTGGCTCGCGCCCAGCGTGATGCCTAAGAAGCGGAATGTCTGCCCACCCTGCTCGCCGTAGCTCTGGGTTTCCGGCCCGGCGACGGCGAGGATGACGTACTGAAGGATGACCCCCGCCGAAACGGTGACGATGACTATCGCAAACGGCCGGGTGCCTCGCCTGGCCAGCGGAGCCAGCAACCAGCGCTGAAACGCGACTGACACGATGCCCACGATGACACCCGCGATCGCGAGCGTGGCCCAGGGATTGACTCCACGGTCGATCAGAAACAGCCCGATATAGGCAGCGAGGGTCATCAGCGACCCATA
>DHWR01000083.1:0-1864 GCA_002413265.1 Chloroflexi bacterium UBA5177
TGGAGAGTGGGGAGAAGCTCGTAATTTGGCGGCCCAAGCGGATTGCCGGCGGCGATGGCGGCGAGTGGAAACCCGTGGGGGCGTGGTTGCCGACGGGCCATTCCAGGAGTCGAAAGAGGTCGTCAAGCACGAGTGGCCGGTGAGGGCCATCTGAAGATGGTGCTGTCCGGCCCGATCCAGCCATGACGGACCGTGCAACTTCGGTGGTCGGATCAGACGAGTCGCGCCGCCACACAGATGAACCAATGCGAAGCGGAAAACCGTCTGAGCCCTTACCACGCCACAAAAATACTCTCCTAATCCAGTATTGACTATACGAATGAACCGTGAGATACTCCGCGAGTTTGGTTGACGAAAAATATCTCGGAGGATACGAAGTTCATGCACGTCGTTCGATTAGCCCTGCTCTGCGGGGCCCTCGCCGTTCCATCTTTTCTCGGCGTTTCCCAGGCCACTGCCGCCTCCGGCGGCCCTACTTCCGCAGTGCTGGCGGCCGGCACGCTCAGCGTGACGGGAGCCGCACCCGGCACCTTCAGCGCCACCCTGAACGGGTCAGACCAGACGGTTTACGGCACCCTCGCAACCTACCAGGCAGTGGACTCGCGCGGCACCGGCGTGGGCTGGAACATCACCTTCCAGGCGACGCAGTTTGCCTGCACCAATCCGACGGACGCCGGTTGCCCGGTTGGCGGCGACACCTTCGCGACGAGTTCGTTGCTGATGGCCGTTCCCACCGTCGCATGCCATTCCGGTACTTCGTGTATTAGCCATGCTGCCCCGCCGACCATCAGCGTTGGCGGCACGACTGCCGTCGACTCCGGGTCCGCGGTCAAGGTGGCCTCGGCCGCCGTGAACAAGGGAATGGGCACCTACGATTTCACGCCGGGTACCATCTCCACCGGAAACTTGCAGCTGAACGTTCCAGGCGGAGCATACGCTACGACCTACCACTCGACGCTAACCGTTTCGGCGGTCTCAGGTCCCTAGCTCCTCGAATAAATCGCACGCCCGGATGCGAATCGGACTATCCGCGGCGCTCCTCGCCGTCGCCTGCTTTTGTAGCGGGCCGACGGCGAGCTTTTCCGCCGGGTCTTCGGGCCTGAGCGACGTCCTGCTCCAGCCGTCGGATCAAAGCGGTAATACGATCTCCGAGCCCGGCTATTATCGAATCATCCTGGGTCCGGGCCAAACCGACCAGCTGTACGCGCTGGTAGGAAACACCAAAACAACTGCAGAAACCATTCGCGTCAGCGCGGTTGATGCCAAGAGCGGGGTCTACGGAGGGGTTTCCTACAACCTTCCGCAGCAGCGCCGCTCGCGCGTTGGCGCATGGGTGGGGTTGTCCCGAGCGCAGGTGCGGCTTCCTTCACAGCGCGGCACTACCGTGGCTTTCTCGGTTCGAGTCCCGCCGAAGACCCGGCCCGGACAGTACGTGGGTGGCCTCACGGCCTATCCGGCCATTCCGAAGACCGTGATCAAGAAGAAAGGGCATTCGTCCCAAGCTCTCGCCCTCGTCTTCAGACGCGTGCTGGCGATCGTCGTGACCTGCCGGGCGCAGTGCGGGCGCGCTTCAAGATTTCCCATGTGAGACCCGTGGCGAGACCCGACTCCGTGTACTTGATTGCCAGGATTCGCAATGCTGGGGGTCTGCTGCTCGCCGGGAGCGGCCATCTGTGGCTCTGGAGACAGGGCTATGGCAAACCCGTCCGCTCCGTAAACATCCGCGTCGGCACCACGGTGCCCCGAACCTCGGTAGCCTACCCAATTCGATGGCGCAAGCACCCGCCGCGAGGAACCTACAGCTACAGCATCTCGCTTCACTGGCACGGCGGACGCACGAAGCTGCACGGCACCTTTGTGGTGC
>DHWR01000083.1:2124-3814 GCA_002413265.1 Chloroflexi bacterium UBA5177
ATGACAACTTCGATGGCGATCCGTGCTCTTCCGGTGCGGCACAGGGCTGATACCTGCTGCGTCGAGCCGGCGCCGGCCGCGCTCACCGAGCAACAGACTGCGGGCGTAGCGGAGCGTTTGAAAGTCGCCGGCGACCCCACGCGGCTTCGACTCCTCGATCTGCTGGCGCAACAAGCCGAGCCACTCTGCGTGTGCGATCTAACTCCCGCGTTCCCCCAGAACCAGCCGACGATCAGTCACCACTTGAAGCTGCTTCGAGAAGCGGGGTTGATCGACACCGAGAAACGAGGCATCTGGGGCTACTACTGGGCCACCGATGAAGGGAGGAGAATGCTCAAGGCCGTTCAATCTCTCGTGTAACCGTTCCCCTTTTTTACGTCAACACATCGACAAACTTCGATGAAGCCAATTACCTCGGTCGCCTCGCGCGAACATGAAAGGAACATCTAGATGTCAGACTCAATTGTCGAAGCCGTTCGCGAACGATACGCCTCCGCCGCGCTGCAGGTTCGCAGTGGCGAGGCCGCGTGCTGCTCGCCCAATGGGGACGATGCAGTGACCCGAGATCTCTATGCGGAAAGCGAAACCAGCCGCCTACCCGCGGATGCGGTTGCCGCGTCCTTGGGCTGCGGCAATCCTACCGCGCTCATCGACCTTCACGAGGGTGATACCGTTCTCGATCTCGGATCGGGAGGCGGGATCGACGTCCTGTTGAGCGCTCGGCGCGTGGGGCCGGCGGGCTTCGCCTACGGTCTGGACATGACCGACGAGATGCTGGCGCTCGCGCAGGAGAACAAGGCAAAAGCCGGAGCCGGCAACGTTGCTTTCCTTAAAGGACGCATCGAGGACATCCCACTTCCGGCGAACACCGTCGACGTGGTGATCAGCAATTGCGTCATCAATCTCGCCGCCGACAAATCGTTGGTGCTGCGCGATGCCTTCCGCGTGCTCAAGCCGGGCGGACGCTTCGCGGTAGCCGATGTGGTGGTGGAGGGCCAGGTGCCGGAGAGCTTCAGGACAAACATGGAGGCCTGGGTTGGCTGCCTCGCCGGCGCCCTGGAGGTCGACGTCTATAAGGAGCTACTGAGCAATGCCGGCTTCGGGGAGATCAGCATGGAGATAACTCGCCGCTACACATTGGAAGAGGCAGGGATCGATCCGGCGACCGCCGAACGGGAATGGAGAGACGCCGACGGCAAGCTCGCCAGCGCTTTCGTGCGCGCGACCAAGCCCCTGAACACCTCCACGGAAGTGGCTCGCCCCGCCGCGTCGACCAGAGGAGGCTGCGGGGCTTCCGGTTGTTGCCGGTAAGACGCATCGTTTCCCTCGGGCAAATCCGCCCACCGAACGCCCACGTCGTCGTAGGGACTTCGTCGTAGGGAACGGCTGCCGTTCCGCCCTGCTCGCCTCCACCCGGCCGTCGATCCCCGCGCACGCCGCATCCGCGATTCGTCCCTGGGATCGTCCAGGTATGGACAATCCGACCGCAATTCGTTAAGATATTTGGCGCGCCATACGCGCGAAGTTGATTGTCCGCCATGCAGTACGGACATGTCATTCGGAGGAGAAGAAGACCCTTGTCGATCGATTCCGACGGCCGTTCGGGGCTGTCCAGACGTGACTTCCTGAAACTGACCGGCGCCGGCGCCGGGGCTCTGGCAATCGGAGACTATGGGCTCGCCCACGCCAC
>DHWR01000277.1:0-8383 GCA_002413265.1 Chloroflexi bacterium UBA5177
TTGCAAAGTAATCGAGGCCCACGTCGACCTCGCCGCCCAGTGCAGCCGCAATTTGACCTGCTGACGACGCGCTCTGTCCAACGTTGTATGTCGTGTAGAGCAGGGATTTCAGGTACGCGCCGCACGACATATCGTCGTAGTACCTCATCGGCCGCAGCACTGTCCGGGTGCCGCTCTGGCTGGTCGCCTGATAGGGACCATCGGTCGGGAAACGTGGGCCAATGAAGGTGAAGGTGGGGTCTTGGGTAAGGTCGACTGCCGCGGCATGCGGGTTGCCGTTCCAGTAGGGCGGCCACCGATGTGGCCAGAGGGGCGGCATCGAGCCAGCGATCAAGGTCGACGGTGAGAGAAGAGCTGGATCGACCCGGCTGAGATGTAACACCGCGGTGTAACGATCGGGTATGTCGATCGCGTGAATCACGTCGCAGAATCCCGCACAGTACTGGCCGCTACCCGGGTCCATACCCACCTGCCAGCCAAACTTGATGTCGGCCGAGGTGATCTCATTCCCGTTCGACCACCGCAGACCCCGTTTCAGCTGGACGACGATCGTCTTGCCACCGGCCTTGATGCCGCCGTTGCGAAGGGTGGGCAGTCGCGTCGCCATCATCGGGAATAGGTGTGCGCGGCTGTCGTAGCGGAAGAGATCGTCGAAGAGGAAGGGATAGGTTTCGGCTGAGACTGCGCCTTGAAACTGGTTAAGCGATGGAGTGTAGAAATTGTCCGAGACGGTAAGGCTGCCGGATGGCTGGTTGCGATGGAGGCAGCGAATAGTCGGAGCGGCACGAACCCTGGTATGACTCTTCACCGCGGCTTGGGAGTCCACTGCGTCTAGCGACGAGAAAAGGAGGAGCGAGAGGCTGAGGCCAAAAAGGGCTGACGGGGCTCTCGGCATCGTGCCGCCTCTCAAAGGCATGAGGTCTGATCGCTGCGGAGACCACTAAATTTGTGTGGCACCATCGTATCAGACATGTGAAGCAGCCTTGGCCCGTGGCTGAAGTGCCAGTCATCTGCCGTTGGGCGCGAGGGATCAATGCAGCATGGACGATCCCGGGCGGGCACAACTGCAGGAGACCCTGACCAAGGTCAACGACTTTCTTCCGGAAGCTTTAGGGTCCAATCGCGAAGGTCGTCTCACAGCTGATCAGGCAAAGAGCCTCGAACGGAAGGACCGCAGCGATCGAAGGCTACTCTTCCTGGTCGGACTGGTGGCCGTTCTGGGTGTCGGCGCCTACCTGGCGTCGGACGCGGTGAGGACGGGGCCGAGCGGGCTCCTGCGTCACTCAGAGGCGTACGTCGGACTCGGAGCCGGGCTTCTTCTGATGGTCCTGGGCCTCTTCTGGAAGGAGTACGACACGGATCTGGCGCGGGCGGAGGTCGCTATGGTGCAAGGGCGCGGAACGCGAGAGGTCAACAACACCGACGATGGGCCGCCGACCTACGCCTACACCATCGGTGGGATCGGAGGCACTCGATTCGACGTGAACGAGAAGCCAAGGCGTTCGTGGAGGGGCAATACTACCGCGCGTACTACCTGCCACATGCCGGCAAGCTGGTTAATATCGAGGTTCTCGACCCTTAGGAACTGGAGGGCTCGAGAGCACTGCCTCCTTGCCCGGTTTGCGGCAGCAGCGAGGCCGTATCGCGCATACCGGCGCCCGATCTCGAGGGGAGCGAGCGCCCCGGCTGTGGAGCTTTTCTGTTTCCCTCCACTCTTGTCGTTCGGCTATTGAGAGGGCGCAACCCAATGAAAGAACAGCAGGAGGCGCGTGCGCGCCGAGCGAGATTGGTGATGATGGTCCGTCGCACACCGCTGTATCAATGCCAGCGCGACCACGTGGTGTTCGTCCCGGGAACCGGGAAGGCGATGTCCATAAGCGAGATCGCCGGAATGTTAAAGAGAGGACAGACCCCAGAGGCAATTGCTCGAGCGCTGGGAGGTCTACCCGAACAGTGAAACATATACTCTTCTAGTACAGAGAAGGAGTGGCAGTGAGAGTCGCGGTGGTGCTTGACTGTCTGGATCCGGTCAGCCTGGCGAAGTTCTGGTCTCAGGCATTGGGCTACGAGCCGTCTTCCGTCGACGAGCCGTATCTTGCGCTCATGCCGCCCGAATCCGGGCAGCCCGAGCTGCTCCTGCAGCGCGTTTTGGAGCCGAAAACCGGAAAGAACCGCATGCACATCGACGTTCGCGTCGAAAATCTGGATGCGGAGCGCGAACGCCTCCTAGAGCTGGGCGCCACTCGTGTCAGTGAGGAGATTGTGGAGGATGGCTGGCGCTGGTACGTGATGGCTGATCCGGAAGGCAATGAGTTCTGTGTTCTCAAAGAGCCCGAGCTGGTGAGATGAAAAACGCCTCGGATTTTTTTGATCTGGCCGGCAGCGTCCCGGGGCCAGAGGGAGTCGAATCAGCTCCGCGGCGCTCGCTGAGGGACGCAGCATGGGCTGCTTCCGTGCGCGATCCACGATGATGCCGCTCGTCGCTACGGACGCACTGGATCGAGACTTCACGGCGGAGTAAAGCACGTCAGGCGAAGAGGGTGGGCTATAGCGCCGAAGCTTCCAGCTCTTTGCCGCCCAGCACCAGGGTTAATTGCGGATCCAGCAGGTGCGGGCGCTGCTCCCAGGCTTCAATCCAGGGGGCGACCGCGACTGCCGGCATAGGTCTGCTGATGAAGCAGCCCTGAGCCGTGGAACAGCTCATGGCGCGCAGTGCGATCCAGGTCTCCTCGTCTTCCACGCCTTCGGCCGTCACTTCGAGGTCGAGGTTCTGGCCGAGGTCGATAACCGTCCGAACGATAGCCTGCTCGTCGCGAGCCATCTTCTGGATGAAGGAGCGATCGATCTTGATCTCATCCACCGGCAGCTGTTGCAGGTAGCTGAGCGAGGAATACCCGGTTCCAAAGTCGTCGATTGCGATCCGACCGCCGAGCCTGTGCAGGTGATCGAGGATTGAAGTCGCTTCGTGTGGTTTCGCCATCAACGCGCTCTCCGTTACCTCGACCATAAGCGAGGCTCCCTCGACGCCGGCGTGCTGCAACGCAGTTTCGACGACGCTCGACAGGCCGGGGTTCAGGAGGCTGCTGGCGGACAGGTTGACGGCCACACCGAGATCGAGCCCAGACTCTTTCCAAAGAGCGCACTGGGTCAGAGCAAGTCTCAGAACCATGAGGGTGAGCGGCTGATCAATCCAGTCTCTTCGGCCAGCGGAATGAACTGGCTGGGTGGAACGAAACCGTCGCCTTCCTTTTGCCAGCGAGCAAGCGCTTCCACGCGCTCGACGCGCCCGGTGCCCATATTCACGATGGGGTGGAAGTGGAGCAGCAGCTTCTCGTGCTCGATGGCATGCCTTAGGCCACCTATCAAAGCCAGATGGCTCGGGCTGTTCAGATCGTGCTCGGCGGCATAAAAGGAGTGACCGAGGTGGCCGCGTTTGGCCGCATACATAGCCACATCGGCGTGACGAAGGAGGGTCTCCGGGCTCTCTCCGTTCTCGGGAAACATCGCGACGCCGAAGCTCGCGTCCACGTCAATCTGGTGATCGTGCAGCACGATGGGTCGTCGGAGTGCTACCAGCAGCTTTCGAACCGTATGCTCCGCCTGCTGTCTGCCGGAAGCCGGCAGGACGATGGCAAATTCGTCGCCTCCCAGACGCGCGACAGTGTCGGTTAATCGCAAGGTCGCGGTGAGGCGATTGGTCGTCTCCTCCAAAAGGCGGTCGCCGGCGGCATGTCCCAGACTGTCGTTGACCTCCTTGAAGCGGTTCAGGTCCATGACCAGGAGGGCGACCGTATCGCTATTTCGTCGAGCGGAGATCAGCGCCTGCTCGAGACGGTCATGCATAAGCGTGCGATTGGGCAGACCGGTCAACCCGTCATGCAGGGCCTGGTGCCGCAGCTGCTCCTCGAATGACTTCTGATCCGAAACATCCCTCGTGACGGCTGTGACTCCGGTAACTCGTCCGAGATCATCCAAAGTGCTGATGCATGTCAAGGGTCGGGGTTTGGCGTTCAATGGTGTTCTGGCGCTTGGAAGCTGGGACAAGCCAAAGAACAGCTGTGTCGCTCCCGCTCGTTTCAAAGTGGTTTACAGCCATGACTGCTCATCAGGCGGGAACATGGAGTTTGGTATTGCCGGGTTCGACGGGGCGGTAGAGCAGCAGAACATAGCGAGTGCTCTCAGCACGGTCCAGCGCATAGTGGAACCGCACTCATCGTTAGCGCGAGTCGTAAAATGTGAGCGTTCAACTTCCTGGTGACGAACCGAAAAAAGTGCAGCTGGGACTTTACGGCAGAGAAGCTTCTCCGAACGTTTACTGGCTCAGCTCGGGCGGCTGTTTCTGTCTAAAGCGATCGTGACGCGATTGTTGCTACACCTTCGCAGCAAGTCTCCAGGATTTGTCGCATGCGGGCCTTGCCGATGAAACTCGCGTACGGAAGATAGCGTCTGTACGAGCGCCGCAGCGTCCCCGAGTTAGGCTGAAGGGATGGGAAGCGCGACCTCCGCTGAAACCAATGAAGCGGGCGATGTAGGCAGCATGGGCGTGGGGGTGGTGACAGCCTTCGGTCATCGGCTCCAGGGCAGGCTGCCGAGAGATCCAGGATCAGCGAGCCTGAGGCGGGCAACTCGAGCCGCGATCGTGATCCCTGCCGCCTTCGCCTTCTCCAAGATTGCGCTCGGGGACGTTCAAGTCACGACTTTTGTCGCGTTTGGCTGCTTCGCGCTTCTGGTGATGTCCGACTTTGGCGGCCCGAGGAGGTCTCGCGCCGCTGCCTACTTGACAATGACTGCCGTCGGCGCTGCCTTGGTGACTTTGGGCACCATCGCTTCGCCGGTTGCCTGGGTGGCCGCCCTAATTATGTTCCTGGTGGGCTTCTGCATTCAGTTCTCGGGTGTGTTCGGGGGCTATGTCTCGGCGGGACAGACGGCCCTGCTCCTCTCGTTCGTGCTGGCCGTCTCCGTTCCGGCTCCAGTCGGGGCGATCGGCAGCAGACTCTCCGGGTGGCTCATTGCCGGTGCAGTGTCGACGCTTGCCGGCGTCTTCTTCTGGCCTCGCTTCGAGCGACTGGCGCTGCGCAGCAAGGCGGCTGACGCTTGTCGCGCCCTCGCTGCTTTGGTCAAAGTCCAGCGAGAAGCTCCGCAAGACTCAGCAGGAGTTGAGGCTGCCGCTCGGGAAGCGGTAGCGGGCCTCAAACGCCAGTACGCCGCGACTCCGAAGCGACCGGCCGGTCCGACGCGCCGGGATCGCGCCTTCGTCGAAATGCTGTCGCTGCTCGAGCGGGCACTGGCGTTCGCCACGGGGTACTTTCGTCCGCAGCCAGGCTGGCTGCACCCGTGCATAAAGGAAGGCAACGAACTGGCGGCTTATGTGGTGCGAACCTTCCAGGGGAGCGCCGACGTGCTCGCCGGAGGTGCCCCGCCGGATCTCAGAGCTCTCGACGCGGCACGGTTGGCGCACCGTCAGGCGCTGGATCGGTGGGCGGAACAAGCGTTGCGTACCGGAACCGCGACGGAGGACGTCCTCGCGGGTCTCGATGCCGACCATGGACTTCGGGTGATCTCCTACGTGGCACTGGCTATTGGAGCCAATTCGGTGATATCCGCCGGCGGAGAGGTAGGCGATGGAGTCCCGTTGCCGGCAGGCACCCCGCTGGAAGGCAGGACCAGGCCGCTGATTCGCATTGCCCGGACCGTAGGCGCACAGCTCACGCCGTCGTCTGCCGTGCTGCACCAAAGCCTGCGGGTGGGAATCGGGCTTGGACTGGCCGTGTTGCTGGCGCGGTTGTTGCGTCTGGATCACGCCTTCTGGGTGGTGCTGGGGACGCTTTCGGTGCTCAGATCAAACGCCTTTGGGACGGGACGGACGACGCTCCAGGCTTTGATGGGCACGGTGATCGGGTTCGCAGTGGGTGCGGTCTTCACCGTGCTGGTCGGCGCGACTTCCCCGGTCCTGTGGATCGCCTTGCCGGTTGCAGTTTTTCTCGCGACTTATGCCGCGGGGGCGATCGGCTTCATGGTGGGCCAGGCCGCGTTCACGGTGCTGGTGATCATCCTGTTCAACCTTATCTCCCCGATAGGATGGCGGGTGGGTCTGGCTCGCATCGAGGATGTGGCCGTGGGCGTCGGCATCAGCATTGTCACGGCGCTCCTGCTGTGGCCACGGGGGGCACGCGGAGAGCTGGTCACGACTCTTGCACGGCTGTATCGTGCGACGGCAGCATTCCTCGCAGGCTCTTTCGACCGTGTACTGGAAGCTGAATCATCCCAGGACGTTGCCGCAGCCAGGAGACTTGCTGTCCGAGCGAGAGATCGGGCAGGCGAGGCGTTCGGTCAGTTTCTCAACGAGCGAGGCTCAAAGCCCTTAGATCCTGAAAATGCGGCTTTCCTACTGGCAGCCGGAACGAACGCCATCATTGTGGGCGATCTGCTCAATGTGGTCGCGGACATGGGCTATCAAACAGATGGTGCCTCCAACGGAGCTTCGGACCTGCTTGCGCAGACGCAGCTGATGCTTGCCGGCTTCCTGCGACTGGCCGACAGGCTGGAAAGCACGCCGAGTGCGCTCCTGTCTGGAGCGCGTGTGTCGGACGCCACGCTGCGCGAGGTGGCATTGTCCTGGCTCAGTCGCTGGCGAGATGGACTTGCAGAAGCTCGGCCGGCGATAGCCACGGTGATCGCCGGCGAATGGATCAAGCAGCTTGGTGAGCTGGAGACCGATCTGGATGGCCCGGTTGCACAGGCCACCGAGGTAGCCCGTGTTCCCTGGTGGCGCTAAAGGTACTTCTTACAGAAAGGGCGGCGGCTGCTCCGCCCCTATTACTCGCCGCGGAACTCAGCCACCAGTTGTTGGGTCGCTGGTGAGCACGTCCGTGAAGGGTCCAGGACCCGGGACGGCAGCGTTCTCTGGAGCTACTAACTGGACCCGAAGCGCAGCGCCCGAAGGCAGGGAGCTGCCCAGAACATGCACGTCCAGATCTCCTCGTCCACTGTCATCGGTCTTCAGGGTGCCGGCATGGACCAGTACGTTGCAGGAGTCATCAAGGATGTACTCGCCATAGCTGGTTCTCGGCATGCCGGCCGTAACTGCCGTTCTGATTTCCATTCCGCCGGGGTTCACCGTACCGCCGCCCTGATCGTCAAGCGAAAAGCGAGCCGAGCCGAGCAGCGGCCCGACATTAGCCTGGGCGCAGCTCTGGCGGTGGAGAGCCACGGTCTGGGGATTGTTGACGCCCCCCGAGGCTCGCGCCACGTGACCGAACTGGATAAAGGGGAAAACCGTGGCGGCTACCGCGATCGCGAGCTTGGTCAAGGTGCGACTCATTTTCAGGGTCCTCTCTCTGCCGAATTGGGACTGGACGTTCCGTTGGCAGCTTTTACGTGGAGCGGTTACATCTGGCGACCGCGTTCAGGGAGGGTGGACCGACCCAGGTGACGTACACACGGGCGCGCTCGACGGACGAGTGCGCCATCCCGACGTACCGCCACCCGCACGTTCATGTCCGCGTCAGTCTGCAACCATCGTGAGGTCTAGCTCCTGGAGGCGCGCTGGGTCGGAGAGCAGCTTGATTTCGACGATCTTGCCGCGACTGATTGTGAAGCTAAATGCGACGCATGGCTGCCCCCCACGGACCACACGGCACCGGGAGCGCCGCTTAGGAGTGCCGGTCTTGCGAAGAGGGCTCTCCCTGAGAAGGTCTCGGCCACGGCTGCCGGACCGCGAACCTCCTCGGAAGCTCCCATGCGCACAGTGGTGGGATCGGCTCGAAGCACGACGTCTGGGTCGAGCAGCGCAAGCAGGGCCTCGAAGTCACCGCCACGCGAGGCAGCGAGGAAAGCGTCCACCACTTCCCACCGGAGGTTTACGTCGCTGTCAGCGATCACTGTTACCCACAGGGCTAGATACAATTGAGCCTAGGATCAACGAAAGGAGTTCTCTTGTGAGTCAAGGCATTGGATTATTCGTCTATCCCGTCAAAGACGTAGCTAAGGCGAAGACCCTGTACAGCACACTATTGGGTGTAGAGCCCTATGCTGACGCGCCGTATTACGTCGGCTTCAGGGTCGGCGACCAAGAAATTGGTTTGGATCCCAACGGGCACAAGCAGGGATTGACCGGACCCATCGGCTACGTGGCGGTGAGCGACATCAAGAAAAGCTTGCAGACGTTGGTCGACGCGGGAGCGCAGGTCCAGCAAGACGTAAGGGATGTTGGCGGGGGCTTGCTCGTCGCGACCGTAAAAGACGCCGACGGAAACGTCACGGGGCTTAGACAGTCGCCGTAGCTGCAGAGGAGTCGGACCCATTTTCGTTGAGAGTAGGGCCGACGGGGCGGGCAAGGTCACGCATGCAGCGGCCCGCCGGACGCAGGACGAATCTGCGGTGA
>DHWR01000277.1:8669-8978 GCA_002413265.1 Chloroflexi bacterium UBA5177
GTGCCCTCGAGCGGAGACAATCGACGGTATGTCACCAGATAGACGCGGGCTGCGGCCGCTGGTTTCGTCCCAGATCATGGCAACCTTGCGCCATCGATTTGGGTTGGTACCAACTGAGGAAAGCGTTGACCTGGGGGGATCTTCCAGCCTCAATCTTCTCCTCGAAACGTCTGAAGGGCGTTACGTCGTCCGCGTCTATCGTTCGCATACGAGTAGAAGTCGGCTCGCCGATATGCAGCGGGTTCGGCGGCAGCTCGCTGCGGGAGGCGTGCCCTTTCCGCAGAGCCTCCTCACGAAAGACGGCCGCCG
>DHWR01000277.1:9193-9344 GCA_002413265.1 Chloroflexi bacterium UBA5177
TTCGTGCTCGTCGATGGCCAGCTGATGGAGGTCGAACGTTATGTCGAGCACGATGCAAACATGGATACCTGGCTTCGACTCGAAACAGGGCTTCCGTATCTCGGACGAACGCATTCCCTGCTCCAGACCACCAGTGTGAGCGCGGCGGGCC
>DHWR01000056.1:0-2485 GCA_002413265.1 Chloroflexi bacterium UBA5177
ATCCTCGCCGACCTCAACCTCGATAGCCGCAACACGGAGCTGCTCTTCCTCAAGTGGTTCATCGACCACCTCGCCCCCGACGGCCGCGCCGGCGTCATCGTTCCCAACGGCGTCCTCTTCGGCGGCAACAAGGCCGCCGTCCGCCTGCGCGAGATGCTGCTCACTGAGTGCGACCTGCAGGCGGTCGTCAGCCTGCCCTCGGGCGTCTTCAAGCCCTACTCCGGCGTTGGCACCGCCGTGCTTGTCTTCCAAAAGGGCGGTCCAACCGAGAGCGTTTGGTTCTACGACCTCCAGGCCGACGGCTTCAGCCTCGACGACAAGCGCGTGCCGATCGATGCGAACGATATTCCCGATTTACTAGCGAAATGGCCCGAACGCCAGGATGGGCTCAGCGCCTTCCGCGTTCCGGTCGCTCGGATTCGCGACAATAGCCTCAACCTCACGCCGGGCCGATACCGCGAGATTTTCGAAGATGCAACCGAGCATGACCAGCCGAGCGACATCCTAGCCGAAATCTTGCGATTAGAAGAAGAGATCGTCGTGAGGGTAAAAGTTTTGGCTGAAATGCTTCAGAGATGAACGAGAAATCAAACGAGTTCGGGAGGGGGCTAGCAAGGCGATTAGAGACGACCGTGCCAGCAAGCTGGGCTGTCGTCAGGATCGGCGACATCGCGCAACCCGCAAGCGGGTTTGCATTCCCGAAGGCATTCCAAGGCCAACCAGACTTGGCCATACCGTTTGTCAAAGTCAGCGACATGAATGCGGATGGTGCAGAGGTCAATATTTCGACCTCCGCCCACAAAGTTGACCGTCAAATCCTCTCAGCCATCCGGGCACGCACCTACCCACCAGGCACAGTTATCTTTCCCAAGGTCGGTGCTGCGCTGCTCACAAATAAGAGGCGTATTTTAGCCGTCGAGGCTGCGTTTGATAACAACGTGATGGGCCTCGTGCCGAACGGCGTCGAGTCGGCTTGGCTCTACCTGTGGTTGTCCACCATTGACTTCCGACATATCGCAAACGGCGACGGGTTCCCCCGACCGCCGCACCGCCGAGCTGGTCCCTGCCATCTTCGACGAGATGTTCGGCGATCCAGCGACGAACCCAAAGGGGTGGCCCAGAGAGCGGCTTGGCAATCTTGTGCAATTCGTCGGCGGCGGTACTCCAGCGAGGGCACGACCCGAATATTTCGAAGGCACGATTCCCTGGGCGACGTCAAAGGATATGAAGTTCGACTATCTCCGCGACACTCAAGAGCACGTGACCAATGAGGCAGTGGCTAACAGCGCGACGCGCATCGTACCGCCGGGCTCCGTTCTGGTGGTGGTGAAGAGCAAGATCCTAGCGCGGACACTGCCGGTGGCAATCGCGGAGGTCCACGTGTGCTTTGGGCAAGACCTAAAGGCCATAATATGTGGCGAGAGATTAGCGTCCGAGTATCTGGCGAGCCTCCTACGGGGATCGGCCAAGATGATCATAGCCCAAGCTCGCGGCCTCAACACTGAAGGGCTTACGCTTGAGATCCTCGGTCGTGTGTCCGCCCCCGTGCCCCCCTTGGCGCTCCAGCGGGAGTTTGCTCGACGCGTGAAGCAACTTAGAGCGATCGCAGCCCGGCAGGCTGAGAGCGGCGAGCGTTTGGAGGCGCTGTCGCGGTCGCTGACGGAGCGAGCATTCAACGGAGAGATTTGAATTGAACCACGCTTCGCGCTGATTCTTACCCGCGCTGACGAGCTACGAGTGCCCATCGCGCCCCTGGCGGTTCGACTTCAACAGGGCCAAGGCGGAGGTGATGCGGCGAACAATATTCTGAACTACAAACCCGAGCGCCGGTACCAGGTGCTCCCCCTGTTACCAAGCCTTCAACTAAACTTTTGCCGCTCCACCCAATCCGACAATTTGCTCCGCGTTTCGAAGTCATCGCTCCTTAGTGCCAATGTCACAATAACGTTCCCAGTCAAGTTCTGTAGCCGCCTCACATCCTCATCCGTTATGTCCGCAGTGCCGCCATGACTGATGCGACTGCGCTTGTCGTATAAATCTTTCACTAACTTCTTGAGCAGTAATCTGCTATCGACATCGTTGCCAAGAATGATTGCAACCGACTCACTTACAGCAGTGGAAATTGGGCTATTAGGTGGGCCGCTGAGCAATGATTCAAGAGCTATCATCATGCTGGTGACTTTATTAGCATTATCACGCTGGCCATGAGCATCGGCGGACCAGTGCACTGCCCGGAGCAAGCTTTCCTGCAAGTCGTTCAACGTCATCAGGGTAAGCAAATCACCGAGGGCGAAGAAACCGTATCCTACCATCGATGCCAGAGCATCAGCGTTTAGTTCGAAATTAGCAAGCCTGCCGACATTTGCACTCGCTAGCTGGACAGAATTCTCGTGTGAGCTGTAGCTAAAGGACGTCCGGGAGCCACCGGCTAATTCTCCTTGTATCGCGATATTCACCCTGAACTGCGACGGGTACAGTGCGGGTA
>DHWR01000056.1:2641-3014 GCA_002413265.1 Chloroflexi bacterium UBA5177
CGGGTACAGTGCGGGTATCACATATCTCAAAATCTCAAGAGCACGTTCCGTTTCATGAATAGCGTAATCTGTGGCTTTGTTGTGCTCAGCCTTGACAGTAACCACTGCACAAACACCGCCGCGCACGCGGCCGATGACTGAAGGGATGTACTGCGTCGACATGACCTTTTTGGTGGCGTCGTCACTCGTGGTCGTGTTCATGATTGAGGTGAACAGATTCAATAGGTAGACAAAGCGTTCGTCAGTGATGTGAGTTAACGTTATGTTACCGAATATGAGCGCGTCAAAATCCATGGTCAATCCATCTATGGGAACGTATATCACATATTCTTCATCGAAACCTTCGAGGTCAGTCACTATAGAGGCAAGGCTG
>DHWR01000282.1:0-2088 GCA_002413265.1 Chloroflexi bacterium UBA5177
CCTCGGGCTCGGGCGCGAGCGCGCGTGCGAGCGCCATGCGCTGGCGCTGGCCGCCCGACAGCTGCGACGGATAGCGCTTGCCGAGCCCCGAGAGCTGCACGAGCTCGAGCAGATCGCCGACACGCTTCGCTATCTCGGCCTTCGGCCGCTTGCGGATCGAAAGGCCGAACGCCACGTTGTCCCACACCGTCATGTGCTTGAACGCCGCATAGTGCTGGAACACAAACCCCACGCCGCGCTTCTGCGCGGGCAAACCGGTGGCATCCTCCTGGGAGATCAGGACCGTCCCTCGATCGGGCCGCTCGAGACCGGCGATCACGCGCAGCAGGGTCGATTTCCCGCTGCCGCTTGGGCCCAACAGTGCCGTGAGAGAGCCCTCCGGCACGTCGAGCGACACATCGTCCAGCGCCACGAAGCTGCCGAACCGCTTGGATACGTTGGTGACCGTGATGCCCATCAGACTTCCTCTCGTGGCCTGGACAGATTCATTGCAAACAGGGTCAGGAGTGCCAGCGCCGCGAGCACCAAGGAGCCCGTGTAGGCGCCGGTTGAGTCAAATTGCTGAAAGTGATCTTCAACAAACAAGGTGAGCGTTTCCGTCTTCCCGATCAGCCTGCCCGAAACCACGCTCACTGCTCCGAATTCCCCGAGGGCTCGCGCTGTGGTCAGAACAACCCCGTACCCCACGCCTGCACGTATTGAAGGAACGGTGATGCGCCAGAAGCACTGCCAGCTCGATGCACCGAGCGTCGACGCCGCCTGCTCCTGCTCCGTACCGATCTCCTGCAGAACCGGCACGACCTCGCGAACCACGAATGGTAGCGAGATGAAGACCGTGGCTAGCACCATCCCCGGCAGCGCGAAGATCACCTGAATGTTGTGCTCGTAGAGCCAGGGTCCGAACCAGCCGAAGCGGCCGTAAACAATGATCAGCGCAAGCCCTACGACAATCGGCGAGACACCGAGCGGCAGATCCACAAACGCGCTCAAAAGGGTCTTCCCGGGGAAGCGATGGCGGACCAGCACGAGCGCGCACACCACCCCGAAGGCCGTGTTCAACGGCACGGCGATCAGCGCGATGAGCACCGAGAGCCACACGGCGTGCTGAGCATCGGATGAGGTCAGCACCGCCCACACCGGAGAGGCTCCGTGCTCGAACGTCCGCCAGACGATCATGCCGAGGGGGACCAGCAGCAAGGCAGAGACGTAGCCGACCGCCACGATTCTCAGCACCCATTTACCTGTCATATCGCCGCCCCCAGAGCTGAGCCCCGGTGATCAGCACCAGCACGAACAGCGATATCGCGAGCAGCACCACCGACATCGCCGCCGCGCCCGTCACGTTGTCGCTTTCGATCTGCGTGAAAATGTGGACCGAAGCGACCTCCGTGTGGAAGGGAATGTTCCCCGATATCAAGACCAAGGCGCCGAATTCGCCCATCGCGCGCGCAAATCCTAGGGCTACGCCCGAGAAAATCGCAGGAAGTAGATTTGGCAGTACGATCCGCCGAAAGATGGCGCGACCGCCCGCACCGAGCGAAGCCGCAGCTTCCTCCATGTCCCGGTCCAGCTCCATCAACACCGGCTGCACGGCGCGGACCACAAACGGCAGCGTCACGAATAACAACGCCACGATGATCCCGGCGCGCGTATAGGCGACGTCAATGCCGACCGGACTTTGGGGTCCGTATAGGCTCAGCAGCGTCAGACCCGCGACGATGGTCGGCAGCGCAAAGGGAAGATCGATGACCGAGTTCATCAACCCCTTTCCGGGAAAATGGTCGCGGATCAGCACCCAGGCGACTATCGTCCCGAGAACCGCGTTGATGACGGAGACACCTAGCGACGACAGCAGCGTCAGCTCAAAGGAGGCGACCGTGTCTGGCGAGGAGATCGCGACGCGAAACCCATCCCACCCGGCGCCCGTCGACTTCCAGACCACTCCCGCCAGCGGCAGTAGAACCAGCAAGCTGAGATAGCCGAGCACGACGCCCCGCAGCAGAACGCGGCTACCCGCAAGAGACGGCGTAAGGGTTCTGCCGCGCAGAGCAAGAGAGGCTGTGCTCAAGGGCTGACGCCGTTATCGCG
>DHWR01000282.1:2343-8232 GCA_002413265.1 Chloroflexi bacterium UBA5177
CCAGCCGCCCAGATAGCCGATCTTGAACAGCTTCTTGGGCTTCTCCCAGCTGTATTTCTTGTAGTCCTTTTGCACCACTGGCCGGTAGCCCGCGAAGCCGAAGTCGTTCTGCGCGGTGTCCGTATAGAGGAACTTCACGAACGCGTTGGCCTGCGACAGGTGATTGCTCGATTTGATCACCGCGACCGGATTCTCGATCAAGATGCTCTGTGGTGGGGTGATGTAAACGAGTTTGACGCCGGCCTTCAGTGATCCCAGCGCTTCGTTCTCGTACGAGAGCAGCACGTCACCCTTGCCCCCGGCCCAGGTATTGGTCGCGTTACGTGCGCTGCTGTCCTGCACCGCGATGTGGAAGAGTGCCTTCAAGTACGCCAGCGCCTGGCTTGGCTTCTTGCCCTGCGCCAGCTGCGCGCCGTAGGCGGCCATAAGGTTCCACTGGGCGCCGCCGGACTGGAACGGGTTGGGCGTGATCACCGAGACACCCTTCTTCAGAAGGTCGCTCCAGGTGTGGATTTTCTTGGGGTTGCCCGGGCGAACCACGAAGGTGACGATGGAATCGGTGACGAAGCCGTGGTACTTGTTCTTGTTCCAGCTCTTGTCCACCAGGCCGGCGGTTACCAGACGCGTCATGTCGGGCTCCAGCGAGAACTCGACCACGTCGGCGCCCAATCCCTGAGCCACCGATCGGCTCTGGTCCCCCGATGCCCCGTACGAGGTCGAAAACGTGATTCCTTTGCCCGCCTTGGTCTTCTGAAAGTCCGGGATGATGTGGTCGTAGGCCGTCTTGGGAGTCGAATATGCGACGAGCGTCAGCGAAACGCTGTCGCGTAAGTTGGCTGCGTGCGCCGGAAGTCCGGACTGCATGACTAGCGGCAGCCATAGCAGAGCAAGCCCCGCTGCAGTTCGGAGTCCAAGGCCACGGATGTTATCTGTCATTCTTCACCTTTGATACATGTAACAGTTGTTACTTTCGATAGGAGCATGGTAACAAATGCGGTGGCTTATTCAAAGATGAGTTTCGGTCGCGGCACGGAGGCGGGAGGTAGGCTAAGAACGTGATCGACTCGCCAACCGCCATGCCCGAGCTCGTTACGGAGCGGCTTCTCATCCGCGTTTTCCGCGAAGACGACCTCGAGGCGGCCCATAAAATACTGGACGTGGAAGAAGCCGTTGCCGACGGCTCGCCTCCGCCCGATCTCGAACACCGGCGTCGACTCATCGAGTGGACGCGAGGACACGTGAACATCCAGGCTGCGCTGCTGCAGCCGCCCTATGCCGATCGCGCTATCGTGCTGCGAGAGACAGACGAGGTGATTGGTTCCGTTGGTTTGGTGCCGGGTCTCTGCATGTCGGGACGTTTCCCGTCTCTGCGAGCGCTCGGCGTGCTGCCCGGTGATGACGCCGTCTACGCCGAGGTCGCGTTGTTCTGGCATATCGGCAGGAACCATCGTGGGCGAGGATATGCGACGGAAGCTGGGCGCGAAATGATCCGTTACGCCTTCGAGAGCTTGCACCTGCAACGCGTCATCGCCACCACCGAGTACGACAACCTCGCCTCGCAGCGCGTCATACAGCGTCTGGGCATGACTATCGAAAGGAACCCGTTGCCCCATCCAACGTGGCTCCAGATCGTCGCGACCCTAGCCAATCCCCGCTTCTCATGAGTAAGACTTCCGGAGAGCCGGCATCGCGCGGCCAAACTGCTCTTCTCACGTTCCTTATTGCCGACGTGCGCGGCTACACACAGTTCACGCTGCAGCATGGTGACGAGGCGGCCGCCAAGCTTGCAGCGCGCCTGGCCCAAGTGACTCGTGAAGTCGTCGAGGCTCGAGACGGAAGGGTGCTCGAGCTCCGCGGCGATGAAGCCGTGGCGACGTTCGCGTCTGCGCAGCAGGCTCTCTATGCTTCGGCGGAGTTGTTGCGACGCTGCAGCCAGGAGGATGCAGCGGACAGCATGCTGCCGCTGAGGGTCGGGATCGGTCTCGATATTGGTGAGGCGATCCCCGTCGAAGGCGGCTACCGGAGCGCCTCTCTCAATCTCGCCGCCCGGCTGTCCAGCCTGGCAGCCGCAGGCGAGTCACTCGCTAGTGAAACGGTCGTTGCCGTCGCCCACAAGCTGCAAGACCTGGAGTATGTGCAGCGAGGAGAGGTCCAGCTAAAAGGTTTCGCGGATCCCGTTCGTGTGGTGCAGATAGTCTCGGCGACGGAGGGCGGCAAGCACGACGAACTCGAGGCCGAATCAATGAAAATTGTCGAACCTGCCGAGCAGCGGCTCCCGCTCGGTGCATTCTTGGGGTCGCTTCCCACCGGCATGTTCGTCGGGCGACACAAGGAACTGGAGCGGATTCTGGAGGTCGTCGATCGCGTTTCAAAGGGCGAGGGCAGGACCGCCCTTCTTACGGGTGAGCCGGGGTCTGGAAAGACTCGTCTAGGTCAGGAGGTTACGCTCCACCTTCGGAACCGGGGCTTCCTGGTGGCGGCCGGCCGATGTTACGAGCCTGAGCAGACGCTGCCATACTACCCATTCCTCGACTGCCTGGAGATGCTATACGCCGCAGCGTCTCCATCGCTTCGAGCCCAGGCTCTGCAGCGTTGGCCGTACCTCGGAGTCCTGCTCCCCGCGGAGAGCGGACCCTTCGTGGCCGGCGAAGACAACCAGCAGCGCGTCTTTCGGGCACTAATGGGCTTCCTGGAGGCGCTGAGCCGAGAGGCGCCTCTCGCGCTCCTCCTCGACGATCTCCACTGGTCGGATTCCGCGAGTCTCAAACTTCTACTCCATCTCTCGCGGCATGTCCGAACGCTACCCATCCTCCTCATGGGCGCCTATCGCGACGTCGAGGTGCGACGGCAACACCCACTAGAAGCTGCCCTGAGGGATCTTCACCGGGAAGGCCTATCTGAGCGGATACATGTGCGACGCATGGATGAAGCCGAGACCGCGGCCCTCGTCGCCGCAACCATGGGCGAGGACAGCACTTCCACGGAGTTCGTTTCCCTGGTGCACGGTCGAACGGATGGGAACCCGTACTTCGTGCAGCAGGTGCTCCAGGTTCTGGTGGAGCGAGGCGATATATTCCGGCACGGAGACACGTGGGACCGACGCGCCATCGAAGACATTGAGGTGCCGGAGAGCGTCCGTGCGGTGGTCGGACAGCGTCTTTCCCGCCTCCCTGAATCCACGCAGGACGTCCTGCGAGAGGCGAGTGTTCTTGGCCAATCCTTCCTTTTTGACGATCTGGCCTCCGTCTCCGAGCTCGGAGAACGGGAATTGGAAGGCGCGCTCGAGGAGGCGGCTCTGGTAGGAGTGATCCAGGAGACGAGTCACGACGCGTACGCCTTCGATCACGCGCTCACGCAGCAGTCGATATACGAGGAGATCCCCTCTAGACGCCGGCGTCGCGTCCACCTGGCGGCAGCCGAAGCCTTGGACCAATTGCCGGAAGCAAGGCGCTCCGCGCGCGTGACCGACATCGCCAGACACTTCCTGGAGGCGGACGATCCGGAGCGAGCCATGCGTTACGCGATTCTGGCCGGCGATTCCGCGGAGAAGGTCTTCGCCCATGAAGAGGCCGAGCTCCAATACCGGCGAGCCGCACAGCTGGCACAGGAAATTGGCGACGATGTTGCACTGGCGCGGGCTCTCGAGAAGCTGGGAAGCGTGCTGGAGTTCCATGCCCAGGCGGACGAGGCTCTGGAGGCCTCGCAGACGGCTGCTGGACTGTACCGGTCGTCCGGAGATCGGGCGGGAGAGGCGCGAGCAACAGCCAGAGTCAGTAGCGCGCTAATGCACTTGGGAAAAGTGCACGAGGCTGTGAGCCGTTTGCAGGAGATGATCGGCGAGCTCGAGAGCGAGTCCGAAACTCCGGAGCTCGCGCGACTGTTCTTACAGCTGACGGCCATCCTCTACGGAAGCGGACAGTACGACGCCTGTCTGCAGACCGCCGAAAGGGCTGCCGCCGCAGCTACAACCGTCGAGGACGCCGGCATCCTGGCTCAGGTCGAGAACTATCGTGCGGACGTTCACCTGCAGATGGGAAGGATCGCGGACGCCCGCCTCGTGTTTGAAAAGACCCTGCCGATCGCGGAGGCTTCCGGCGATCTGAAGGTCCTTGCCCATACCGTCCTTGACCTGGCTCTGACATACCTCTACGGTGGACGCTTTGCTGAGTGCCTCACCTTCTCTCGGCGAGCGGTGGAGCTTCAACAAAGGATTGAGTCACCTGTCATGGTGGCGTTTGCCATGATCGGGCTTGGCGCCGCGCACTTTTACAGTGGCCGTTGGGAAGAGGCCCGCAGGGCGATTGGCAGCGCATCGGATTTGATCGGGTCTCTCCCATCGTCCTGGCATGCTCCCATCGTTTTTGCCTACACCGCGATAGTTGAGTCGGCGGAGGGCCGCTGGGCTGAAACCGATGCGTCTCTGGAGCACATTTTCACATCGGAGCACGGCGGCCACGTTGTACTTCCCTTTGCTCATCTGACTCTGGCGGAGCGCGAGCTGCTGCAGGGTGATCCCGCATCGGCCCTCACCCGACTGGAGCCTTTTGCCCGCGACCACAGCCTGTACGTCACGCCCATGCTTCCAACTCTGGCCCTGGCCCAGCTGGAAACCGGAGACGTCTCGGCCGCCGAACGCACGCTCTCGTCTGTCATCAATGACCTCGCCGCCCAGACTCCCCTTGTGCTCACCGACGCCTTTCGAGTGCAGGGCATGGTGCTCAACCGCCAGGGCCGGCACCAGGAAGCTCGAGGTGCTTTTGAACAGGCACTCTCTCTGGCCCGGACGATGGATTACCCCCGGGCCGAAGCACGTGCCTTGTACGAGTGGGGCCACGTCCAGGCGAGTGACGGAGACCTCAACGAGGCTCGGAAGCAGTTTTCGGCGGCGCTGAGCATATTCGAACGCCTCGGCGCTATGCCGGAGGCTCGTCAGACCCGGCAAGCCCTTGGGGAGCTCGCGACAGAGTAGAGAGCGCATTTACCGCCGGAACGGCATCGAGGTGCGGGCGTACTATTCCTCAGTCCAGAACACATCGCCGCGAACAAAGGAGAGAGTCATGGATCTTGGTGCCTTTTCCATCAGTCTTACCGTCCGGGATATCGAGGTTCTAGAGAGTTCTACGAGAAGCTTGGCTTTACAAGCCCCCTCAAGAATCCCCTCGGCGATCCCTCCCAGGGCTGGCTGATCTTAAAGAACGGCGACCATACGATCGGTCTCTTTCAAGGAATGTTCGAGAAGAACATGCTCACCTTCAACCCCGGCTGGGACGCCAACGCCGAAAGCTGGACACGTTTACCGACGTTCGCGATCTGCAGCGCGGGCTAAAGACCCAAGGAGTGCATCTGCAAGAAGAGGCGGACGAGCGCTCCACGGGGCCGGCAAGCTTCATCACCGTGGACCCCGATGGAAACCCGATTCTCGTCGATCAGCACGTGTGAGATTGCATTCATTTCAGGGATCTCTCCAACGCATCGATGGCTTCCGTCGCTTCAGCTAGCGCAGTGTCAAGCCCCATGGTGAGCCCCGGCACCGATCCCAACCGAATATCAGCTCCGACCTTTCGAGAGCTGAGCTTGAGGCGCGCCAGAGCAGCCTCCGCTTCATCTACCACGACCTGAGATCCCACTTCCCGACGCCTGGTGGCCACGGCGCCCTGGATCTCGCCGATGAGCGGCGCCAGATCCATGTAGATGGAGCGGACCTGCTCCCAGCTAGGAGCACCTTTCAGCCGGGCCTGGAGAATCTCCACCTCAGATCTCATTCCGACCAGGTCGATGTCCACACCTCAGCGTATGTCAGAGATTCGACTCGTCGTGTCCTTTCCGGAAAAGCAGTGATCCGCCTCGCGACTGACTGCGTAGTCAATCCCGTGAACGTGCCGGCGGCGG
>DHWR01000282.1:8496-9044 GCA_002413265.1 Chloroflexi bacterium UBA5177
GCGCGGAGGGGGAGCAAAAGTCCGGGTTTCGGGCATCAGCGGGGCTGCTCAAGGGCAGTGATCGCGGGTCCACGCTTTGGATCAAGATCCTCCGATTGGCGACCCATCTCCGTAGGAGTGTGACCGTTCACGAGAGCAGCTCACCGGTGAGCGCTCACGACCCGGTCGCGACAATCCGAGAGTGAGGAATTCATGCGAGGAAAGACTCTAAAGACCGCGGTGGGTCTGGTCGCGATGTCGCTGGTGGCGTTAACCGGCTCCATCTCCGTCCACGCTTCCAGCCATCGCGAGGCGCCATTGATCGCTCAGGATCCGCAGGCGGACAACACCGACCTCTACGCCTTCGTCAGCAATAACGATGCGGGCGTCAAGGTGCTGAACATCCTGAGCAACTTCATCGGCTTCGAAGATCCTGGCGGTGGACCCAACTACAGCCAGTTCTCGCCGGATGTCCGGTACGAGATCCACATAGAGAACGACGCAACCATGGGTACCTCGGGACCTGTCTTCACGGGAGCAGAGAATCTGTCGTTCTACTTCATGTTCCA
>DHWR01000128.1:0-1995 GCA_002413265.1 Chloroflexi bacterium UBA5177
TCGAACTTGTCGATGACGTCCTTGGCGTTCTCCGAGAAGCCGCCGATATAAAGGCTAAGCGAGTCGGCGATCGTGCTTGGGTCATCGAGCAGCTTCTTAAAGGTCAGCGGCGAGACGTTGTAGAACTGCTGCTCCGCCGCTCCGTCCAGCGCCGGCCCGGGCTTATCAATGCCCCGCGCCTCCAATACCCTGGCTCGCGCGAGCACCGCTTCCTTAGTCCTCTCAAGGACGCAGTCAAGCCGCCTGATCACCGTCAGCGGCAGAATGACCTTCCCGTACTCCGACTGCTTATAGTCGCCCCGCAGCAGATCCGCCACGCTCCAAATAAACGCCGCGTGGTTACGAATTGTCTCGCTCTTCGCAACCTCTCGGCCCGGCGTCACATCTACTGCTGCCACCGTCTCCTCCTGTTTCATCTGGCACAGGAGCCCGAACCGTCAAAGACCCAGCGCAGTCCTCAAACCCTGCTCATACTGCGATAAGTCCTGCGGTTGCAGTTCTCCGATCTTTTGCTGGATGATGCCATTCTCAACCGTTACAAGCTTGGCCTGAACGATCGACGGATCGTCCAGGCCCGCGGCCTGCCACGCGACAATCCGATGGTCTCCTACGTGGGTAAGAGGATTCGGATTAGAAGTGATCGACGCCAGTATGACATCGGGGCAGCTGTCGTTGTAGGCGAACACTGAGACGACGAGAGCCGGTCGCTGCTTCGTCTGACCTTGACTCGTGAAGGGGAATGGAACGAGGACAACATCACCTCGGTTGTACGTGGTCATGCCGGCTATCCGCTTCCGAATCCCAGTCCCGCGCGAAAGCTGAGTCTGCTAACGACGACCAGCTTTGAGTTTCTTGGTCTACACTTTCAGCCTTTGCCGACGGTACGCGCGTTGAGAGCACGGACGTGTTCCCGCCCACAAAAATGACATTGCCCGTGAAACTCGGCGACTTTACCTCAACGTCTGTTGTGCGAACGATTGTTGCCATTGTTAGGACTCCTCTCTCTAAGCAGGTTCCATGTGGAGGGGGATCGACCCGAGTTCGTGATCGTCCACCAAGATTCGAAAACTGTAATCACCAGCTGCACCGAACAGGGTGTCCGGCATGCTGAGAACGAATCCTGAGCCGGCGGCTCTCCCAGGAGCCGCTTGGTTCCTCGGGGATGCGAAAGTCTGAATAAACGGCTCTCTGACACGGTTTCCATCTGAGTCAAGCAATTCGACCCGGAGGTTGTGAGGAATCTCGCATTCGGACGGCTCAAGTAAGAACTTCATGACTACGGTTATTGACGGGATAGAGACAGGAAACGCTGGAACGGACACGGTGTCGTAATCCCCGCCCAGGACCCACACGCGCCCATCGGCAGGAGTAAACTCGGCCGCAGTTGCGGTGAAGGCGTAGTTAAGTCGCATGTCAGATTACTTCTCTCGCCTTTCGCCTTGTCCAGCCCTGTAACCGTTCTTCGAAGGCACGGGCTCCCGCAATCCGCCCCAGTTCAAGAAGGCCCCGCCACCTGACGCGCAATCGCTTCAGCCGTGGCTAGCGATGGTTTGAGCCTCCCGTCTTTGGGCATGGGTCCCCTTAACGTCGATGCGAGAGCGGAAGGTCATCTTTTCCTGTTTCCCTTGTATTGTAAACACCCACCCTACCAGTGTTTTCAATCACTTGGCACCATCAGACGCAATCCTCAAACCCGAGCCGCTTGGCGAAAGGTCTCCAAACCGTCCATCAGGCCAGAGGAACGACGACGTCGGGTTACACCGGCCTATGCGATGTAACCCATACATGAGCCAGCTGGACACGGGCGCCGACTTCAATGCCTTCGTGCACGGCCTCGAGCGAGAAGCTCGCGCGGAGGGCCCGAAGCGGCGGCCGAAATGGAAGTCCACGGGTACTACGGCCTCGTGAGCCAGCTCATAAGTTACGCCGGCACCGTCACATGACCCAAAAGCAGCTGGAGCATCTGACCAAGATCCCTCAGAGCGAAATCAGCCG
>DHWR01000128.1:2233-2548 GCA_002413265.1 Chloroflexi bacterium UBA5177
CGAGCCCTGGGCGGAGAAATCCGAATAGTCGACAAGCTCGAACCTGTCACCGCAGCGGACTGATTGCTGAAGCCGGTTCTACGCAGGTGGTGTGGGTCGACGAGCAGGCAATCGTCCCATGCCCATTTCCTCGTGAAACTTCTCGATGCTTCTTAACGCGGCTTGGCTGCGAGCTTCTTCAGCAACCCTTCGCTCTACTTCGTGAACCAGGTCATCGAGCCGTTCGTAGGCGGCCCGGAACTCGGGGGAATTCGGCGGCTGCGGGTAGCTCGGGACCTGTAGCGAGAGGGTGCCCATCTCAGTTTCAAGCTCTGT
>DHWR01000128.1:2814-4177 GCA_002413265.1 Chloroflexi bacterium UBA5177
GCTGGTGACCAACCACAGATCCGGTGGCGCGGCAAAGGGCATGCCCCCTCTGGAGACAGAATCAGCAGTGTTGATTGCGTGTTTCCGCGTCGACTGCTGCGCGTGCCCATTGCCCTTTTCCTTTTCGGCGCTGTGCCGACGCTAGCGGGACCGGTTTGGAGGGGCAGACTGCGGTCGGCTTGCCCTAGCCCTGCGACGGCATCATTTGGTTGTAGACGGTCTGGATATTCGGGGTGGACGTAACACCGTACTCCTTGAGAATCGGCACCAGCGTTGCGCCGAAGGCCTCGAACGACTCCGTGGAATCAAAGAATTCGATCACCTGGAGATTGTCCGGCGCCCCATACGCGCAATGGTACTGGCGGCCGGCCGGTGCCCCTGCACCCGCCGCATCCAGGCGGCTTACGATCTTTCCGTAGGTCTCCGACGTCAATCCCGTTACATCGAACATGATTACGACTCCGAAGTCATTCTGCGCCATCAGCTCTCTCCTTGTGTGCTTGTTTCTCCGCTGCCTAGTGTGGCACACGCGGTCGCCATCGGCCTCACGGTGGGCGGCATCACCCTGTTCGTCCTCTACTTGGTAGGCGCCGCTGCCATCTCCGAAGGGCCACCCCAGCCCATACGATCTCGACAACCCCAAACGGCCACGCGCCCTGCAGAAACCCGTACAGTGACGACGCCAAGCAGGCAACCGCGAAGACCAGCAGGAAGCCAGGAGCGCGCTCTTCCAGCGCGTAGCACACCACCATCGCCGTGACCGACACAGCCCCGAAGACCGTCAAGACGCTCACCCATTACGATCGCATGCCGGCCAACCGCGAGGAGGCAAATACCTCAGCAGAACGACTCTTCCTCAGACCCACGTACTGCCTTGTCCCCCCAAAGCAGCCCGCCGCCAACCACGTCACTCCAGAGCCGATAAATCGGCAAACGCGGTCGTACCCGCGTCGGCACTCAAGACACCCTGTCGCTTAGCAGATACGCGTCAACACACTACGCAGACTGCGGCGAAACTTCGCTATCGAACCAATCTAGAACCTCTACCAAGGCATCACGTTTCTATACCCACCTTCTCGACCGCATCCCACGGAGGAACGCTCACTGCCACGATACAGACGAGAGTAACTTTCAGGCGGCATCATCATCATGCCCTTGACTTCCTCCTTTTCCGTGAAACACTTGTTCTAGACGCACCTCCTCACTCCCAGGAAAAGGAACAACCCATGTCCATCTCCCCAAAACAACTAGCCGCCAACCGCCGCAACGCCAAAAACTCCACCGGACCCAAAACCCCCGAAGGCAAAGCCCGATCCTCCCAGAACGCCATTCGCCACGGGCTCCTCTCCCAGCACGCCGTCAT
>DHWR01000097.1 GCA_002413265.1 Chloroflexi bacterium UBA5177
TCGTCGAGGAGTGCATCGTACTCCGGCCCCGTCTCCCGTTTGTACGCTTCCTCCATGCGTGCCCAAACATCCCATGGCAGCGTCTCGACTTTGTTCAATGCGGCAAGGTCCTTGACTGTGTTCCCGCGAATCTCGCCCGCGCCCCAATTCTCCGTTCCATACACACCGTAGTCGGCGCCATCAATCTCTCCGCGTCGAAAGGCACTCCAGGCCTCCCCGCCGGAGAGGAACTCGCCGGGACGGAGATCCTCCGGATGAGGCAGGACCGGCAGAGTGAGGACCTCGGAATCAACTCGCACCCACCGAGCGGCGCCGTCATCCCAGTACTCCGTGATCCAGTGGTCGACTCCCTTCCCCGGCTGGAAGTATGTGGCGAAGCCGCAACGGACGCGAGCAGGGATGCCGCGGTAGCGCAGGAGCGCACAGCTGAGCACCGCAAAATGCCGGCAGGTGCCGATGACGCGCTTCTCCGGCTCGCGAACCGCGTTCAAGGGAGCCGGATCGAGCGCCAGCAATGCGCGCACGATGCTGGCAGCCGGGCGCAGCTGGTTTTCAGCGAAGCGCTCCGGCGGCATACCGATAGCCTCTGCGTCGTGGGGCTGAATTACGAGCGCATGCACGGGAAAACAGATCTCGAGTGGATCGCGCCCGACTGGTTCCAATACAGCCGCCTCAATACCTTCAAGGCTCGTCAGCGGTCCGGGAGCAGCGTAGTCGATGACGCTCACTCCGTTATAGTAAACGCCGCCTTAAGAACACATTTGTGACACGTGGCATTGCTTCAGCGTTCTATAACTGAGCACTAATGCGGTCAGTGATGAGGCAAACAAGAGGCGTTTCAAGGGTCGCTCGGGCTGGTGTCGTCGGAATGGCGGTTCTAGCCTTTACCGGTGTGGGCCTCCACGTACGCGCACAGGGCGCCCCGCCAGCTTTACCGTCAATGCACACCACGCGTCCACCCGATTTCGCTCCAGACGCGTTCGAATCTCCAAGGGCGGCGCCTCGACTCACGGAATCACAAGCAATCGCATTGGTCGCCGGGGTCACGAACTTACAGGGCGTCAGCGTTTCAGCCCGCTACACAGGCTGGAGGGCGACGGGTCTGTACCACCGGGATGGGGGCGCACCCGTGAAACGTACCGGAACGCCGTACGGACAGCGCGACGTGTGGCTGGTCACTGCTGGCGTCACCACCGGCGACCCCGGTGCCGCAGCAGTCTGCCCCCCGGGCTCGACGGCCGATAATTGCCCTGGCCTGCGCGTCTACCATCACATGCAATTCATCGTCGATGACAAGGACGGGCAGGTGGTGGGCGCCTCGCCGTACTAGGGCACTTGGCCTACTGGAGTTCTCCCCGGTGAGGCCCGCGCCCAACATCCAAAGCCGCAGCCTCCAGCTGCCGCCCAGGATGAAATACCTTAGGAATCACCGGGCTCTGCCCCAAAGCCATTTGTGCGGCCAACCCCCCGCAAGTGAAAGCCATCGACACACCATGGCCCGAATACCCGGCTGCGATGAAGAGTCCCCGATTATCCGGAACCGCGCCCACCAGCGGAAACTCATCAGGCGTGAAGGCCATGATCCCTGACCAGCGGTACTCGATCGGCACGTCTCCGGCCACGGCGCGGACGAAGTCCTCGAGATGTTTCAGGATCAACGTATTGGCACGCTCCTCAGTCCCCACCTCGGTCAGCAGATCGATGTCCCGCCAGCCGCCGACGACCAGGCGACCCTCGACCGTCTGCCGCCAATACTGATAGCCGTAGTTGGCGTAGATGGGAAACGGCACGATAACGCGATCCAGCGGCGCCGTTGCCACGACCTGGCCGCGGGTAGGCGTAAGTGGCACCGCTGGAAGCAGCCTTCCCGTGTAAGCATTTGTGGCCAGGATCACCGAATCGGCTCTGATCGTGCCGCCGGACGTTTCCAGAACCCAGCGTCCATCATGGGACAGACCGCGCACCGTGGTCCTCTCGAAAATGAGGGTGCTTTGCCTCACCGCGTGCCCCATACCGCGCACGAATGCCCCTGAGTTCATCTCCGCGTTCCCGGGGTAGTAGATACCTCCCAGATACATCCGGTCAAATGGCACGGGAAGCTCATCCCGGGCCAACATCGCCGTCGAGATCTGCGCTTCGTCGAGCGCGTCGCGGCATCGCTGCAGGATCATCAGCTCTTCCTCATCCACGGCCAGCGACAGGCTGCCGCCACGCAGGAAGCCACAGTCGATCGAGTGCTGATCGATCAGCTCGGCCATCAGCCGGTTGTTCTCAACCGTCAGCTGCCAGACCTCGCGCGCCGCCTCCGCTCCACACTTCGACACCGCGTCGCAATACGACATGGCGGGTCCCGCGAGCACAAATCCGCCGTTGCGGCCGCTCGCTCCACTGCCCAGCGTCCGCTCTTCCAGCAGCGCGACTCGGAGCTTGCTCTCTCGCAAAGTCCAGGCGGCCCCGACTCCCGTCAGCCCGCCACCGACTATCGCGACGTCGACCTCGATGTCCCCCGCGAGGGACGGATATTCCGCCGCCTCGACGTCGACCCACAGCGGGCCGGTCAATACTTGATTCCCGTGATGCGGAAGCCGGAGTGAGCCTTGTAGATGCGATTGAGCACGATCAACAGCGCGGTCACCTCTTCCAGGTAGCGAGAAGCCGAGAGACGGCCGGCGCTCAGTGCGCGCACCCCGGGCAGATCCCCCGCCATTCGGATTACTTCGCGCCTCGCCTCCTGGTCGTCCGAGCAGACCAGCACGTCGGTGTCGAGCTCACTCGACAGGTCGCCCAGCACGTGAGCATCGACGGTCTGGAAGGCGCTCACCACCCGAGACTTGGGCAGACAGGTCTGAACCTCTTGAGCGGCCGACCCGGCCTCGACTCGCAGCGCCACCGGCCGTCCCTCGGGAAATTCGACGGGAGCGATGGCGCTGACCACGATCTTTCCGCGAAGCGGTCCCTCCAGCGGAGGCAGCGTCTCCTTCAGTCCGGCATAGGGGATGGTCAGGATGGCCATGTCTCCCTCGGCCGCCGCCATGTCGTTGGAACGGCCTTCGACGTTGGCGTGCGGGAGGCTCAAGGACAGTTCATGCGCAATGGACTCAGCCCGCTCGGGGGATCGCGAGCCGACGATCACGTCGTATCCTGCCTGCCCGAAACGCAGCGCGAGCCCTCTGCCCTCCGGTCCCGTGCCGCCGATGAAGGCGAGCAGCGGTCGGTCAGCTCCGGGCAAACGCATCAATCATCATCTTGACGTCGTCACCCAGGGGATAAAGCACCGGACACGTGGTGCCCGCATCCACATATTCCTGAACCTTGGACCGCACTTCGTCTGGCGTGCCGGAGGCCGTGATCAGTTGCACTACGTGATCGGGCACCAGCTTCATGGCCTC
>DHWR01000125.1:0-10700 GCA_002413265.1 Chloroflexi bacterium UBA5177
GTTCCTCTCACTGAGTACATGCCCGCTCACAGTTAACTCGTCGGCAAGTCTGCTGGCACGTGCTTCAGACAGCGAAAGAGCACGAGCCAGTTCCTTGACCGTGCTGCCCTCGCTCCGAACCAGGTAGAGCAGGGCCTTGAGCTGCTGCATCGAAAGCCCTGGCGCCTGCTTGGGATCACAGCGCTCTAGCTCGTGCATGGCTCGGACAAAGCGAATCATGTGGGAGGCCACGTCCCAAGAAACCGGGTTGCTCGTGGCCTTCGAAGGAGTTTCAACGTTCACGCCCGTATGATACACCCTTTTTCATGCAGAGCGCAATGGAATACTAACGCAAGCGCCTACTTGTGCAATTTCCAATTTGCGCAATCATTGCATTTAGCATATGATGATGGAGTGACGCGGAGCGCCCTGACCGGCGCCCACGCACAAGCTCTCAGGAACCATGGCTAGCAATGATCGGAGGACCCCAGATGTCTGCAAGCTCCCTATCGAACCCAATCCCGAAGTCGCCCTCGGTCCCGGCACGCGTCGTAAACAAGTGGGTGATCCTTGTCGTCGTCTGCCTTGCTCAGTTTGTGGTGGTGCTCGACGCCACCATCGTGAACGTTGCCCTTCCCTCCATTCAGCGTGGCTTGCACTTCAGCCTGGACAGTCTGCAGTGGGTGGTCAACGGGTATACGCTGACCTTCGGCGGCTTCCTGCTGCTTGGTGGCCGTGTCGCTGACCTGCTCGGGCGCAGGCGGCTCTTCATTGTCGGATTGATCGTTTTCTCGGTTGCATCACTGATTGACGGACTCGCCCAGAACAGCAGCATGCTTATCGCTGCCCGCGCCCTGCAGGGCGTTGGCGCCGCGTTCCTCTCCCCGGCCGCCCTCTCGCTCCTGACGACGAACTTCCCGGAGAGCGGCGAACGCACGCGAGCGCTGGGCGTCTGGAGCGCCATCTCCGCCGGCGGCGGAGCAGTGGGCCTGCTCGCGGGCGGGATCCTGACAAGTGGTCTCTCCTGGCAGTGGATCTTCTTTGTCAATGTTCCGGTCGGAGCGTTGGCCGTCCTCGCGGCGCTCCGGTACATCCCTGAATCGGTTGCCGACCTCGGCCACCACAGGTTCGACGTGGCCGGCGCGATGTCTGTAACGAGCGGTCTCGTCCTCCTGGTCTTCACGCTAGTAAAAGCACAGTCATTCGGCTGGGCATCCCCGACCACTATCGGCTTGTTCGCACTCTCCGCAGTCCTTCTTGCCGGCTTCTTGGTGATCGAGATGAGAAGCCAGGCGCCGCTCGTTCGCCTGAACATCTTCAACATCCGGACGCTGGCAGTCGGCGACCTGATCCTGCTGCTGGTGGGTGCGGGGCTGTTCTCTATGTTCTTCTTCACCTCGCTGTACGCGCAGGAGGTCCTGGGTTACAGCGCCCTGCGAGCAGGATTGGCGTTCTTCCCGGTTGCCCTCGCGATTGCCGTTGGAGCCGGGATCTCGCAGGCACTCATCCCTCGTCTCGGTCTTCGCATGACGATCATCGTCGGGTTGGGGCTGGGGATCGCGGGCATGGCTGTCATGACCCAGCTCCCGGTGAACGGAACCTACCTGAACCTGCTAGAGGGGCTCATGCCGATCTCCATCGGCCTCGGCCTCACGTTTGCTCCCGCTACGCTCCTCGGAACATCGGGAGTGGAGGGAGAGGATGCGGGACTGGCATCCGGTCTCTTGAACACCGCCCAGCAGGTCGGCGGCGCCATAGGTCTCGCCGTTCTCTCCACCCTTGCTTCCAACCGCACCAGCAGCCTGTTGGGCGCACTGCATCATGCCCCCAGCCGAGCAGCCTTCCTGAGCGCCGAAGTTGACGGCTTTCATGTGGCTTTCATCGGTGGCGGGCTGCTGTTTATCGCCGGTCTGCTTGCGGCAGTAGCGCTGCTCCGCGAGCGCCATTTCGCTCACGTAGAGGCCCGGCCTCTGGTCGCTGAGGCGGCTTGAAGCATGGTCAAGCCTCAGCTCCGCTAGGGAAACCGGTCGACCGGATGTCCGTCAACGGGCGTGAACCCTCGGCCCAGAAGTCAAAAGCCCTTGGTCACCAGGTCATTTGGGGCTAGGCGGCGTCCATGAGCAGGGTCGTTTGCCTTCCGCCGGACGGTGTGCGGTAGCGGCGAAATTCGGGATCATGCCCGAGCAATGTGCCCAAGGCGGACACTATCGCCAGGGGCGAACTTTTGCAGCCAAACCGGGACGCCGGGAATATAGAGGTCGGAAAGCCTTGCCAGGTTCACCATCTCGAAGAGGTTTGCGGTACCGCGACTGAAGTCAGCCTGCCATCACGCGCCATGCCGCACATGATCTCCAACACGTCCTCGAGCCGGCGTGGCGGGCTCAGTCGGGAGTACTACCCAGACGGGAAGCCCCAGATGCGGCAGAATGGGAAGCGGCGGCTTCGAAGAACCCGGAAGGTAAGTTCAGTCTCGATGGAGCAGGCACAGATATGGCAAACGATGGGGTGACGATCGATCCTGAGGGAACTGAAACACGCGTCCTCCACGAACTCGTCGACTTCGTCGGCAAGAACATCGTTGAGGTCGGGTGCGGCGACGGGCGCATGACCTGGCGCTACGCCGAGTCGGCGCGGTCCGTTTTAGCGGTCGATCCGGATGAAGCAAGCATCGCGCACGCGATTGAGCAGAGGCCGGAAACCCTGCAATCGATCGTCACCTTCCGAGCCGGGGACGTGGAAACCGTCGGACTTCCGGAAGCCCGGTTTGACGTGGCGATCCTCTCCTGGTCCTTGTGATGAATAGCTCGTGAGAGTGTCGGCGACACTCTGAGAGCCCTTCACAGGGCACTTCGGCCCGGCGGGATTCTGCTGGACATTCATCCCGAGCCAGGGCATGGTCGGATCCAGGTCCGTATTGGGCGGAAGATCCACTCGGTTGGCACCCTGGACGACTCCGCGTACATCGGTGATATTCATGCCGGACGAGCCGTGATTGCATCGCTCATTCGGGAAGGCGTCTTTGGCCGCGGTCGTGAGGTGCGCTTTCGGGATGTCCTGCACGCGACGGACGTGGACGCTTGGCTTGCCTTCCGGGAGGAGCGATCCAGCCGCTCCATCCTCGAACCCGGCCTCGTACCCAAGGTCCGCGATCTCATGGCGACAGGAGACGGCGAGATCCTCGTCGTACATCGCGCCTACGCCGGTCAGGTGATTCGCCTTGGAGGAGCATCGGAGACGTAGCCGTGGACCGCCGTTACCGAGCGTTGGAGCTCGACTCGCTCACGGGGCGCACCAGCCCTCAACAAGCGAGCTAAGCCCGTCACGCCACAGCCGTTCGGCCTCGGTTTTCGGAACCGTGCAGCGCAGCTCGAGTGCGGCGAGTCCTTCACACAGCGCATGGAACTCCCACGCGGCGGCCGGCACGGCTCGGTTCCCCAAGCGCCCAACCTCGTCAACCCGACGGACGCGTTCGTGCAGGCCGCTGAGAGCGTGATCGGCGGCACCGTGGAAGCCGCGAGCGAGCTGACCAGAGACGTCGATGCGTTGGATTCCGATGCGGAAAAGGGCTGGATGTTCGAGCGCGAAGCGCCGGAAGATGAGGCCTGCCTCCACCAGATCTGACACAGGGTCGTCAGTTCGCGAAACCCCATCGACTGCTGTGCCGAGCAGATCGAAGGCTCGCACGCCGAGCGCGACGACCAGACCGTCCTTCGACGAAAACAGACTGTACACGGCTCGCGTGGTGGTGCCGGCCCCGCCTGCCACGCGGCGCACAGATAGTTCTTCCGGCCCCTCCTCCTCCGCGATTCGCTCTGCGGTCTCCAGGAGCTTCACCGCGGTCCGCTCGTCATGCTCCTTTGGTCTCCCCATGCTGCTATGATAACGTAACCGTGTTACGGTACAGTGTTGCCAAAACTAGAAGTGAGTGTGCAAATCTCTTCCGTTGGTAATTCGCGACTGGCTTACGAGGAGTCGGGTACGGGTTTCCCGGTCGTGCTTCTCCACGGTCTCACCTTCAGTCGATCGACCTGGCGACCGATTACCGAGCGCCTCTCTGATCGATTCCGCTGTATTGCCATAGATCTGCCGGGGCACGGCGAGAGTGCCGGACCGCCTCACTCGATGGAGGATCTAGCCCGTAATGTCAATGCGCTTCTGACGAGCCTGGGGATCGGCCGGCCGGTCGTCGTGGGACATTCCTTGGCTGGGATGATTGCAACCTTCTACGCCTCCCGATACCCCGTTGCCGGCGTCGTCAACGTGGACCAACCGCTCGATGTGGTGCCGTTTGCCCGCTTGCTCCGACAATTGGAGCCTGAGCTTCGAGGTCCGCATTTCTTGGCGGCGTTTGAACCGTTCCGACAGAGTATTGGTGTTGATCTCCTCCCTGAGCCGCTTCGCTCCGCGACGACTGCGACGCAGACGATTCAGCAGGATCTCGTCCTCGGCTATTGGGAGGAAGTTCTCCAGCGGTCCCCTGAGGAGCTTCAGGAAATAACGGATGAGGCGGCACGGAGCATCACGGTTCCGTATCTAGCGGTGTTCGGGCGCCAGCTGTCGGAGAACGAACGGGACGGCCTTCATGACCGCTTGTCGCGTCTGCAGCTGGAGGAATGGCCGGATCGTGGCCACATGGTGCATCTCATGGAGGCGGATCGATTCACAAATCGAATCGCCGCGTTCATCGATCGGCTCTAATCGAGAGGCACCGGGAAGGTTGGCCCCAATTAGGTGTCGGCTTGTTCCCGCGCAGGCACGCGTGGGGTCGTGCCTATGCGGCGCGACGGAAGTGACTCCTGCGGTTTCGGAATGGAACCATGTTCCCGGGCGATAACAGTGAACTAGTCTCGGTCCAGAGACTCACGGTGCAGCAGGGCCGCCGCGATGGCGTCCAGTGCGGCGCGATTATTCGTGATCGCGTCGTGGGCACGCTCATGCGCTTCCCCGACGAGTCGCAAAACAGCCCGGTCGATCAGATGCGCCGTCTCGTCGCTGTACTCCTTCGGCTCCTAGGGGTTGTAGATGCGCCCGGAGAGGGCGTTGTCCCCCGATCCGCCGAAATAGGTGAAGCGCACGGGTCCGCGCAGAGTCTCGGCGCCGAGAATAAATGGACGTTACCAACCCGGGGCGGCAATCCGATTCAGCAGCGTCTCTGAGCAGGCGCAGCCCCACATGGAGCGCGGGCGTGAGAACCGCCGCTCTGATCGCCAGGTTATCCTGGATATACCATGTCAGACACGCCTCCTGACCCACGCGTCGACACTTACATCGAGGCACTGCCCGAGTGGAAGCAGCGTATCTGCTGCACGGTGCGCGCTCTGGCGCATGCCGCCGACCCGGAGGTGACGGAGACGATCAAGCGCACAAGACAACCGTACTTCGTCCTGCAGGGCAACGTCTGCGCGCTTCTGGCGGCGAGGGACCACGCCAACGTATTTCTCTACGACCCTCTCGTCCCCGATCCCGAAGGCATCATCACCTCAGGCCACCAGAACCAGACGGGCCGAACCGTCGCCATCCGTCAGGGTGAGCCGATCAACGAGGGAGCGCTCCTCACCATGTTCCAGGCCATCATCGCCCGTAACCGGGCCGGAGGCTGGCGAAAGCTTGCACGCGATGCGTGATTACCCAAGAGGTGATGTTCAGGGCTCGGGCAGTTCAGATGTCCGATCTCTGTCCAACGACGACGAGAGATCCAGAGGAGGCAAACCGTGACAGAGAGAGACGATGCGACCAATACGACGCCCGAAATGAGACTCGAACTTGTACCCGTGCCGGTTTCGGATGTGGATCGGGCCAAGTCCTTCTACGAGCAGGCGGGCTTTGTGCTCAACGTTGATGTTCAGCCAGTCGAGGGAATGAGAGTTGTCCAGTTCACGCCGCCCGGGTCGGCCTGCTCCATCGTCTTCGGCACCGGCATGCCGGAAATCTCGGACATGGAGCCGGGATCGATCAAAGGACTCCATCTCGTCGTCGCGGACATGGATTTGGCTCGCGCGGCTTTGGTTGAACGCAAAATCGATGTCGGCGAGGTCACGGACATGGTTGGAGTAAAGTACGCCGGCTTCACTGATCCGGACGACAATCTCTGGCTGCTACAGGAGTTCCCACCGGAGATGAGACAGCCTGGGCAGAGTTTCTACACGTAACCCGTCGACTCAGGACCACAGTCTGCCTGTCGGGACGTCAGCGCATGCGGGAACTCAGTCACCGGGAAGCAGCCGTGTCTCGGCGCTGGCCAGCGTGCGCCACCAGTAGTCGTAACGGCCGTAGACCTTCGGTTCGCGGCCGGCGAGGAACGCCACGAGCTCCCGGGCCTCGGCGGCGAGTCCAGCCCACACCACGTCCGGCAGATGCTCAAAAGCGGTTGCCTCAACTCCTCCCTCGACCGGGCGCCACACGCCGGCGACATAGCCGTCGACCAGCAGGGTGGGCAGCACGTCGCCGTTGGACCGGATGACCAGCTTGCGGTAGTCGTGTGGAATCACCCGACTTCGGTCGGAGCTGGCCAAAAAAATACTGTCCCACATGGCCATCAACCGCGGCGGCGCCGGAATGTCCTCGGGTGGACGCGGTGCGTCGGGGACGTCATACAGTTCCGCGCCGTTTGGCCCTTCCAACCGCTCGAGATCGCCGGCAAGAGGCTTCAGCGCCTCTTTGACGCGGGCCCGCTGTACTAATGCGAACTGCGCCACGTCCGCCACCGACGCGGGTCCGAACCCTTCAAGGTAGCGTTTGACGAGCGTCTGCAAAGCTGCCGCAGCGGTGTCGGAGTCCGCGAAAAGCGGGTGAGATTTCGCAGCGATGTACGACGGGCGAGAACCGAAGGACCACGGCAGCTGAGTTGGGACGTGCAGCAGCGGTGCGTACGCACGCAAACCTGGCCACACACGGCGATCCGGCGGGCCTCCGAGCCGCCTCTCGAGCCACGCTTGACTCTCGGCGGCGGTGCGCGGCCGGTGTGCGTACTGGACCAGGTCCGCGACTAGCGCATCGGCGTCGGCGACGGTGAGTCCGGAGCGCGTGAACCGGCCATTACGGTGCGCGACAGCACGCAGCGTCGGCTCTATGGCCTGCCGGAAGGCTAGGTAGTCCTCGCCGTGAACCGCGTGCAATGTGATCCGCATCAGCGTTGCCTTCACCACTTTTTGGCTGGCGAAGGCGGCGTCGAGGCTGGCCGGATGGAAGTCGGTGAGCCGGTTCCACAATGCGAGGTACGGCGAGGCAGCCTGCTGGGCCTGCAGCGCCACCACGCGGCGCACCGCGTCGGCAGCGCCGAGCGATTCGCGCTGCAGCAGCAGCTGCCGCGCGAGCAGGGCTCGGTTGAGTCCCCGCGCAGTGATCCTCATCCCGGCAGGATCTGACTACCAGGAATCGAGATTACCGGTTGTTGAGGAAGCTGAGCACACGTTGCAGCAGCAATGCGGCGGCGGCCTCGTCGTACGACGATAGCGAGCTGTCGGCGAAAAGGTGCTGGTCGCCCGGGTACAGGAATAGCTCACCGTCGTCGGCCTCCTCGACCAGCGCACGGGCGGCGTCGATATCGCCTTCGCCGACGAAGAACGGGTCGGCGTCCATCCCATGTACTTGCACCGGCACTCCCTGCGGCCACGACGAGCCGAACTCGGAGACGGGGACGCAGGCATGGAAGAGCAGCGCCCCGCGCGCCCCCGCTCGCGTCTGGGCCAGCTTCTGCGCCGGGAGCACACCGAGCGAGAAACCGGCGTACACCAGGTCGGCGGGCTTCCCTTCGACCGCGCGAGCGCCGCGCTCGATCACCTCGCCGAAACCGACCTCCCCGGCGTAGCGCACCCCCTCCTCTACAGTGTCGAAGGTGCGACCCTGGAACAGGTCGGGCGTGTGCACGGTGTGCCCAGCGCGGCGCAGCTCGTCGGCGAACGCGACAACGCCAGGGGTCAGCCCCTGGGCGTGGTGAAACAGCACTACTTCCGCCAATGTCGACACTCCTCCCCTAGACGCCACGGTCTGACAATCCAAGGCGGTGAAATCATCCCGACAGTTTCAATAAAAGGAATCCAATGGGGTTGAACAAGGGACGGTATGGTCGAAACATGCATCAATATTGTAAGCAGAGCGCGAACGGGCGAAGGCCGAGGTACAGCGCTATTCGCCGTCCGCAGCCCTACGGCGCTCTGCCGGCAGGATAGGAGAGCTTCTCGCGAGTAATTCTCCATCCGGCTGGTGTCTTGACCAGGGAGTCGGATAAGTTGACCGGGCCCCTCGGGTTCTCGACCCGCACGCCCGTGGGCACGCGAATCAGGCTCTTTTGCCATTCCACGGCTTGACAATCAGCGGTCCCAGTCTCTCCCTGAACGATAATCTGCCCGCACCCAAACGAGCTGACTCCGCCGTTTACGATCAGGCCATTACCGCTTCGTGCGGATACGGAGCAGTTTTGTTGCTGCTGATAGACCTGCGCGACCAGCAGCCGACCGCTGTAGTACTTGTTCTCCTCGGTTCGAACGCGAGCAAGCATCGTTTTCAGTACGCTGGGCTGGACCGCTTGGGGGGCGTTCATGGGTGCTCCCGGCGGGACGCACAGTTGTTGCTTCGCTAGCTGAGATCCCTGGACAACTTGGATTATCACTCCCTGGTCATCGGCTGAAGACGTTCCGAAATGAATGTTTTCCCAGGCAAACGAGGCAGCGACCACGACAACGACCGCGGTGAGCATGCTGACATGCCGAGCCAGAAACTGCCCCACCTTTCGGCGTACTACCGCCGCACTCATTCTCAACGTCCTTTTGGCCTGATTCGCCCACCTACTAACGCACTGTCTTCGCGTGGCAGTGGGCCTGGGATTGTTACGAGGCCGCGTCCAATCCAGTGCTGACGATTGTAATGCGCACATTGAGCACGCTCCACTCGAGCCGCCGGGGCGACATCGGGGAAGATGGAGTCGGCAGGAATTGGGGGTGGATCGTGACGCATCACCAGCACACGTCTAGTACCGGACGCCACTCTCCGGAAGAACAACGCGATTTCTTGAAGGACGAGGACCGCCACCGCAGACTACCTCCTGATCCGATCCTGGAAGCTGTAGGGATTCAAGCCGGTGCAACGGTGATCGACGTGGGGGCGGGAACCGGGTTCTGGACGGTTCCACTGTCGAGACGAGTCGGTACCTCGGGCAAGGTGCTCGCCATCGACGTCGAGCCGATCATGATAGAGGAGCTCAGTGAGCTCGTGAAGGCCCAGGGAATCGGAAACGTCAGTGTGGTGAAATCGGAGGACCTGAGCATTCCACTAGCGGACCACATCGCCGATGCTGCGCTGGTCGGATTCGTGCTGCACCATGCTTCCGAGCCGAAGGGCTTTTTGCACGAAGTCACACGCCTCCTCAGGTCAGATGGCCGCGTGGTCGTCGTCGAGTGGCACAAGCGGGCGACAGAGCACGGCCCTCCAGTCGAGCTTCGGCTGTCGGAAGAGGAGACACGCTCGCTGCTCGAGAAAGAGGGCTACGCGGTGGACCAGGTGCCTGCGGGGCATGACGACGTTTATGTTCTGCTAGGACGTCGTTGCTGAGTCAGCTGCCGGTGGAGACCAGGAAGCGGGCATAGGCGCGGGTGCTTGGAACCCACGCCAACTCGGGCGAATGGGTTGTGGCGGGTGGTCGCGATGACGGCAGGTCAGACGTGGCGGTTGTGAAGGACGATTGAAATCATGATGGTCGACGATGCGTTTGTCCTGGGAGTGAACTACCATCCTCGCAGTCAAGCGCTGTATTGGTGGCAGCACTTTGATGCGGGTGAGGTGCACGAGGATTTCGCCCTACTGCGCGAGCTCGGGCTGACCAAGGTGCGCATTTTTCTGATGTGGGACGACTTCCAACCCACGCCGGACACAGTCTCATCGGAGCGCCTGGGTAGTCTGCGCACCGTCGCCGATTGCGCCGCCGAACAGGGGCTGGGCCTGGACGTGACGTTCTTCGTGGGGCACGCGAGCGGGCCGAACTGGCCGCCGCGTTGGCTGATCGGCGAGCCGATCGTGACCACCGAACGTCCGATGGTGAGCGACGAGCAGCTAATGGATAGCGCTTACAGGAACTTTTTCAGCGACCGATCGGCACTGGCCGCGGAGCAGTTGCTCCTTACGACCGTCGTTAGCGAGCTGCGCGACCATCCGGGCGTATGGATGTGGAATCTGGGAAACGAGCCGGACCTTTTCGCCTGGCCTGCCGACCACGAGGCGGGTCGTGCGTGGGTGCGCGAGATGGTGACTCTGATCCATGGACTTGATCCGTCACGCCCGGTGACCTGCGGTTTGCATATGGACAGCTTGTGCCGGGACAACGGCCTGCGAGTGAACGAGGTGTTCGCCGAGACGGACGTCGCCGTGATGCACAGCTACCCCATGTACTCCGATTGGGCGAGAGGGCCGCTTGACCCCGATATGGCTCCGTACAGCTGTGCCCTCGTGGAGGCTTTGTCGGGCAAGCCGGTGCTGATGGAGGAATGGGGTGGCTGTACGGTAGCGCCAGGCGAGCCTTCACAGGTATGGGAATGGGAGGGCTATAAAGGCAGGCCGATGCGGCAGTTCATGGCGTCTGAGGAGGATATGGCTGCATACGTCGAGGCGGTGCTCCCCCGGCTGCTGGCCGTTGGGGCAACTGGAGCCATGATGTGGTGCTTTGCCGACACAAGCCCCGAGCTCTGGGAGACGCCGCCGTACCGAGACTGGCGCCACGAGCGTTTCTTCGG
>DHWR01000125.1:10962-14063 GCA_002413265.1 Chloroflexi bacterium UBA5177
ACGCAGCCGTTGGTGGCGCGCCCTCCGGCTGTCGCCCTAGACCCAGTTGATCCTGAGGAGTACTACCGCGACCCTGTCGGGATGCTGGTGGCGCGGTATGCCGACTTCAGCGCGCTGCCCAGGTAACGACATTGGACTCGGTGCCCGGTCTCAGGAGAGTGGTGGCACTGCCCCATTCGTCCGATCGATTTCGACGGAGACCTGGACCACTACGACGCTTCATGCCTCAGCGTGCGTCTCGTGCAGTGCGTAGGCCACAGCTTCTTCCAGACTGAGCGCCGGCGTGTTCTGGCCGGCGTCTGCCGACGTTGTGATTCGCGCGCCGAGCGTTTCCCGCAGACTACGCGCCGCGGCGACAAGGCGCGCAGCGGGCTCGCTCCCGCTTTCATGAAGGAAGATCGACGCCAGGCGCTCGAGCGTGCCGGCCACTCCGAGCGTGTCTCCAATCTGCATCTGGAGTCTGATGGCTTCGTGAGCGCACGTCTTTGCGGAGTCGAGCTCTCCTCGTTGCTCTTCAAGCTCGACAAAGCTCGCCAACGAACGTGCGACTGACCAGAGATCACCGATCTGGCGGGCGAGCGAGAGGGACTCTTCGAGGTGGACGCCTGCCTGAGCAAGGTCGCCTCGAGCGGCTGCCAGTTCGCCGAGACCACGCAGAACTGTTGAGTGATACGAGTACGGAATCATTCCGCTCCGGCCGATCTGCTCAGCTTCCCTGAGCTGCGATTCCGCCAGCTCGTCATTGCCTTCGCCGCGCGCAACAGCCGCGGACGCCTCGAGCGAACAGACCACGAGAAGCGGGCCTTCTATTTCCCGCGCGACCTGCAGGCTCTCGTCCGCGTCGCGTCGCGCCTTCCTGTAATCGCCTGAAGAGGTCGCAACCGTAGCAAGAATCCAGAGAAAGTAGGATACGAACCACGGGTCGCCGATTTCGCGGCAGATCGCGAGCCCTTCGTCAGCCCGTGTTCGCGCAGCGGCTAGATTGCCACGGCGTGCCGCTGCGAGGGAAAGCCCGAAGAGCGCCATTCGAATCCCGCCGAGGTCATCGTGGTGCCTGGCCAGCGCAAGCCCCTCCGCGCCTGCCGCCTCAGCGCGATCGAAATCGCCCTGCAGGGGATATATCGAGCCCAATGTGCCGAGCGCGTCGGCGAGACACCAGCGATCGTCAGCCCGGCGCGCTAACTCAACGCTCTCTTCGAACAGCTCGCGAGCACGTGTCGGTTCGTTTCGGAGGAAGGCGAAGAAGCCAAGCAAATTGAGGGAACGGGCGACAAGGGATTCGTGGCCGAGGTTGCGCGCGAGCGCAAGGCTCTCCTCGATCAATGTACTGGCCCGCTCTTGGTTCGCGAGCAGAGTCCACAGAAAGCCCGCTCCCCACGCCGAACGGGCACGCGGGAGTGTACTCTCGCCTTCGGCTTGCTCCAGCGCTTTCTCGAGCCAGTGGAGACCGTCGCGGTAAAGGCCACGGATGAACCAGAACAGGGAAAGTGCCCCGGCAAGACGAAGGCTCTCGTCGCCGGAGCCAGGCGCAGCCGCGTACCAGGCAAGAGCGGCGCGGAGGTTTTCGTACTCGGTTGCAAGCCGCTCCACCCAGGTGCGCTGGTCCTCCCCGGTCAGCTGCGGCTCCGCCTCCTCGGCGAGATGCAGGAAGTAGGTGGCATGGGCTTGCCTGATCCTCTCCTCCTCGAGTCGCTCCACGCGCTTTTCAGCAGCGTAGTCCCTGATGGTCTCCAGCATAGTGAAGCGCGGCTCGTTCTCTCCCGCCTGCCGTACCAGGTTCTTCTCAACCAGCGAGCCGATTCCGTCGATGACGTCGATCGGGAGATCTGCTTCAAGCGTGCACACCGCCTCAGCCGCCTCGAAGGACCAGCCGCCGACAAAGACGCTCAGCCGAGCGAATAACGCCTGGCCCCCTTCATCGAGCAGGTTGTAACTCCAGTCGATGGCGCCGCGCAGCGTCCGTTGGCGTTCAGGAAGGTCTCGTGCTCCGCTGGTAAGGAGCTTCAACCGGCTGCCGAGCCGCTGCAGGAGCGCCTGGGGCGGGAAGAGCTTGATCCGTGCCGCGGCAAGCTCAATAGCAAGCGGTAAGCCATCGAGTCGAGCGCAGATTTCCGCCACCGCCGGAGCGTTTTCCGGATTGAGGGTGAAGGAGTTCTTGGCCGCTTCGGCTCGCTCGACGAAGAGCGCGACGGACTCGTAGTGTGCCAGATGAGCAAGGTCGAGAAGGCTCTTTGGGTCGGGCAGCGATAGTGGAGGCACCGCATACTCGTGCTCCCGCCTGAGACGCAAGGGCGTTCGACTGGTGACGAGGACGCGGAGGTGCTTGCACTGATCAAGGACGTTCGCTACGGTCTGGGCCGCGTCCAGCACGTGCTCGAAGTTATCGAGAATCAGCAGGACGTCTTTCTCTCCCAGGAACTCGACGAGGGCCTGGAGGGGATCCTTGCCAGGCTGCTCCTTCACTCTCAATACTTCGGCCAAGGCGGAAGTCACGAGGCTTGAGTCGGGGAGTGGCGAGAGATCGCAGAAGAAAACACCGTCACGGAAGCCGTACAGGACAGTGTTGCCGACCTGCATCGCCAGTCTGGTCTTGCCGGTCCCTCCTGGCCCAGTCAAGGTGACGAGTCTCACGGTTGGCTGATGGAGAAGTGTGGCAATCTCAGCAACCTGCTGCTCCCTGCCTATGAAGGGAGTTGGGTCATCGGGCAGGTTGTTGGGATGCATCGCCAAGCTAGTCTGAAGCGGAGGAAGGGTGTCCGGTAGTTCTCCCACGGCCGCGACCTGCACCACGCGCACTGGACTATCAAGGCCCTTCAGGCGCACGGGTCCTCGATCGACGAAGACCAGTCCCTCGGTCCTCCTGGCCAGACCGATGACCGTCTCGGATGCTAGGATCTCGCCTGCTCCAGCAATCGAACAGAGACGAGCGGCGAGGTTGAGTGCGCCTCCGCGATATCCCCCACGGACGGGAATCGGCTCACCGGCATCCAGCCCTATCCCTACGTTGAGCGGAAAGGACCGCGCCTCTTCAGAGACCTGCTTGAATGTCTGCTGCAAGACCGTTGCGGCACGGAGAGCATGGCGGGGGGGCGGGGAGAATG
>DHWR01000125.1:14288-14966 GCA_002413265.1 Chloroflexi bacterium UBA5177
TCGCCATGCTCCACGGTGAAGCTTGTGTAATCGCGCACGTCGGCAATGAGGAACGTGCGGGTCTCCCCCTCGAGGGCAGCGGCAGCCGTCGCCTGCTGCTGGAAAACGGCGCGCTCGTCGGACGAGAGGTCGAGCGCAGCCATCAGCAGGCGTACCGTGTCCTTGTTCGGGTGGCCTCGCGCTCCCGACTCTAAGGCTCGGATGCCGCGGGCGCTGAGTCCCGCCAGCTCACCTAGCTCCTCCTGCGTGAGGCCACGCTCTCGCCGATACCGCCTGAGCTGCTCGCCGAAGGGCGCAACCTGGTGCGGAATCATGACGGTCCTCGACCCTGTCAGTCCTGGAAATACCGCTGAATGCTCGGATAGTACCACGCATTATCAAGCGCTGTTGATTGTGCAGCTTGCTGTGCCGGTCCCTGTGCCGCTTGCGACTCGTCACCCCTTGAACGCGGAGCAGACTGGACCTCATGTAAGCGGCACACCGCATATCTGAAAGGAAGACCACCGCGAAGTCATTCGCCACGATCCTCCTCGTCGCGTTCGCCACCGCAGCGACTCTCAGACCGCAGGGCGTGGGTGCAAGCGGCTCCCCTTCCCATTCCCGCTGCGTCTACCTGCCTGGCGCCCACATAGACTAACGTCTGGTCCTGACCAATCGAGCTCTGGGAGACGCCGCCGT
>DHWR01000125.1:15236-16969 GCA_002413265.1 Chloroflexi bacterium UBA5177
CGCAGCCGTTGGTGGCGCGCCCGCCTGCTGTAGTCCTACCGCCAATCGACCCCGGCGGGTACTACCGCAACCCGATGGGCGCGCTCGTGGAACGGTATTCCGACTTCAGTGCACGGCCGAAGTAACGGCATTTGTTTCTAGGGGGAGGAAAAGTCTGGAAGGCGCGAGAGCAGCTCGCGTATCTGCCCCTCTGCGTGTGAAAGCGCTTCCTCTCGAGACTCGAAAGCAGGACGTTTCACGGTGCCGCTTGAGTACCCCCATGGCTTTCGTACCAGCTTTGACCAGTCCTTTGCGTGATCCGGCTCCAAAACAAATGTGTACCACTTTCCGTCGCTTTTTCTTTGCTGCAGGTCCACTCGAAACGCCGCTCCATGCTTGCCGGATCGAAACGTCCATTCGTAGGCGGCGCTGCCATTCGCTCGCTCGTCCAAAGTCTCGCGGGTTACTTCCAGCGAGGTCATGAAAGCATGCTACTTCATGCCGTGGCGATGTCTTCGCGGTTCGAGAACGCGCCACAGCCTACTATGGTCTATCGCAGTCAGCGAGGGAGTAGGTCATGTTCCGCAAGGCGATCAGGCAGGTTACGGTCGGGATATTGTTGCTCTCCCTAGCCGCGTCCACATCTCCCGCGCTGGCGCACAGCGGTCTCGGCAATGCCGTGCTGCGCGTGAAAGAAGTTCCAAGGAATTTCAGCTCCGCAAACACGCGAACGTACACCGCCTACGTGCCGTTCTTGAAGGTCAAGGTTCAGGGGCCGTTCGGGAAGTACGATGACGACTGCAGCCCACCGAGTATCATCGCCGGGAAGTATCGCCTGGCCTTGATCCAGAGCTTCAGCTCGACCAGCAATCCGGTGTCCACAATGCGTCTCTGCTCGTTCCTTTATAAAAGCGCCGGCGTCGCCGATAAGGCCTATCGTGAGCTGGTGCGATCGGCCGTGTTTAACGCGACGTCATTCTCCGCGCACAAGGTGACTTCCCGAGTTGGAAACGCTTCTGTCGCCTATGCCGGGAAGACATCCGAAGAGGTCGTATTCCGCAGTGACAACGTGGCCTTGGAACTCTGGTACACAAGTCTCAAGGGCGTACAAATGTCACCGTCTGCATTTCTTCACCTGGGAGCGTTGCTGGTTAGTCGCCTGCGCTGAGTCGCGGAGGACGTATCGACGTCGGCTAGCTTCTACAGTCGCGCCAGGACGTCTTCTCTTCGCGGTGGATCCGCTCCCACCCTCTCGCAGGTTAGGGCGGCCGCTGTCGAGGCGAAATGCATGACCTCCAGCCAGGACTCGGAGTCCTGGACAGCGATGCCGGCGCGACTAAGACAGTGACGCTCCGCCAAAGCCACTAACAGACCGGACGTGTACGAATCACCGGCCCCCACTGTGTCAACCAGCCGACACGTCGTGGGCGGACAGTCCAGGGTCTCGCCTTGACGGTAGAGCCGGCTGCCCTCGGCCCCTCGCGTGACCACAATCGCTGCGGGCCCGTCATCCGAGAGCCACTCCCAAGGCTCGGTCTCTCCCCAAGCCTCGAGGTCGCGCTCGCTGACTCTGATCAAGTCGGCAAGCGCCAGGCACTCCCGCACCGTGGCGCGATATGCCTTCCAGTCCGTCACGAGGGAAGGCCTGAGATTTGGATCAAACGTCAGGGGGACGCGGCCCTTCAGCCTTCGAACCAATCCGAGGATGCTCGAGGCTGAGGGTTCATAGAGCAGGCTGATCGAGCCGAAGTGCA
>DHWR01000125.1:17259-17520 GCA_002413265.1 Chloroflexi bacterium UBA5177
CTCGGCTCGTCGCCTTTCTGCACCAGCTCGGTGACGACACAGTTACTGTCGAGGTGCTCGGCCAGTATTTTGCCGAAAAAATCTCGAGACAGGCGGCCCGCGAAGCCGGCAGCATAACCGAGACGAGCCATGCCGACACTCACGTTGTAAGGGGAGCCTGCAGGGTGCACATGAAAGCCGACCAGCCGGCCATCCTTCTCGACGGGCGTGAAATCGATCAGGCTCTCGCCAAGACTGACGATCATCGAGTTCTTAACCCCC
>DHWR01000111.1:0-5858 GCA_002413265.1 Chloroflexi bacterium UBA5177
TCCAAGACACGCAAGTCTTCATCTTCTGTCTGGGCTGGATCCTCTTCGTGTGCTTTGCCATCGCGCTGGTCGATTTCCTGCTTCATCCTCCGCCTCGCCTGCCTGCATAGCTCACGAGAGAACTGGCCGTATGCCAGTCCCTCGGATTGGCGAGGTCCCTGGACCTCGTGGCTGGCTGACAATTTGCCACCAAGGTATTCGGCCCGACGGGCCCACCGCGGCCCAACGGGCGTGGGGATCGCCCCGAGTGGGGATCCGCTTTGGGTCCCGGTGCTCCCGCGTGGGACGCGCGCGGGCCGCTCCCTACGAGCCCACCTACCTCACTCTTCTCCTCGACCCGGCCCATGGTGAAGACTGATACGATTCGACCATGAACATATTCGGGCGTACAACCCCTGCCCGAGCAGCCTGATGGTTCGCGCCAGGGAGGTCCCCGGTCTCAGCTGCGATGACAGCTTCCGGCAGGCCGCGGGCAAAATCTTGTGGACCCGCTTCGACGAGATGATGTCCTTTCGGGCCGAGGCGCTCAAGGGCAAGGACATCGAAGGCGTCCATGACATGCGAGTGGCTTCTCGCCGCCTCAGGGCCGCCCTGGAAATCTTCCGGGACGTCTTCTCGCGGAAACAGTATCGAGAGCTCAGGGCAGAGATCAAGCTCGTGGCCGATGCGCTGGGAGAGGTGCGCGACCTGGACGTGCTTCAGGAGCGTCTCGAACGCGATCGGCGCGACCGCCCGCGCTCGCAACAGCTGGTGCTGAAGGCCATGCTGGAGGATTTGCGCCAGCACCGGCAGGGAGCCAGAGAAAATCTCAAGCTAACGCTGACGCAAGCCGAAGAGAGTGGCCTGCCCAGGCGCTTCCTGGGCGCGGTTGCCCTGGAGACCTCGTGATGGCGGGTGCGGCACGCATCCCCAACATCAAGCCCAAACAGACCTTCCGTGAGAACGGTGCCCGCGTCATCGAAGCGCGGCTGGCGGAATTCCTCTCCTGGCGGTCGGCCATCGGCGACCCTTCGCAAGTGGTCGACCTGCACAACATGCGTATTGCAGCCAAGCGGTTGCGCTACGCGCTTGAGCTGTTCGTGCTCTGCTTTCCCGACCTTAAGGAGACACTCAACGTCCTGACCGATATTCAGGAGAGCCTGGGCACCATTCACGACCTCGATGTACTGGCCGACATGCTTCGGCAACGTCTCCAGGCGCTCGATGTCCGAGTCCATGAGGATGCTGTTGAGGTCATGGCAGCGGCGGAGACGAGGGCTGAGCGGAGCAATCGCCTGCGTGCCGTGCTGAACGCCAGCGCCCGAGACCGGCAACGCCTTGGGCTCATCGGCCTGCTCGGTGAGAAAGTGTCGGAGCGCCAAACGTGCTATGAGGAGTTCCGACTCCGTTGGGAAGGCCCAGGTTTGGACCTGCTGGCCGAGACAATACGCAGCGCCACATCGTCGACCGCACGTGACAACGATAGCCAACCCGCCATCTGAGTCACACGGCACAGCCCCGCGCCAAACGGAATGTTTACGAAACGTTCGCGCTTCCGCAACACGGCTGTAACTCGCCCTCTCTATGCTGAAGTCAAGCAGAGGCTCACCCTAGGAGGAAAACGGTGCTTGCAGACCTGCACAGTCACACCACTTTGAGTGACGGAAGTTTGTCGTTCGAGGAGCTGGTCAGCGCGGCCGAACGAAACGACTACGATGTGCTGGCCATCACCGACCACGTGGATCCGACCACCGACCACCGTGAGGTTGCAGTAACCGTGCGGGCCGAGGTCGATCGGCTGAGTCCCGACACGAGCGTGCGCCTGCTGGCAGGAGTGGAGATTACCGACTTCGAACCCGCCGTGATGGATCGCATTGCCCGCGAGGTTCGCGGGGCCGGAGCACAGATGGTCGTGGCGCACGGTGAGTGCCTCATGCTCGACGTGTATTCGGGTACCAACGCTGCCGCGGTACGCTCCCGGAACATCGACATCCTCGCCCACCCGGGACTGTTGACTCGGGCGGACGCATTCATGGCCGCACGCAACGGCGTGTTTCTCGAGCTGTCAGCGCTGGTGCACGCATCATATGCCAACGGGCATGTCTTCCACGTCGCTCAGCAGGCAGGTGCTCCAATAGTCGTCAACTCCGACGCCCATGCACGAGATCACCTGCTCACTCCACGGAAGGTAGCCGCGGTCATCGTGGGAGCCGGCGGCACAACCGCCGACGTCCAACGAGTCGTGGATCAGGCGCCATCCGCGCTTGCCCGACACGCTTTGAAGGCGCTGGCCGCGGTTTCGTAAATGGCCGCCAGCGATGGACGTGCCGTCGCAGCCGCTAACGAAAGCCAGATCGCCATTTGCCACCGGGACGCATCTAACTCGAGCCGTCGCCGCGCTTGGGGTAGGAACGACGTATCTCCTGACGGACCGACTGCTGTTGGTGGGCTTCCTCGTGGCCGGCCTGACATTGCACCTCCAAGACGCACTCAAACCAAAAAGCGGTGCCTCTCTATATAAGGAGGCGAATCTGCGTTTCGTTTCGAAGCAATGGCTCGCGTTCACAGGTGGCGCTCTCCCGAACTCGTCCTTGCCCCCGGCTGTGCCGTTGCCTTTTTTCTGTCAAAACGGCAAAATGAGCGTGTGAAACGCAAAACGACGGTATACATCGACGACGAGCTGTTGCGGGCGGCGAAGGTGCGCGCAGCTGAGAGCGGCCGCAAGGAGTACGAGGTTTTCGAGCAGGCTCTGCGCGACTATCTGGCTCGCCAGGTCGTCCCGACGATGGAGACACTCAGACAACAGCGTGAGCACCTTCTCGGCATAGCCGAGAAGCACGGCGCGCGCAACGTTCGGGTCTTTGGTTCCGTCGCTCGCGGCGAGGCCCGTCCCGAGAGCGACGTCGACTTTGTTGTCGAGCTGGAAGCGGGGCGAAACATGCTCGATTTGAGCGGGCTCATCCTCGATCTTCAGGACGCCCTGGGACGTGATGTGAACGTGGTGGAGATTACGGCGCCCTCACGGGCTGCAGAGCGCATCCAGCGCGAAGCCATTTCACTCTGACGGTTGGCGAGAGGGACGACGATCTCCTCGCGTACATTGATGAGAGCATTGCTCTCATCGCTCAGTACAGCCGTGAAGGAGCGGAGGCTTTCTTGCACGACTCCATGGTCCAGGACGCGGTCCTGCGTCGGCTCGAAACCCTGGCGGACGCGGCCAGACAGCTGTCCGACGAACTGATGGCGCGGCATCCGGAGGTTCCGTGGCGCTCCATCTATGGCTTTCGCAACGTGGCTGCGCACGGCTACCTCGACCTGGACATGGGCCGCGTCTGGAGCACGGTGCAGGACTCGCTGCCTACTCTCCACTCCGTGGTCGTCGAAGAGATGCGGCGCGGCACCTGAAACTTCGGCGCCCCCACGGAGTAATAAACCCTCCGTCCTGTGCTTGATACGATGCGACATGGTGACATGCGCGCGACCCGCTGGAAGCCCAGCTCACACCAGAGCGGTATGAAGACCTCGTCTATCGAGGTGCACAACCTCGTCAAGCGCTATGGGGAGATCGAGGCGGTGCGCGGCATCGACCTGGAGGTGCAGCAAGGCGAGATCTTCGGCTTTCTGGGGCCAAATGGGGCAGGGAAGTCGACCACCATCAGCATCCTCGCGACCTTGCTCAAGCCAACCTCCGGAAGCGCCTCGGTCGCCGGGCTGAATGTTGAGGAAGATCCAGGAGGGGTGCGAGCCCGCATCGGCCTCGTCTTCCAGGACCCGTCGCTCGACGACCAGCTGACGGCACGAGAGAATCTCGAGTTTCACGCCTACCTCTACGGGCTCTCCTCCAGCATCCGTCGCGAGCGGATCGATGAAGCTCTGGCGATGGTGGAGCTCACCGATCGCGCCTCGTCGCCCGTGAAGACGTACTCGGGAGGCATGAAGCGGCGGCTGGAGATCGCGCGCGGCGTGCTCCATTACCCGCAGGTGCTCTTCCTCGACGAGCCCACGCTGGGGCTTGATCCGCAGACCAGGGCGCGCATCTGGGAGTATCTGCACGGGCTGCGGCGCCGCGAGGCCATCACTATCTTCATGACGACGCACTACATGGACGAGGCCGAATTCTGCGACCGGATCGCCATCATCGACCACGGCTCCATCGTCGCGCTGGGCACCCCCGATCAGCTCAAGGCCCAGGTGGGCGGAGACATCGTCACGGTGACGACCGACAATAACGCAGTTGCAGCGGAGGAGATCCGGCAGATGTTTGAGCTCGAGCCCCACGTAGCCGACGGCGCCTTACGAATGGAGGTGGAGGATGGCGCCAGCTTCCTTCCCCTGCTGCTTCGTAAGCTTTCTATTCCGGTCAGCACGGTGAGTCTAAGCCGGCCCAGCCTGGATACCGTCTTTATCAAGCTCACCGGCCGGACCATTCGCGAAGAGGAGGCGGGCAACCTCGATCACCTGCGAAGCATGGCCAGCCGCTGGGGAGGCAGACGCCGATGAGCGAAACAGCGCTGCCGCAGGTAAGCGCGGGACGTGGCGCCGTGAACGTGCGCGGCGCCAGCCTACGTGCCGTCTACATCATCTGGTATCGGGACGTCCTGCGCTACTGGCGGGACCGCTGGCGCGTCGGCGCCTCTCTGGCCCAGCCGCTCCTCTATCTGGTCATCTTCGGCACAGGACTCAGCTCGAGCCTGCGTGGCGCCGGAACCTTCGGCAACGGCGGCTCGTCGCTGAGCTATCAACAGTTCATGTTCCCTGGGATCATGAGCATGGCCGTGCTCTTCACCGCCATCTTCGGAGCGATGTCGATAGTCTGGGATCGTGAGTTCGGCTTCCTTAAAGAAGTGCTCGTGGCGCCCATCAACCGCTCCGCCGTGGCGATAGGGAAGACTTTGGGCAGCACCACGCAGGCCATGATCCAGGGCCTGATCATCCTGGTGCTCGCTCCCTTCGTCGGCGTGAAGCTCACACCGCTGCTGGTTCTCGAAGTGATCCCTCTAACCTTCGCCCTGGCCTTCAGCTTGAGTGCGCTGGGAGTCGCCGTGGGATCCGGCATCCGCAGCATCCAGGGCTTCCAGATGGTGATGAATTTCTTGATGATGCCGATGTTCTTCCTCTCCGGAGCACTCTTCCCGTTGAGCCGCCTTCCCGGCTGGATGACCGTCTTGACGCGTCTTGATCCCGCCGCCTACGGCGTTGATCCCTTGCGCCGGGTGGTGCTCAGTGGATCTGGCGTCCCCGATTTCATCGTCAACGGACTCGCCATCACGCTCTTCGGCATCAGGCTCAACATTGCCGTGGAGGAATTGATCCTCCTGGGCTTCGGCTTCATCCTGCTCGCCGCCGCCATCCGCAATTTCCAGGTGCGTGACTGAAGAACTACATCATCTGCGCTACCCCGAGGAGTGGAAGCAATCTGCTGTGCGAGCTTCTGGCTTCTCTCGGGTTCGCGGGCGGGCCATTCGAACATCTCTGGGACCAACCAGGTACCGAGCCCGAATCCCTAAGCCAACGCTGGCCGCGAGTTCTCGAGGCAGGTAGTGGAGATAATGGCGTCTTCGCTCTAAAGCTGATGTGGTATCAGACCGAGCGGCTCGAACGAGAGCTCCCGGAGGTCCTCGGCCTGCCGGGTCAGTCCCTGTCCCAAATCTTCGCCTCGACCCTGCACCATCCGAGATACGTCTACCTCACGCGTGCCGATCGCCTTCGCCAGGCCATCTCACTGGTCCGTGCCGGTCAAACTGGGCGGTGGCGCAGCATGGACTCCTCCTCCAAACCCGCCGCCTACGATGCCGAAGCCATTTCGGGTGCGATCCGCTTTCTCGAGGAAGACTCAAGGAACTGGGAACAATTCTTCGAACGAAATATGCTCCATCCCT
>DHWR01000111.1:6103-6499 GCA_002413265.1 Chloroflexi bacterium UBA5177
CAGTCCGATGGCCAGACCGAAGAATGGGTACAACGTTACCTCCTCGAGCACGCGGAACAGGCGGAGAGGTAACAACGTCATCCAGCTGCGCTGATTAGGCACGGCTCGATAAGTCGTCGAAGATGCGCTGAAGGCTGTGATCCAGAGTCAGAAAACTTGCCCCATGGGTTACCGCGGTCGCTAGTGCAAGGGCGTCCGGGAGTCGGAGTGAGGCGTGCTTTGCTCGCAGGTTCGCCGCTTGCCGAGCAATGTCCGCGGTCAGCGGCACGACCCGCAGGCCGCTCTCCGCAATGAAAGCATCGACAGTACCGTCCACCCCTCTGCGCAAAGGCCAGACGAGAATCTCGACGTAGGCGCCTCCAGGAATGAGCACAACGTCTCCCGCGCTCAGCCAGC
>DHWR01000319.1:0-185 GCA_002413265.1 Chloroflexi bacterium UBA5177
ACCGAAGCGCGGAAGGATGGCGACCCCACCGTGCTCTGAGGATTGTGCATGACGACCAGAGAAACCTTCTGGTCGTTCTGATGGAACTTCGTGTCGAGGAGTAGCGAGGCCTTGTAGGAATCGCTGCCCTTGTTGACGAAATCGCCGGGTCCGAGCACCGACCCAACCTGCGACGCCATGACGCC
>DHWR01000319.1:465-1814 GCA_002413265.1 Chloroflexi bacterium UBA5177
CCGACTACGAGGATGACGAACCAAACGCCAAGGACCGGCCAGCGGCGGCGATAGATGAAGTGAGCGATGCGTCCGAACATGATGCTCTCCAACAGCTCCATTGCAAGGGGACAACGTCTGTCAGCTTATCAGAGCTCTGATAAACCTGACAAGTTGCAATCTGCACAAACTCCCACCTTCATGGCAGGAGCTGATGGACAAATGAATCTGCTAGCCAGCGCTCGTACTGGTCCTCGGCCCAGCCGCGCTCATGGACGACGAGGTAGTAGAGGGAGGGATGGTTCAGGGTCCACAGCATCTCTGCCGCAGCTGCCGCGTCCAGCTCCGGCCTCAGCGCGTCCTTGGCTGCCAAGCTCTCAGCCACCATCGTCTGGTTCTCCATGAACTGATCCTGGACAATTTGCCAGCGCGCGTCGATCTCAGGGTCGGACTGCGCTGCCCGCCGCATCACCTCGGTGAGAGCTCCCAAGCGCTGCTTGATCCCGCGGGCGTTGCGCGCATGAAGCTCGAGCTGCCGTCGTGGATCCGACTCCGCCAGCATCTCTCGGAACCACTCGCGCTCCGCCAGCGGGATCGCCTCATCGTCGCCCACAATCGAGACATCCCACAGGGCAGTCAACAGCTTTGCCTTCGTCCCAAACGCGGCCTCCACTGTCTTGAGCGCAACCCCAGCCGCCCTGGCGATTTCAGCTAGGGAGGCCGCGGAATATCCCTGCTCGGCGAAGAGAGGGAGCGCAGCCTCGAGGATGGCGCGCCGTGTCTGTCGTGCCTGTTCCTCACGGCGAGGGGAATGATACGCACGGCGGGATTTCATGCTTGACGTCATATCAATACCATGATACCCTATCGAATAGGGTATAACCCTAATATATAAGGAGGAGTGGTCGTGGAGAGCGTGATCGATTCTACGGAGTTGACCAACGGTAAGGGCGAGGCAGCGAGCGAGCTCGACGACTTTCTCGCGACGACTATCCCGCGCCAGATTGAGGCGGAAGAAGCGTTACACAATGGCGATGTGGCGCCGCGCATGGAGATGTGGTCGACACAGGATCCGGTGACGCTGTTCGGAGGTTGGGGGCCGTGCAAAAGCGGATGGGAGGACGTAAGTAGTACCTTCCTCTGGGTCGCGTCGCGATTCTCCAATGGCAGCGAGTATGAATTTGAGCTCTTTGCCGCGGGGGTCAGCGGTGACCTCGCATATACAGTCGGCTACGAACGCCAGACCGTCTCCGTCGATGGCGCTCCTCCAGAGCCGAACGTCCTTCGGGTTACACATGTCTATCGCCGCGAGCACGGCGAGTGGAAGATCGTCCATCGACATGGCGACCATCTCCCCTTCGATCAGAGTC
>DHWR01000319.1:2014-2543 GCA_002413265.1 Chloroflexi bacterium UBA5177
TAGCCTAGCGAACCACGTAGAAGCTGGAGAAGGTCTTGGCGGTGCGCTTGCCCTTCCACAGCTGGAAGGTCACCAGCGCCCGGTTGGACTTCTTGCTGGTGCTCCCACCCGGGATCACGAAATCCGTCTTCCACAGTCCGTGGTTATCCGTCTCCGTGTACCACCGCTTCGTCAGTCCGCTCGGGAACTGCACCGTCACCCAGATGCCGTGCTTGCTGTGGCTCTTAGCTTGCACCTGGAGATGCTGCTTGTGCCCGACGCTGATGAAGTGATACCAGACCGACACGTAGCCGAACCCGAGCACCGCCGGTTTGGGCAGCGAGGTAGCCGTTGGCACGGGTGTATCGGTGGAGGTCGCTGTAGCAGTCGCCGTCGCCGTTGCGGTGTCGGTCGGCACCGAGGTCGCCGTGTTGACCGCCGTCGCCGTATTGACCGCTGTCGCCGTGCTGGTGGCGGTAGCAGTCGGCACCGGCGTCAGTGAGTTGGGCCCGATGCGGAACCAATCAAAGTCCGCGGGAACCAGATTCTG
>DHWR01000319.1:2705-3052 GCA_002413265.1 Chloroflexi bacterium UBA5177
GTCGCCGTACCGGTTGCAGTTGAGGTCACCGGGGTAAGCGTTCCAGTTGCGGTCGCCGTCGGCGTGTTCGTCGGTGTGTTCGTCGGCGTATTCGTCGGCGTGCTGGTAGCAGTCGGGGCCGTAGTGGTCGTGGTTGGCGTATTCAAAGGCGCCGGGCCCAGCGGGGTAAAGATCGTGTTGTCGTAGCTGTAGTAGGCCTGGTACACGGTCCCCGTCTTCGCCAATCGGAGGTAGACAGTTGGTTGGAACAGTCCGGTCTCGGTGACCCTGTTCACAACATCATTCGTGCTTCCGTCTTCCTGCCGGAACTCGATCTGAGTTGTACCGTCAGGCATGAGGATTCGGTC
>DHWR01000102.1:0-2593 GCA_002413265.1 Chloroflexi bacterium UBA5177
AGCAGGCGGGCGAAGTCGAGCAAGGAACGGCTGAGTCGATCCACTTTGTAAACCACTATGCAATCGACTTTGCGGGCTTGGATATCTGCGAGCAGTTGTTGGAGTGCCGGCCGGTCCAGGCTGGCCCCGCTGAACCCGCCATCCTCGTAGCGCTGAGCCAGCGTGTGCCAGCCGTTCTGCTTTTGACTGAGGATGTAGGCTTCGGCTGCCTCGCGTTGCGCCTGGAGTGTATTGAACTCCTGTTCGAGTCCTTCTTCGGTCGATTTGCGGGTGTAAATGGCGCAGCGGACTATAGGCTGAAGCTCACTCATGCTTCCACTCCTGCTTGAGGCCGAAGAAATGAAAACCGTTCCAACGCGTGCCGGTCACGCGATGAGCAATCGCGCTGAGCGAGGCATAGTTCTTGCCGTGGTACTCAAAGCCGTTCGCCAGGACGGTCACCCGGATAATCTGCCCTTGGTAGACGCGCTCGACGACCGTATCAGTGGGCGGCAATCGCGGATCTCGATTCGGAGATTCACCATCACGCTCGATCTCGTGCCAGAAGCTGCGAGGCGCTCGCAATCTCAGATCGGAATCGTTCGCTAGCTGGGAAGCACGCCGGCGTGCCCGCTCGCTCAGATCCCCTTCGGCTTCGGCCTGCAAGCGCCAGGAGATGCGCCGAAACAGATGCGCACGATTGAAAGAGGGGGATACTTCTCCGAACAGATCGCGATATCGTGTTCTGAGTTCTCCCGCTTTCAACTTCCTGAGACTCTCGATTTTCATCTCGACTGCATCGTCCACGACAGCGTGTTCCTCTCTGAGGTTTTTACCCCAGAGTCCATGAACGCTCTATTCAGACGTCAAAAGCAAGCTCATCCTTCCGGATCACAAAACGGATCAGCGATGGGCATCTTCAGTTAGGATCGGCGCGCATACCCCTCACATGCCCAGCCATTCCGGCCGGTAGCCTATCTTCGCTCGCATCGGGAAGTCCCATACAATCAGATATCCCAAGGCATCACTTAGGTGCGTGCGCAGGCGATCCGAGCGGTCCAGATCACCGATCGAACTGCCGTTCGCATCCGTTTTCCACGAGACCTGTTCTAAATCCCGAATCAACTGCTTGCACTTCGGCGATACCGCCAGGCGGCGTTGCCCGCCGGCATTCGAAATGATCGCATTGACACAGTTGATCCGGTCCTTCACCTCCGGGTTGCGGCTGGGAATTCGAAAAGTGGCCTTGTACTCCCGTCCGTTCCCAGCAAAGAAGTCGCGTACAATCTGCCAATCCGTTCGAGAGGCAGAGCTTTTCCGACTGTCGCCCGTGGCGTCGCCGTATACGTGGACAGGCAAAGCACCATGATTGAACGACTCGACCCATTCTCTCGTTCGAGATGCAAACTGTTTGCAAACGTCGTAGGTGCTTGAGTCACGCAGCGCGATCTCATCCAGCACCTGCACGTGACCATGCACAACCTGGCACAGAACACTGCAGGCCGGGTCGATGTTGAAGTCCAAGGACCAGCACAGAGCAAAGCGCGGGTCATACTCGAGGGGCTGGATATCGGTCCGGTCAAAGGCGTAATAGACACGCCCCGAAGTCAGGTTTTCAAAGCTGGCGCGAAACTCCTGCCGGTACACTCGTTCATCGAGCTCGCGCAGGGCACTGCGAAGCTCCTCGGCCGATACGTTCCCACCCTCTTCGGTGGTGAAGCGGAAGGTAGCCCAATCGGATTGCTCCTGTGCGGCTTCGCGGAGGTCGTAAAAGTGATTGAAGCCGTGTGGTGTACCGATGAACAGGGCTTTGCCTTGCCTATCCGCCAGCGCCGGCCGCAGTACTTCCGTCCAAGCGGCGGGCGCCATCGAAGCGTATTCATCGAGGACCACAAAGTCGAGGCCTTCACCACGAAGAGAGTCGTAGCGATCCGCTCCGCGCAGGGCAATCGTGCCGCCTCCCTTCAGTTCGATACGCAGATCCGTTTCCTGCGGCTTCGAGGCCCAGTAAGGGCGGGTGAGCTGCTTGAGTGGATTCCAGGCGATGCGCTTGGCTTGCCTATAGGTCGGAGCCACATACCAGGCGTTTCGACCCGGGCCGGAAGCGGCGCGAAAGAGTTCGACGTTCGCTAGGTAGGTCTTTCCGAACCTTCGGCCCGCTACCAACAACCGGAAGCGATGCGGGCTCAAGAATACTTGCCTTTGGGGACCTTTCAGTCGAATCATGTGTCTAGTCCTGTCTTTTTGCGGTCCTCATTTCCTACCGGCGTTCCCTTACACATCTGACAAATTCCGGTGCTGCTGCGCCACGAACAGTGCTCGTGGAAGTTTTCGAGCACATCGAGCAAATAGCCGCCCGGCGGACATCGGCGGCCGCCATCCTCTGTTTCCGTAGTCACGCGCTCACGTGCCCATACAATCGGGCCGCAGTCGCGGAACCAATCCTCGACCACGCGCTCGCCGCGTGCGAGTTCGCCCTCCTGCTCGCGCTCGACGAGCATCACGAGTGGCGAGCGTACCAGCTTCGGCGCTGCGTACAGACTTTCCAACTTGCCGATCCGTCTGATCAACGTACGCGTCATTCCGAGCGCCCCTCCCTGTCGCGCTGTTCGAG
>DHWR01000102.1:2607-3128 GCA_002413265.1 Chloroflexi bacterium UBA5177
CATCACGAGCGGCGAGCGTACCAGCTTCGGCGTTGCGTACAGACTTTCTAAGTTGCGGATCCGTCTGGTCAAGTTGTGCGTCATTCCGAGCGCTCCTCCCTCGCGCGCTGTTCGAGGGCTTGTAGTCTTGCGGCGAGATCTTCCGTCTCCATCATTCGCCGGCGGTTCTCGAACAGACTGCCAATGGTTTCCGCCTCGGCCGGCGTAAGCTGCCCACGACTGAGGGTTTCGAGCATGGTGATTTGTGCTTGAGCCAGTTCTGCGATCGTGGCGACCGGTGGCAGTTTAAACTTCACTGGACTCTGCTTACGCGGCGCCAGCAGACGTTCGATGCACAGCCGCATCGCTGTCGTGTCGCCTTGCATTGCCATCACGACACACTTTTTCACCAGCGCCTCGGCATGCTGCCCCAACATGTCCTGCAACGCTAGCGTCGCTTTATTGCGGCTGCCTCGTGGCCGGCCCCGACCAAGTTTGTTGCCGGGTGGAAACGGGCGCCCCCGCGGCTGGCTCACGCCTCT